>DATAKR010000129.1:0-9063 GCA_036261495.1 Acidimicrobiales bacterium | reverse complement strand
GTCGCGGACGAGCACGAGCACGATGCGCTCGCCGGCGACCGTTCCCTCGGTGACGTCGGCGAGCTTGACGTCCGGGGCGACCGCGTCGAGCACCGCCCCGGCCACGGCGTCACCGGTGGCTCGGGCCTCGCCGCGCCCCTCGACGCGTCCAGTGCGGGTCGCGAGCGTGACCGTGGCGCGGACGACGCCGTCGGTCACCTGCACGCCCACCGACCGCGGCTCCGGTGTACCGCTCCGGGAGTCGCCCGCCGCCTCGATGGTGTGGCAGGCATCGCCCATGGCCCGGCCGATCTCCTCGGCGGCCGCGGCCTCGCGCGGATCGAGGGCGGTCTCGCGGCGGCCGAGCACGAACAGCCCGCGGGAGGCGGTCCCTCGGGTGACGACGGCCGACGCCCGGAAGCCGGCGACGGTGGTCGTGGGGGCGTCGTCGTCGGTGATGCGGTCGAGGGCGTCACGGAGCGCGGTGAACAGGTCGAAGGCCTTCGACGCATCGAGGGATGAGAGGTCGGGCGCGCGCAGGTAGAGCTGGGGGCCGGCCCCGTCGGCCTCGTGCAGGTACGCGCACAGGTCGAGGGGGATGGCGAGCCGGAGCGCGTCGAGCGCGGCGTACGCCAGGGTCTGGACGACCAGCGACTGCTCGGTCACCGGCGCCCGCGTGCGCGGCCGGCGTGCCCGGCGCGGCCCGGGTCGGCGGCGGTGTCGGTGCCGCTCCGGGCGCCTTCGGCGGTGGCGACCTCAGAGGCCGCGCCGGCGGGCACGGCCGGGAGCGGAGGGCGGGGCAGGGCGAACCCCCGACGGACCCGGCGGGCTCGCCCCTGGGGCTGCCGCGCCCCGGGCGTCGGGTCAGCCGTGGCCACGAGCACCGGGGGGTCGGCGGTGCGGTCGTCCGCCTCGGCCGGCCCACCGGCGGGCGACGTGGGCGATGACGCCGCGTCGCCGACGTCGGTCGCGGCGTCGAACCGAGCCGCCGGGGTGGCGGCCGCGGCAGCGGCGATCGCGCCCGGCAGCGGGATGGCGAGGAGCATCGGGGCGTCGCCGCCATCGACGGCGTCGGGCGCGTGACGCGCGTCAGGCGCCTCGCCCCGAGCGATCTCGGTGGCGATCGGCTCCGCGGCCAGGCCGGCCCGGGTGATCGCGTCGGCGGTGGCGCCCGTACTGCGGTGGGGCGAGGCGGACAGCTGCGGCGATCCCGCCGTGCTGCGGGCCGGCGCGCCGGACCCCGTCGACCGTCCGGCGTCGATCGGGGTGATCGTCGCCGCGGCCGCGACGCCGACCGAGAGTGCGGCCGCGGACCCCACGAGCGCGAGCGCGTGACGGCGCCGGCGCCGGCCGCCGGCGCTCGCTGGTGCCGCCCCGAGCACTTGCACGGGCATCGCCGCGGCGGCGTCGAGGAGGACCGCGGTCACGGCCGCGTGCACGCCCCTGGCGTCGGTGCCAGGCGCCACGAGCACCAGCGCGGCGGCGCCGGTGAGCTGGCACGCAACCACGCCGGGGACGGCGCGGATGCGGTGCTCGAGCCGGTCCACCTGCACATCGGCGACGTTACCGGTGGCCCGCACGCCGGCCGCGGATGATCGGTGTGCACGGTTTTGCCCCGGTTTGCACGGGAATGGACGGCACGCTCGGTGCCGAATTTGGTGTGCCCGCAGAGGCGCTGGCACCGTGGCGGCCGGTTTCGCTACTGAGGAGTTCTGATGTCGTCCCGCCGTGTTCCCGCCGTGCTCGCTCTCGCCCTCGCCCTCGTCGCCCTGCTCGCCGCGGCGTGTGGCGGTGACAGCAACAGCAGCAGCAAGACCGCCGCGCCCGCCCAGGGCGGATCGTCGAGCACCACCAGCTCGACCCTGGCGAAGGGCACCGGCTCGGGCAGCATCACCATCGCCGGCGAGACCGCCAACTTCGACGCCCCCACGTGCAGCCTCGGCACGGGCGACCAGGCGCTCGTCGACATCCAGGGCAAGGGCAACGCCGGAGGCCGCGACTTCACCATCTCGATCCAGCGCAAGCCGATGACCACCGGGACGATGGAGACGGTCCAGATGCTCTACACCGGCACCGTCGGCTCGGTCGCCACGAACCTCGCCAGCTCGGCCTCGGACCAGAAGCTGAAGGTCGAGGCCACCAAGGTCTCGGGCACGTTCGCGTTCACGGGCACCGGCGGCGCGGTAAGCGGCGACGGCATCGTCCAGGCCACCTGCACGAAGAGCTGAGTCAGCGGCGCACGACGACGGCGCACCAGCCGTCCTCCTCGAGGCGCCGCGCCAGGGTGAGCCCCGCGGTGGCGAGCGCGTCGACGGCAGGACGCTCCGCTCCCGCGAGGATCCCCGACACGACGAGTGCCCCGCCGTCCGCGACGAGCGGGGCGAGGACGGCGGCGGTGTCGACGACCACGACGGTGCCGCCGAGGTTCACGACCACCACGTCGTAACCGCGAGCCGCCCGGGCGTCGAAACGGTCGAGCGCGCACAGGTGCGCGTCGACCTCGACACCGTTGCGGGCCGCGTTGCGACGGGTGACGTCGACGGCTTCGGGGTCGCGGTCGATCGCCGTGACCCGGGCACCGAGGAGGGCGGCCGCCACGGAGACGACGCCGCTCCCGCAGCCGGCGTCGAGCACCGTCACACGCCGGTCCGCCACCAGCGGCGCCATCGCCGTCACCGCGAGCCGTGTCGTCGGGTGTGATCCGTCGCCAAAGGCCCGCCCGGGGTCGAGGTCGACGACGATGGACTCCGACGCGGCGAGGTCGGCCGGCAGCGGCAGCCAGGCCGGGCGGATCACGAACGCCCCGGCGCGGGTGATCGTCGCGTAGCGGCGCCACTCGTCCTGCCAGCCGTCCTCGACGGCACCGATGGCGGCGAGGTGCGAGGTAGGCGCCACGCGCACCGCATCGCGTACCGCGGCTCGCGCCGCCTCCTCGTCATCGAACGCGGCGACGAGGCGTACGAGGCCGCCGGCGTTCGACTCGGCCACGGCGCCCGCGCCCGCGACCCACAGGGCGTCGGCCGCGACCTCGGCATCGCGGGCGGGCACGTCGAGGGTCACCGCGACCGGCGCCGGCATCGAGCGTGCACCGTACCGACGCAAAGCCCCGACGTGGGGCCGAAGGTCCCTAGGAGACGGTCTAGGGGTCCCCGTACCGTCGACCTCGATGGCGCTCCCGGACACGCGCGAGGCCAGCTCCGACTCGGGGCGACGACCACGGGGTGACGTCCGGCTGACGGGCGTCACGAAGCGCTTCGGCGACGTGGTCGCCGTCGACGCGCTCGACCTCGAGGTGCACGACCGGGAGTTCCTCGTCCTGCTCGGCCCGTCGGGGTGTGGCAAGTCGACGGTGCTGCGGCTCGTGGCCGGCCTCGAGGAAGCGTCCGAGGGCACGATCGAGATCGGTGGCGAGGCCGTCGAGGGGTTCGAGGCCAAGGACCGCGACGTGGCGATGGTGTTCCAGAGCTACGCCCTGTACCCGCACATGACCGTGCGCCGGAACATCGAGTTCCCCCTCGCGGCGCGCCACGTGCCGAAGCCGGAGCGCGACGCGGCGGTGCGGGAGGCCGCCCGGGCCCTCGACCTCGGCCCGCTCCTCGATCGCAAGCCGGCGGCGCTGTCGGGCGGGCAGCGCCAGCGCGTCGCCCTCGCCCGGGCCATCGTGCGGCAGCCCCTCGTCTTCCTGATGGACGAGCCGCTCTCGAACCTCGACGCCAAGCTCCGGGTGCAGACCCGCGCCGAGCTGATCGAGCTGCACCGGCGCCTCGCCACCACGGTGATCTACGTCACCCACGATCAGGTCGAAGCCATGACCATGGGCGACCGGATCGCGGTGCTGACCGACGGTGCCCTGCAGCAGGTCGGGCCGCCCCAGGAGGTGTACGACCGGCCGGCCAATCTCTTCGTCGCCCGGTTCATCGGCAGCCCCCCGATGAACACGGTCGCCGGGCGGGTCGTCGACGAGGGAGAAGGGCTGGCGGTCGCGGTGGGCAGCGCGACGCTCCCTCTCCCCGCCGCCACCTCGGCCGCCGTGGCCGCCAGCGGTGCCGCCGAGGTCGTGCTCGGCGTCCGGCCCGAGGCCCTGACGATCGACGGTGGCGTGCTGCCCGCGACGGTGACGCTCGTCGAGTCGCTCGGCCACGAACGCCTCGTCGTCTGCGGGCTCGAGACCGGTGACCTGGTGATCGTGCGGACGCCCGGATCCGGCGAGCCGTTCCGGAGCGGCGACGCCGTCAAGCTGAGCGCTCCCACCGCGGCCCTGCACGTCTTCGACGCCGCGACCGGGGATCGCATCGATGGCTAGCACCTTCATGGGAGCGGGCCGGCGGCGGCGGACGGTCCGGGAGCGCCGCGTCCGCGAGGGAGCGCTCGCGTACTTGCTGCTCCTGCCGTCGCTGGTCGCGTTCGCCGTGTTCGTCTTCTATCCGCTCGTGAAGACCTTCTCGCTGGCCTTCTACCGGACGCCACCGTTTCCCGGGCTGCCGAAGCGCTACGTCGGCCTCGACCAGATCTCGGGCGTCCTGACGTCCTCCGAGTTCCGGAGCAGCCTCTGGATCACCGTGAAGTTCGGGCTGCTGACCGTGGCGCCCGGGATCGCCCTCGGCCTCGGCCTCGCGGTGCTCGCCCACCAGACGCTGCGCGGGATCGGCGTGTTCCGAACGATCTTCTCGTCGACCGTCGCCACGTCGGTCGCGGTCGCGTCGGTGATCTTCTTCACGCTGCTCAACCCGACGGTCGGCCTCGTGACGTGGATGCTCGGCCAGACGGGTGGCACCGGCATCCTGCAGGACCCGACGTGGGCGCTGCCGGCCGTCGCCGCGGTGACCGTGTGGCAGAACCTCGGGTTCACCTTCATCCTCATGTCGGCCGCGCTGCAGGGCGTGCCCGACGATCTCCTCGAGGCCGCGTCGGTCGACGGCGCCTCGCCCTGGCTGCGCTTCTGGCGGGTGACGTTCCCGCTGCTGACCCCGACTGTGTTCTTCGCCGTCGTGATCGGCTCGATCAACGCGTTCCAGGCGTTCGGCCAGATCGACCTGCTGACCGAGGGCGGGCCCCTGAACCGCACCCGCGTGCTCACCTACTACCTCTACCAACAGGCCTTCAAGAGCAACAACGACGGCGTCGCCGCGGTGATCGCCATCTCCCTCTTCGCGGTGACGCTCGTCCTCACGCTCGTGCAGCTTCGCTTCCTCGAACGGCGGGTCTCCTATGAGCGCTGAGCGCGTCGCCCTGCCGGCGAGCCGGAGGCCCCGCCACCGCGTGCGCACCACCCTCCGCTACACGGTGCTCGTCGTGATGGCGGTGATCGTGCTGTTCCCGATCGTGGTGACGATCATCAACTCGCTGCTCAAGCCCGATCAGATCGCGGCCCGCCCGCCGCGGTTGTTCCCGGACGATCCGCAGTGGCACTCCTACTCCACGGCGATGGATGCGGGCAAGCTCCGCCTCTACCTCCGCAACAGCTTCGTGGTCGCCGGGCTCATCACCGTGGCCCAGGTGATGACCGCGGTCTTCGCCGCCTACGCCTTCGCGTTCCTGCGGTTCCCGCTCAAGCGGACGCTGTTCGTCGTCTTCCTCGCCACGCTCATGGTGTCGGGCGAGGTGACCCTCATCATCAACCGCCAGACGGTCGTGGCGCTGGGGTGGTTCAACTCCTATGCCGCGCTGATCGTGCCCTTCATGGCGTCGGGGTTCGGCGCCTTCCTGCTGCGCCAGGCGTTCCTGACCGTGCCCCAGGACCTGCGCGACGCGGCCGCGCTCGACGGCTACGGCCACTGGCGCTTCATGTTCCGCGTCGTCGTGCCGCTCGCGCGCCCGGCGATCGGCGCCCTGTCGGTGTTCTCGTTCCTGCTCGCGTGGAACCAGTACCTGTGGCCGCTGATCGTGACCGAGAGCGACTCGGTCCGCACCGTGCAGATCGGGTTGCGGCAGCTCCGCGCCACGAGCATCGACCAGATCAACGTGACCTTCGCCGGGACGGTCATCGCCGCGCTCCCGATCTTCGTCCTCCTCGTCCTGTTCCAGAAGCAGCTCGTCCGCGGACTCACCGCGGGCGCCGTGAAGGGATAACGCCATGCCGCGCCTCGTCCGTCATCGCCGCCGTCTGTCGTTGTCCCGCCCGATCGCCGGCCTCGCCCTCGCCGGCCTCGTGCTCGCCGCGTGTGGTGGGGGAGGCGGCGGGTCGAAGGGATCGCCCACGGCGAAGCCGAGCGACCTGCCCGCCTGCCCCCTCGGCGCCATCGCGAAGGCGGCGAGCAAGCCGGTGACCATCACGATGTGGCACTCGATGAGCATGGCGAACGAGGCGACGCTCAAGGCGCTCACCGACCGGTTCAACGCCTCGCAGCCCGACGTGCGCGTGCAGCTCGTCAACGAGACGAGCTACGACGACACGCTCACCAACTACAAGGCGGCGCTCGGCGGCGGCACGCTGCCCGACCTGGTGCAGATCCAAGACGTCGACCAGCAGCTCATGATCGACAGCAAGAGCATCCTGCCGGTCGAGTCGTGCATCCGCGCCGACAAGTACCCCGTCGATGACCTCATCCCGCGGGTCAACGCCTACTACACGGTGCGCGGCGTCCAGTACGCGCTGCCGTTCTCGGTGTCGAACCCGGTCCTCTACTACAACCGGGTCGCGTTCCAGAAGGCCGGGCTCGATCCCGACAAGCCGCCGACCACGCTCGACGAGGTGCGCACCGCGGCGCAGAAGATGCAGGCATCGGGTGTCACGAAGTACGGCATCGCGCTGAAGATCGAGACGTGGCACCTGGAGGAGTGGCTGGCGATGGCGGGCCAGCCCTTCGTCAACAACGGCAACGGCCGCGACAAGCGCGCCACCAAGACGGCCTTCGACAGCGCGCAGGGCCAGGCGATCTTCCAGTGGCTGGCGCAGATGTCGAAGGACGGCGTGCTGCAGACCATGCCGGCCTCGGGCTACGACAACATGTTCGCCGTGGCGAACGGCGTCGCCGGCATGACGGTCGACACCTCCGCCGTGCTCGGCACCGCAGTGCAGCTGCTCGCCAGCGGCCAGTACAAGGACGTCAGCCTCGGCACCGCCAAGCTCCCCGGGCCCGGCACCGGCGGCGGCGGCACCGTCGTCGCCGGGTCGGCGCTCTACATCCCCGACAAGAACGCGCCCGAGAAGCAGGAGGCGGCGTGGCGGTTCGCCCGCTTCCTCACCGAACCCCAGCAGATGGCCGACTGGGCCGCGGGCACCGGTTACATCCCGATCAACGAGAAGTCGGTGCAGCTCCCGACCATCACCGACCTCTGGGCCAAGACGCCGGGCTTCCGTGTTGCCTACGACCAGCTGCTCGCCGGCCAGGAGAACACCGCCTCGGCCGGAGCCCTCATCGGTGACTTCGAAGGCGTCCGGCGCGCCATCGTGTCGGCCGAGGAGAGCGTGTTCCAAGGCGCCGACCCGGCCAAGGCGCTGAGCGACGCGGCGGCGCAGGGCGACAGGGCGATCGCCGACTACGAGGCGCGGGTCGGCGGGTGATCCACCGTGGCGGGTCGGCGCCTCTCCCTCAGCGGGGGAGCCACTCGGCGGGGTGGGCGCCCTGCGGGGACGGCGGGAGGTCCCAGCGCGGCGGCGTCGCCGGCATCTCGAGGGCGGGCGCGAGGTAGCGGATGCGACCATACGATGGGGTGTCCATCTCGGTCAGGAAGGGCGACACGTCCCCGAGCTGCGCGTGCTCGAGGTCGTTGTCGTCGCCGAGGCGCTGGTACCACATGCACGTCTGGCTCAGCGACACCTGGACGTGCCACGACCCACCCTCGGTGGCCCGCCGGGCCAGGGCCAGCATGGCCCCGTAGGCGGCGAAGAAGCCGGTGGAGTAGTCGTTCACCGCGGCCGGCGCGAGGCGGGGCACGCCGTCCGGCGCCGACCGGCCCTCTCGGTACGACATGCCCGTGGCGGCCTGGCCCAGCTGCTCCCACCCGGGACGCTCCGCCCACGGGCCGACGTGCCCGTAGCAGTTCTCCGACACGTAGACGATCCCCGGGCGCCGGGCCGCCACCTGCTCGGGGGCGAAGCCCCGCCGGGCGAGTGTGCCGAGCCGGTACCCCTGCGAGAACACGTCGGCGCCTTCGACGAGCGCATCCATGGTGCGCGCCCCGCCGGCGGTGTCGAGGTCGACGACCGCCTGGCGCTTCCCGATGCCCGTCTCGACCTCGAACGGGCCGCCCCGCTCGAGGTGCGGCGCCGACACGTGGAGCACGTCGGCACCGTGCTCGGCGATCGTCTTCGCGCACGTGGGACCGGCCAGCACGCGCGTGAGGTCGAGGACACGGATGCCGCTCGTCGGACGGTCGCCGGGCGGCAGCGCTTCGGGGGGCGCGTCGCCGATGCGGGTGATCGTGACGACCGGCAGGTCCGCGATCGCTCGTCCCTGCGGGTGGGCCGCCCACTCGTCCCGTGACATCACCACGCCTCCACAGACCCTGCGCTCGATGAAGGCGGCCTCCAGCTCGAAGGCGTCGCGCCGGCGCACCGCGGCCGCGATGTCGTCCTTCGAGGCGGTGTCGTCGAGGCCCAGCTCGTCGAGGATCGCCGGCGTGTCGTGGAACGAGCCGTGGAGCTGCATGTGACGGCCGTCGCGAGCCTCCGCGATGAAGGCGAGCCGCGCGTTGCGGGCGTCGAGCTGCGGTCGCCGGGTGTCGTCGAGGTAGGCGAGGTGGGCGAACGACAGGAGCGCGGCCGCCGCGTGTCTCGCGTCAACGCGCAGGTGCTGGCTGGGATGCCCCCGGAGACGCCAGAGCTCGTTGGCGGCCACGCCGGTGAGCAACCGCGCCACCGCGGCGCCCTCGCCGAGGCGGTGCGGCGAGCGGTAGATCGGGTCGCCGCCGGCGATCTCGACCGCGACACGGGAGGGGAGCGAGAGCCCTGCGAGCCCCACGGCCCGATCGATCGCTTCCTGATCCATCCGCCCACCCCCGTGGTCATGTCGTGCGGCGCGTCGACGCGGCGATTCAACCAGGAAGAGCGCTGGGCCGCCGTGTGGGCGGTCGCTCCGGAGCAGATGAGCGCGACGGCCCGCCGGCTCGGGCCTTTCGGCCCATCACGGACGGCGGGCCGCC
>DATAKR010000126.1:0-7693 GCA_036261495.1 Acidimicrobiales bacterium | reverse complement strand
AGGACGGGGCCGAGGTGACCGGCAACCGCACGCGGGTCAAGATCGTCAAGAACAAGGTTGCGCCGCCGTTCAAGCAGTGCGAGTTCGACATCATGTACGGCCGGGGCATCAGCCGTGAGGGCTCCCTGCTCGACATCGGCGTCGACCTGGGCCTCGTGAAGAAGTCGGGTGCCTGGTACACCTACGAGGGCGAGCAGCTCGGCCAGGGCCGGGAGAACGTGAAGACGTTCCTCGCCGAGAGCCCCGAGCTCATGATCGAGCTCTACGAGCGGGTCCGGAAGGCCGCCGGCATCGGCGAGATCGACCCTGCCGACGTGCTCGGCACCGACCCCGCGGACGAAGAGCCCATCTCGCTCGACGACTGACCCGAGGGTCAAGGCCGTTCGAGGCCGGGCGGGGGTTCGAGCGAGGCTCGCACCTCCGCCCGCGCCGCGTTCCGCGGTCGGGACGAAGGCGCGGGAATCGTACGAAACCGGCAGGGGAGCGCCCGGCCGGCGTCGAAGTACGCGGCCACGGCGACAGCAAGTGTTGGGGGGCCGCCCGATGGAAGTCCTGAAAGTCTCGAGCAAGTCGAACCCCAACGCATGTGCGGGCGCGCTCGCTGGCGTGCTCCGTCAGGCCGGGGCCTGCGAGGTCCAGGTCGTCGGCGCGGGAGCGCTCAACCAGGCGATCAAGGCCATCGCCATCGCACGCGGGTTCGTGGCGGCGTCCGGCATCGACCTGATCTGCGTGCCGACCTTCGCCGACATCGAGATCGACGGTGAGAACCGCACGGCGATCCGGATGCTCGTCGAGGATCGCCAGCACCGCCGTCCGGTCGCGCTCGACATGCGTGACGGCCACGAGGTCGCGTTCGCACCGCTCGACGGTGCCGCGCCGGGTGCGGCGACGACCGGGTCGCCTCCGGCAGTCGTCGTGACCACCCCTATCCTGGGGGAGTGACCGAGCCGCGCCGCTACTTCGTCCGCACCTTCGGGTGCCAGATGAACGAGCACGACTCGGAGCGGATCGCGGGGCTGCTCGAGGCCGAGGGGCTGGTCGCCGCGGACAGCGCCGATGACGCCGACGTCGTCGTCCTCAACACGTGCACGATCAGGGAGAACGCCGACAATCGCCTCTACGGCAACCTCGGCCACCTGAAGGCGGCCAAGGCCCGCCGGCCGGGGCTGCAGATCGCGGTCGGCGGGTGCATGGCGCAGAAGGACCAGGGGCTCATCCAGCAGCGGGCCCCTCACGTCGACGTCGTGTTCGGCACCCACAACGTCGCCAACGTGGCCGCGCTGCTCCGCCGCGCCGAGCTCGAGGGCCCGATCCTCGAGATCTTCGAGGAGGCGCAGGAGTTCCCGAGCGCGCTCCCGGTGCGCCGCGACGTGCCCTGGGCGGCGTGGGTCACCATCCAGGTCGGCTGCAACAACTCGTGTGCGTTCTGCATCGTCCCCTCGGTGCGGGGCAAGGAGATCAGCCGGCCGCTCGACGAGATCGTCGCCGAGGTGCACGGGCTGGCCTCCGCCGGCGTCACCGAGGTCACCCTGCTCGGCCAGAACGTCAACTCCTACGGGCGCGACCTCACCAAGCGCCGGCCGCTGTTCGCCGAGCTGCTACGCCGCGTCGGCGCCGTCGACGGGATCCGCCGCGTGCGCTACACGAGCCCACACCCCAAGGACCTGCGTCCCGAGACGATCGCGGCGATGGCCGAGGTGGGCACGGTGTGCGAGCACCTCCACTACCCGCTCCAGGCGGGCAGCGACCGCGTGCTCGCGGCCATGCACCGGGGCTACACCGCCGAGCGCTACCTCGAGAAGCTGGCCGCGGCCCGCGCCGCGGTGCCCGACCTCGCCGTCACCACCGACATCGTCGTGGGCTTCCCCGGCGAGTCCGACGCCGACTTCGATCGCACGCTCGAGGTGGCCGCCGCCGCCGAGTTCGACAGCGCCTACACCTTCCAGTTCTCGCCTCGTCCCGGCACCGAGGCCGCGGCGATGACCGACCGCTTCGTGCCGGCCGACATCGTGCAGGAGCGCTTCGACCAGCTGAAGGTCGTGATCGAGCGGTCCGCGCTGCGCAAGCACCACGATCGCGTCGGCCGGGTCGAGGAGGTCCTGGTCGAAGGACCCAGCCGCAAGGATCCCGAGGTGCTCACGGGGCGCACGCGACAGAACAAGCTGGTCCACTTCCCGAGCGCCCCGCTCGGCGCCGGCGCCTACGCAACCGTGCGCGTGACGGGCGCCGCTCCTCATCACCTCACCGGGGAGCTCGTCGACATCGTCGCCCGGCCCCGCCACCGCACTCGCCTCCCGCTTGCCTCGGCCTGAGGCCCACCTCGCCATCGTCGGGGCCACCGCCTCCGGTAAGTCGGCGGTCGCGCTCGAGATCGGCCGCCGGCTCGCGCCCGACGTCGAGCTGGTGAGCATCGACTCGATGCAGGTGTACCGCGGGATGGACATCGGCACCGCCAAGCCGGCGCCGGACGAGCGCGAGGAGGTGGCCCACCACCTGCTCGACCTCGCCGACCCGTCGGAGGAGTTCTCGGTGGCGCAGTTCCAGGCGGCCTTCACCGCCGCCATCGCCGGCATCGAGGCGCGCGACCACACCGCGGTGCTGGTCGGCGGCACCGGTCTCTACCATCGGGCGGTCGTCGACGGCCTCACCATCCCCGGCGCGTGGCCGGAGGTGCGCGCCGCGCTCGAGGCCGAGGCCGACACCGGGGCGCTGCACGCGCGTCTCGCCGCCCTCGACCCGCTCGCGGCGTCCCGGATGGAGCCGGCCAACCGTCGCCGTATCGTGCGGGCCCTCGAGGTGACGCTCGGCAGCGGGCGGCCCTTCTCGTCGTTCGGTCCCGGTCTCGAGGCCTACGCGCCGTCGCCCTACGCCCTCGTGGGCCTTCGCGTGCCGCGCCACGTGCTGGCGGCCCGAATCGAGGAGCGGTTCCGGCGCATGATCGCCAAGGGGCTGGTCGAGGAGGTGCGCACGCTCCTCGCCTCCCACCCGGCTGGCCTGTCGCGCACGGCGCGCCAGGCGCTCGGCTACCGGGAGATCCTCGGCCACGTCGAGGATGGCGAGCCGCTGGAGGCGTGCATCGAGGAGGCGATCCGGCGCACCCGCGCCTTCGCCGTGCGGCAGGAGCGCTGGTTCCGGCGCGACCCGCGCATCCGCTGGTACGACGCCGGCGACAATCCGCTCGCCGTCGTCGACGACCTGTTGGGAGACTGGATGCCCGGATGCCGCACCTGACCCTCACGAAGCACCACGGCCTCGGCAACGACTTCCTCGTGGTGCTCGAACCCGCCGCCTCGATCGACCTCGCCGCGCTCGCGATCGCGCTGTGCGACCGCCGGCGCGGCATCGGGGCCGACGGCCTCATCGCCGGGTACCGGTCCGGCGCCGGCGGGACCGCCGGCGAGGAGCCGTCGGCCGACCAGCACGCACCTGCCGGGACCGCCGCTCCGCCCACCCGGGTCATCACCATGGTGCTGCACAACGCCGATGGCAGCCGGGCGGAGATGAGCGGCAACGGCATCCGCTGCCTCGCCCAAGCGGTCGTCGACGCCGGCTGGACCGCCGAGGGCCGGTTCCCGATCCTCACCGATGCCGGCGTGCGGCTGCTCGACGTCGGCCCCGAGGAGGCCCCGGGGCTTCGGTCCGCGAGCGTCGGGATGGGCCCCGCCCGGGTCGTCCGCCTCGGGGAGGGCGAGGCCGAGGTCGACACCGGCAACCCTCACCACGTCCGCATCGTCGACGACCCCGCCTCGGTCGATCTCGAAGCGATGGGCGCGGCCCGACCCGACGTGAACGTCGAGATCGTCCGGGTCGACGCCGACGACCGCGTGACCATGCGGGTCCACGAGCGGGGCGCGGGGATCACCGAGGCCTGCGGCACCGGGTCGTGCGCAATCGTCGCCGCCACGGTGGCCTGGGGGATGACGGGTCGCACCGTCACCGTGCACAACCCCGGCGGCGACCTCACCGTCACCCTCACCGGCGACGACGCCACCCTCACCGGGCCGGCGCAGCGCATCGCCACCATCGACGTGGAGGTCTGACCGGGTGTCGCTCATCGAACGCAGCTTCCGGGAGAAGATCATCGTCGTCGGGGTGGTGTTCCCGCGGTCGAGCGAGGACGAAGTCGAGGAGCACCTCGACGAGCTGGCGCTCCTCATCGACACCGCGGGCGCCGACGTCGTCGATCGCGTCCTGCAGCGCCGCCACGACCCCGATCCGGCCACCTACATCGGCAAGGGCAAGGCGGAGGAGCTCCACGAGCTCTCCGAGATCCACGACGCCGACACCGTCGTGTTCGACGACGATCTGTCGCCGGCGCAGCAGCGCAACCTCGAGAAGATCCTCGGTCGCACGGCGATCGACCGCACCGACGTGATCCTCGACATCTTCGCCCAGAACGCCCGCACCCAGGAGGGCAAGGCCCAGGTGGAGCTGGCCCTGCTGCGGCACCGCCTGCCCCGCCTCCGCGGCCGGGGCGCCCAGCTCTCCCGCCAGGCGGGTGGCGGCGGCGCGTCGCGGATCGCCACCCGCGGTCCGGGCGAGACGCAGCTCGAGACCGATCGCCGGCGCATCCTCCGCCGCATCCAGAACCTCGAGCACGATCTGAAGGAGATGCGCAAGCGCCGCGAGGTGCAGCGCAAGCAGCGCCGCCAGTCGCCCTTCGCGAGCGTGTCGATCGTCGGCTACACCAACGCCGGCAAGTCGACGCTCCTCAACCGGCTCACCGACGCCGGCGTGCTCACCGAGGACCGGCTGTTCGCCACGCTCGACCCCCGCACCCGGCGGCTGCAGCTGCCGGGCGGCGAGACGGTGCTGCTCTCCGACACCGTCGGCTTCATCCGGAAGCTCCCGCACGGCCTCGTCGAGGCCTTCCGCTCGACGCTCGAGGAGGTCGCCGAGGCCGACCTGCTCCTCCACGTGGTCGACGCGTCGGCCGTCGATCCCGACGCGCAGATCCAGGCGGTGCACGCGGTGCTCGACGAGATCGGGGCGCGCCACATCCCCGAGCTGGTCGTGTTCAACAAGGCCGACATCGCACCGCCGGAGGCCAAGACCCTGCTCGACGCCCATCCCGGCTCGGTGATGATCTCGGCCGCGACGGGGGAGGGGATCGACGCCATGCTGGTCGCGCTCTCCGATCGCCTCCGCGCCCTGGCCCGGACGGTCGAGCTGCTGGTGCCCTTCGACCGGGGCGACGTCGTCGCCGCCGTCCACCGCGAGGGCGAGGTGCTCGTCGAGGCCCACGAGGACGCCGGCACGCGCATCCGCGCCCGGCTCGGCGACGAGGGCGAGAGCCGCTTCCGGGAGTTCGTCGTCTCCGGCTCGGCCACCTGACCCCGCCCTCCCGCCGACCTCCCTCCCCGACCCGCCCTCCCCCGACCCGCCCTCCCCCCGAAACCCTCCCTCCCCGGACCCTCCCTCCCCCGACCCTTTCTGAGGATCTTCGTCGCCGGAGCGACGAAGATCCTCAGAAAGCCGGGTTCGCGTGCACCGCGTAGCCTCGGTCGATGGGTTTCACGCCGCCGCCCTATCCCTACGACCGCCTGGCGCCCATGAAGGAGAAGGCGGACGCGCTCCCGGGCGGCGTCGTCGACCTGTCGATCGGCACCCCGTGTGACCCGCCGCCGGCGTTCGTCACCAAGGCGATGGGAGACGCCGACGCCCGCGGCTACCCGCCGTCGATCGGCACGGCCGCCTTGCGCGAGGCGGCGGCCGCATGGATGGAGCGCCGCCTCGGCGTGACGGTGGCGCCGTCGGCGGTGGCCGCGTGTGTGGGCACCAAGGAGTTCGTGGCCACGTTGCCGCAGTACCTCCACCTGCGCGACCCCGAGCGCGACACGATCCTGTACCCGTCGGTCGCCTACCCGACGTACGAGATGGGGGCGATCCTCGCCGGGTTGCGGCCCGTTGCGGTGCACGTCGACGACGACTTCCACCTCGATCTCGACTCGATCGACGACGACGACGCCGACCGGGCCCTCGCCCTCTGGGTCAACTCGCCGGGGAACCCCGCCGGCCAGGTCGACGACCTCGGCGCCGCCGCCGAGTGGGGACGGGCGCGCGGCATCCCCGTGTTCAGCGACGAGTGCTACGTCGAGTTCACCTGGACGGGCGACCGCCACACCATCCTCGAATGCGGCACGGAGGGCGTCGTCGCCGTGCACTCGCTGTCGAAGCGCTCCAACCTCGCCGGGGCGCGCGCCGGCTTCTACGCCGGCGATGCGGAGCTGGTCGCGTACCTCGAGGAGGTTCGCAAGCACGCCGGGTTCATGGTGCCGGCGCCGGTGCAGGCCGCGGCCGCGGCGGCACTCGGCGACGACGCCCACGTCGACGAGCAGCGCGCCCGCTACCTCGAGCGCCTCGAGCTGTTCCGCGACGTGCTCGCGGCCGCAGGGTCCGCGGCGGCGCTGCCGGCCGGCGGCTTCTACCTGTGGGTGGGTGCTCCCGACGGTGACGCCTGGGGCTTCGCCGAGCGGCTCGCGGCCGAGGGCGGCGTGCTCGTGGCGCCGGGTGACACCTTCGGCCCCGAAGGCGCCGACCACGTGCGGGTCGCCATGGTGCAGCCGACCGAGCGCCTCGAGCTGGTCGCGCGGCGCCTCGGCGTGCGGTAGCGCGAGACCGCCTCTTCGACGCGCGGCCGTGTCAGCGGGCGGCCGGCTTGCGGAAGACGGCCCACGTCCCCCAGCCCGCCTCGGCGCCGACACCCTCCCACCCGCCTCCCAAGGCGCGGTCGACCGCCTCGGCGGGGAGGTGGATGGGCGTGCGGTCGCCGAGCGTGTTCACCCACACCAGCGCGCCACCCGGGAGCAGCACGCGCTCGACCTCGCTCGGGAAGAGGAAGGCGTTGACCAGAACCACCGTGCCCATCGACGCGGAGGGCAGCGGCAGTCGCGACGAGTCGCCGTGCACCCGCGGTGCGGGCAGGTCGCTCGGGGCGCGGCACAGCATCTCGAAGGCGAGATCGAGGGCGATCACCACCGGGAAGTGCTCGGCGAGCAGCGGCGTGATCAGGCCGGTGCCGCAGCCGGCCTCGAGGCACGGCGCCTGATGGAGGAACGGTCCGCCCCGGGCGAGGGCGTCGTCGAGCGCCTCGGTGCGGTCGGCGGTGCCGCGCTGGTTCCACGTCGGCGCGAGGTCGTCGAACAGCGCGGCGACCTTCGCCGCCCGCTCGGGCGTCCACCCGTCGGGCTCGAAGGCGACCTGGGAGGTGACCTTCCGCATGGGGTGGTCGGCGCCGGCGCCGTCGGGACGGCCGGGCGCCTCGGCGACGACCCGGCCCAGGAGGCGAAGCATGTCGGGAGGTTGAGCCCTTGCCCGGTCGCGCGGTCCGGAGGTAGGCCGGGGTCGTGTTCGGTAGCTCGTGGCGGGTCGCCAGGATCGCCGGCATCGACATCCGCGTCGACGCCTCCTGGACGCTCATCGCCCTGCTGATCGCCTACAGCCTCTACCTCCGCTTCACCACGTTCCACCCGGGCCTGAAGGGCGCGTCAGGGGCCGCGCTGGCGGCCGCCGCGGCGGCGGCGTTCTTCGCCTCGGTCCTGCTCCACGAGCTGGCGCACGCCATCGTCTCGACGCGGCGGGGCATCGAGGTCAAGGGCATCACGCTGTTCCTGTTCGGCGGAGTGACCGAGGCCCGCGTCGAGTCGCGGCGCGCCGAGGACGAGCTCGTGATCGCGTTCGTCGGCCCGCTGAC
>DATAKR010000027.1:0-14431 GCA_036261495.1 Acidimicrobiales bacterium | reverse complement strand
CGCCCTCATCCCGGGGACGGCGGGCGGGGCGACCGGTGCCGCGGTCGTCGGCGACCCTGACCCCGACGCGGCCCCCGGCGCCGATCCACCTGCCGACCCACCCGTCGAGCCGGCATCGGAGGGCCCCGCGGTCGTCGACGTCGTCGAGCCGCCACCGGACCCCGATCCCGTCCCCGCGGAACCCGTCGACGCGGCGGTGTAGCGGTACCACGGGCCGACGGCGCAGACCTGGTCCGCCGACTGGTACGCCGGCGTCGTCGTCCCCGCGGACCCGTCGCTCCACCGCCACCCCTCGACGTCGCCGTCGTGCACCGTCGACCGCCCCGCGCCGGACCCCCAGTAGGTGAACGACGTGGAGCCGGCGGGCGCCCGCGAGTAGGCCCAGTACCAGGGCTGGTGACAGGTCAGGCAGCTGCTGTCGGCCGGGCAGCCCTTGCCACAGAGAGCGCACACGGCCGCGCCCTGGCTGTAGCCGTAGACCTCGGGCGACATGTTCGCGGTGCGGAGCGCGTCGATGCCCGAGATCGAGTCGGCATCGAACGACACGCACGCGGCGCGCGGGGTGCTGCCGTCGCCGAGGTCGACGACCACCGCCGCCCGGTGGCTCTGCTGGGCGCCGGCCGGGTCGAGCCGGGCGCCGCCACCGCCGGCGATGACGAGCGCGGCGAACGCCACGGCCGCCGCCACCCCGGCGCCGGGTCGGACTCGCATCGGCTCAGAGGACCGCGCCGGCAACGATCGGGCTGGCGAGCGGCCGGCCCGCCATGGATCCCGCGAAGCCGACGTCGCCGAACGTGAACACGCCACCATCGGAGGCGAACAGGGCGTACCCGCGTCCGGTCGAGCTGCGGGCGCCCGCGACGATCGGGCGGTTCAGGCGCAGGTCGCCGAGCGACCCGAGGAACGGGGCGTCACCGAACGAGAACACGCCGCCGTCGGCCGCGACCATGAGGTACCCCGCGCCCGACGGCGTGGCGTCGCCACCGACGATCGGACTGTTGAGCGGGCGGTCGCCCAGCGAGCCCGCGAAGGGCGCGTCGCCGAACGAGAACACGCCGCCGTCGGACGCGAACAGCACGTAGCCCTGACCCGACGGCGTCACCGCGCCCGCCATGATCGGCCGGTTGAGCGGCCGGTCGCCCAGCGAACCCGCGAACGGCGCGTCACCGAACGAGAACACACCGCCGTCGGCGGCGAAGAGGAGGTACCCGCGACCGGTCGGCGTCACCGCGCCGGCGACGATGGGCTGGTTCAGCGGGCGGTCGCCGAGCGAACCCTCGAAGGCCGCGTCGCCGAACGCGAACACACCACCGTCCGACGCGAACTCGAGGTAGCCGCGGCCGGACGGCGTCGAGGCCGCCGTCACGATCGGGCGATTGAGGGGGATGCCCCGCAGCGACCCGGCGTCGACAGCCGCGCCGAAGGCGTACACGTCGCCGTCGGCGCCGAACATCCGGTAGCCCGACGCCGGGCAGGTGCCGGCCGCGGGCACGACGGGCAGCGTCGTGCGGAGGAGCGCCTCGATCGACTGCGTCGTCGCGAACGTGTTGATCCCGTACTGGTCGTTGGGCGTGGCGATGCGGCCGTCCGGCTGCTGCTGGGACGCCAGGTACTCGGCGGGTGCGACGTAGGGTTCGCTGGTCCGCGCCGGCGACGCGGCGTTGTCGCGCCAGGTGCGGGTCGAGGTGTCGACGCCGGCGGCCCGCAGTGACAGCTCCGCCAGCGCCGTGGAGTTGGGGTTCACGTCGGAGAACGACGACGGGTTCGCCCACCCCCCCGACGCGTCCTGGGTCTCGGCGAGGAAGGACTCCGCCCGCTGGACGCTTCCGTCGAGCGGACCAGCGCCGGCGCCGACGAGCGCTTCGACCGCGAGACCAGTCGTGTCGGGATCAACATCGGTGCCCGACGGGTCGCCGCTGTAGTTCCACCCACCGTTGGCCTGCTGCCCCCCTCTGATGCTGTCGATCGTCGCGCCCGCGACCTGCCGGCCGAGCGACTCGTAGGCGATGGCGGCGTACAGGGTCGCGTTGAAGGTGCCGTACGTACCGTCGGGCGCCGCGGCCGCATCGACGATCGCGAGGAGGTCGGTGGCGCCGTCGCCGGACGGGTCGAAGTGCGAGGCGTCGAGGCAGAGCGGCGCGGCGACGAGCGCGATCAGCTTTGCCGCCGTGCCGGCGGTCGGAGCGGTGTTCCCGCCAGTGCCGTCGGCGAGGTCGTCGACGTAGTCGAGGGGCGTCCGCCCATCCGTCGACCGCTCGGCCAGGAGCGCCGAGAGGGCGGCGCGGGCGCTCCACGGACCGCCCGTCTGGGCCGCGGCGCCGACCGCGAGGATGGCGTCGGGCGTCTCGAATCCGGGGAACCCGGCGACCTCGAATCCACCGTCGGGCTGCTGCTGGGTGGCCACCCACTGCGCGGCACGGCCGGCGGGGCCGGTCGCCGCGACGGCACCGGCGACGACGGGGGGCACCGCGGCCACGCCGAGCACGAGCGTGGCGCCGGCGGCGAGCGCCGCCCGGAGGCCACGAGAACGACGACGAGACATGCTCATCCTCCGCTGACCCCGCTCCACGAGGGTCGTAGTTGTCGGTGAGCGCCGGTGGAGCCGGCGCAGCGGAGGCGGGCATTCTGGCTCCCGGCCCGGAGGCCGGTCACAGCTGCGGGTCAGCGCCGGTCTCGCACCGGCTTCCCCCGTCCCTCTGATGGGACCGCTCACAACGTCCGGGTTGTGGGCGACCTCCGTTGAGGCCGTACTTTAGACGTTCACCGGTGAGAGGCCGCCAGCCCGTCCTCGCGCCCGCCGAGGCGCCCACTACCGCCCGCGCCCCCGCCCGCCCGCGACCTCGCGTCGCGTCCGTCGCCTGGGTGTCGTGGGCGCTCGCCGCCGCGGCCGTCGTCCAGCTCGCGCCGAACCCCGTCTACGTCACGGTCGTCATCGCCATCGCCGCGCTCGTGCTGGAGGCGCATGCCAAGGACGCCCCGCTGGCCGGCGCCTTCCCTGTCCTGCTGCTCGCCGGCGTCGCCTTCGGGGCGCTGCGTGTCGCACTCACCGCGCTCACCGCGCACGCCGGCGGCGCGGCGATCGTCCACCTCCCCCACCTCACGCTTCCTACGGTGCTCGGAGGGTTCACCGTCGGGGGTTCGATCGAGACGGGCGTGGTCGTGCGAGCCGCGGCCGACGCGTGGGTGATCGTCGGCATCGTCGCCGTGTTCGGCGCCTTCAACGGCGTCGTGTCGCACTACGAGCTCGTGCAGGCCGCGCCCCGCGCGTTCTACGAGATCGGCCTCGCGATCACGGTCGCGCTCGCCTTCGTGCCCTCGACCCTCGCCGCCATCGGCGCCGTTCGCGAGGCCGACCGGGCGCGCACGGGCGGGCGCGTCATCCGGCGTGGGCGGCTCCTTCGCCAGCTCGTGCCGATCCTCGAGACGGGCATGGAGCGGGCGGTGGCGCTCGCCGAGTCGATGGACTCGCGTGGATTCGGCCATCGCGGTGCGTCGCGGTCGGACGCCGTGTCGGGCTGGCTCGGCGCCGGCGCACTCCTCACCATCGCCGCGGCGTTCGTCGCCCTCGTCGCCCGCGCCGCCGCGACGGCGTCGGCCCTCCTCGCGATCGGCGCCATCGCCCTGGCCGCCGCGATCACGCTCGCGTCGCGTGGCACCCGCCGGGTCCGCTACCGCAGCCGGCGCCTGTCGGGGCGCGACTGGATGCTGGCCGGCACGGCGTGGATCGCGCCGGCGGGGCTCGCGCTCGTGGGCGCGACCCACGATGCGTCACTCGACTGGCCGGCGTCGGTGCTCGGCGCACCGCTCGGCCTCCCGCCGGTCAGCGTCGCCGCGCTCGCGTGCGTGCTCGCGCTGGCGATACCCATGCTCCCGGGGATGACGAGGTCCGGCCGGTGACGGCACTCGAGTACCGCCAGGTGCGCTTCGCGTATCCGGATGGTCCGCCCGTGCTCGGCGGCGTCGACCTCACGGTCCGGCGCGGTGAGATCCTCCTCGTCGCGGGCTCTTCGGGGTCGGGCAAGAGCACGCTCCTGCGGTGCGCCAACGGCCTCGTCCCGCATGCCACCGGCGGCCGCTTCTCGGGCGACGTCGTCGCGTTCGGCCGGTCGACGCGATCGTCGCCGCCGCGTGCGCTCGCCGACGTCGTCGGCTTCGTCCATCAGGATCCGGAGGCCCAGTTCGTCGTCGACGAGGTGGAAGCCGACCTGGCGTTCGTGCTCGAGAACCTCGGGGTCGATCCGGCGACGATGCGGCGGCGTGTGGAGGAGGTCCTCGACGCGCTCGACATCGCCCATCTCCGCGCCCGCTCGCCGGCGTCGCTCTCGGGCGGCGAGCGCCAGCGGTGCGCCATCGCGGGGGCATTGGCGGCCGCGCCCGCCGCGCTCGTGCTCGACGAGCCCACCTCCCAGCTCGACCCTCAGGGCGCCGACGATGTGCTCGCGGCGCTCGGCCGGCTCAACGACGACCTCGGCACGACGATCCTCCTCGCGGAGCACCGCCTCGAGCGGGCCGCGCCGCTGGCCGACCGGGCCCTCGTGCTCGCCGGCGGCGGCCTCGCGACCCCGCCGGGGATGCCGGGGGACGTCCTCTCGTCCTACGCCGGCGCGCCCGCCGTGACGCGGCTCGGTCGCCTGCTCGGATGGGTGCCTCCCCCGCTCACCGTGAAGGAGGCCCGCGGTCACACCGCCCCTCGCCTCCCGCTCCCCCGACCGGCCCCCGCCGCGGCCGGCGACGCACTCCTCGATGCGGTGAACGTGTCAGTCGCCCTCGGCGGCAGGACGGTGCTGCGCGGCGTCGACCTCACCGTCCGCGAGGGAGAGGTGGTCGCCCTGCTCGGCCGCAACGGCGCGGGCAAGACCACGCTCCTGCGCGCCGCGGCCACGCTCGAGCCGACGACGTCGGGAACGGTCACCTCGGCCGTGCCCGTGGCCTACGTGCCGCAGGATCCCAACAGCCTGTTGTTCGCGCCCACGGTGCGGCGCGAGCTCGAGCAGACGCTGCGCCTGCTCGGTCGCCATGACCACGGTGCCGTCGACCGGTGGCTGGCCGCGCTCCACCTCGAGCACCTCGCGGCGCGGCACCCCCGGAGCCTGTCGGGCGGCGAGCGCCAGCGGGTCGCGATCGCCGCCGTCGCCGTCGGCGGCGCCGGAGTGCTGCTGCTCGACGAGCCGACGAGGGGCATGGACGCCGCATCGCGCGACGCGCTCGAAGCGGCCGTCCGGGCCCACGCGGCCGCCGGCAACGCCGTCGTGCTCGCCACCCACGACATCGAGCTGGCAGCACGAGTCGCAACCCGGGCCGTCGTCCTCGGCGACGGCGACGTGGTCGCGTCCGGACCGGCGCGTGACGTGCTGGCCGGCAGCCTCTTCGCACCGCAGGTGTTGCGCGTCCTGCCGCCGTTCCTCACGGTCGAAGAGGTCGCCACCGCGCTCGAGGCGGCCGGATGATCGCGCTGGCGACGCGCAGCCGGCCGGCCGCGGTGTACCTCCTCGTCGTCGTCGTCGGCGCGGCTGCGTTCCTCTATCCGTTCTGGCTGCCGCGCGGGTCCCTGCCGTCGCAGGCCCACGCCGCCGACGCGCCGCTCGTCGCCGCACTCGTGGGCGCCCTCGCGGTCGCCGCCGTCGCGCTCGAGGTGCGGCGCGGGACGATGAACGGCGCCACCATCGCGCTGCTCGGCGTGCTCGCCGCGACCGCCGGCCTGCTCCGCCTGTTCGACCTGCCCGGCGGCGGAAGCGGCATCTTCTTCCTCGTCGTGCTCGCCGGCGCCGCGTTCGGCCCGCGCTTCGGCCTGCTGCTGGGCCTGGCGTCGATGGCGACGTCGGCGGTCGTCACCGGCGGCATCGGCCCGTGGCTGCCGTTCCAGATGCTGGCGCTCGGCTGGATGGCCGGCGGGGCGGGGCTGCTCGGGCGGGTCACCGGTCGGCTCCCCGCCCGCGCCGAGGTCGCGATCCTCGCCGCCTACGCCTGGGCGTGGGGGTTCGTGTACGGCGCCGTGCTCAACCTGTGGTTCTGGCCGTTCGTGCTCGACGGCGGCCCCCTCTCGTGGTCGCCGGGACTGGGTCTGGTCGCCACGTTGCACCGGTACTGGTCGTTCTACGTGGCGACATCCTTCGCCTGGGACGCCGCCGGCGCGGTCACCAACGCCGTGCTCGTCGCCCTCACCGGCGCCGTGCTCCTGCGATCGATGCGACGGTTCGCCTCGCGCCTCGAGCCCGTGGTCGAGCTGGGCGAGGTTTCGCCCGGTGACCACTGTGCAATGAACGAGAGCGCATGGCATCCACCGCACGCCCCTCGCGGCGCTTCGCGCGCCTGAGGTCGGTCCCGTGGCTCCGCATCGCCGGGGTCACGCTCGTCGCCGTCCTCGCCGTCGCCCTGATCCCGCCCCTCCGGAAGGCCGCCGCGATCGGGGCGAGCAAGGTGATCCTGTTCGCCGCCTCTCCGATGGCACCGAAGATCGCCGACCTCCACAAGCTGCCGGAGACGACGACGATCCTCGCGTCCGACGGCAGCGTCCTCGCCCGGCTCGACAACGCCCAGCACCGCGACATCGTCCGGCTCAAGGACCTGCCGCCGCAGGTGCCCCACGCCGTCCTCGCCGCCGAGGACGCCAAGTTCTACGAGCACGGCGGCATCGACCCGAGCGCCATCGGCCGGGCCCTCCTCCGCAACGCGCAGGGCTCGAGCGTGCAGGGCGGAAGCACGATCACCCAGCAGCTCGCCAAGATCAACTACACCGCTGGCCAGCGCACGGTGCTCCGCAAGCTGAAGGAGGTGCTCTACGCCACCCAGCTCGAGAAGAAGTACACCAAGAACGAGCTGCTGGAGCGCTACCTCAACCAGGTGTACTTCGGTGACGGCGCCTACGGCATCGACGCCGCGGCCCAGGCCTACTTCGGGGTCCACGCCAAGGACCTCACCGCCGCCCAGGCGGCCACCCTCGCCGGCAAGATCCGATCACCCGAGGGGCTCGATCCCCGCAAGAACCCCGAGGCCGTCGTGCGACGCCGCAACCAGGTGCTCACCAACATGGCCCGCAACCACTGGCTCTCGAAGGCCGACCTCGATACGGCAAAGGCCGAGCCCCTCCAGGTCGTTCCGCCGACGCCGGCGGGCGAGAACACCATCGCCCCGCACTTCGTCGAGTTCGTGAAGCGCGAGGCCAACACCCTCGACGCCCTCGGCGCCACGCCCGAGACGAGGGCCAACCAGCTGGTCACCGGCGGCTACACGATCCAGACGACGCTCGATCCCAAGGTCTTCAACGCCACCGTCGATGCGGTCAAGAAGAACCTCGGGGCGCCCGACGACCCCGACACCGCGGTCGCCACCGTGGTGCCCGGCGACGGCGCCATCCGCAACCTGTTCGGCGGCCTCGACTTCTCCAAGACCCAGTACGACATGTCGAGCCTCGCCGGCCGCCAGGCCGGGTCGTCGTTCAAGCCGTTCAGCTACCTCGCCGGCCTGCGCCAGGGCATCGATCCCCGCACCACCTACGACGGCACCTCCGGCCAGGTCATCCCCTGTTACGGCCCCCAGCCGGTCAACAACTACGCAGGCGAGGATGGAGGCGGCACCATGACCGTCGACGAGGCGCTCGTGCACTCGATCAACGTCGTGTTCGTGCACCTCGCGTGTGACGCCGGCCCCAAGAACGTGCTCCAGGCCGCCCGCGACGCGGGTGTGCCCGACGACGCCACCGGCGCCGGCGGTGCGATCCTCGGCGGCCTCGACGGCAAGGGCGTCAACACGCTCGAGATGGCCGCCGCGTACGCCACCTTCGCGGCCAAGGGCGTGTACGCCAAGCCCTACGCGATCTCGGGGATCAAGGACGACAAGGGCAAGGTCATCTACCTCCACAAGCCGGAGACCCGCCAGGCGTTCAAGCCCGAGGAGGTCGGCGTCCTCAACAACCCGCTGCAGGACGTCGTGCGCCGGGGCACGGGCGTCGGCGCCAACATCGGCCGGCCCCTCGCCGGCAAGACCGGTACCACCGAGAACAGCCACGACGCCTGGTTCGACGGCTTCACGCCCCAGCTGGCCACGTCGGTGTGGGTCGGCTACTCCGACAGCAACCGCCCGATGGACAACGTGCACGGGGTGCACGGCGTCACCGGCGGCACCTTCCCCGCCCGCATCTTCAGCGAGATCATGCGGCCGGCCCTCGAGGGCGTCCCGGTGCAGCCGATCTTCACCGCCTCGCCCGATCAGCTCAACCTGCATCTGAAGTCGACGAACCTGCCGCCGCCCGGTGACACGACGACCACCACTCCCGCCGACACCACGACGACCTCGTCGACGCCGCAGGACACCACGACCACGACGGCCCAGCCGACCACCACGACCACGGCCAAGCAGCCGCCGCCGAAGCCGACCACCACGACCTCCTCGACGTCGGCCACGACGTCGTCGACAGCGACGACGTCGACGACGGTGAAGTCGGGAAGCACGTCCGGCGGCACGTCGGGCGCCACCACCACGACCACGGCGCCCTGACGCGACGTTCGGCGGATCGACGTCGCTGCTGCGACGCCGATCCGCCGAACGGGAACAGCCGTCTGGCTCTAGAGCTAGAGCTGGAGGCTCTTGACCTCGGTGAACTCCTCGAGGCCGAACTTGCCGAGCTCACGGCCGTTGCCCGACTGCTTGAAGCCACCGAACGGCGCCAGCGGGTTGAAGGCGCCGCCGTTGATCTCGATCTGGCCGGTGCGGATGCGACGGGCGACGCCCTTGGCCTTCTCTGCGTCGGCCGACCACACCGCCCCGGCGAGGCCGTAGACCGTGTCGTTGGCGATCTCGATCGCCTCCTCCTCAGTGTCGTACGGGAGGATCGACAGGACCGGGCCGAAGATCTCCTCCTGCGCGATCGTCATCTTGGGGGTGACCTCCGAGAAGACGGTCGGCCGGACGAAGTAGCCCTTCTCGAGACCCTCGGGCGCCTCGGCACCACCGGTGAGGAGCTTGGCGCCCTCGTCGATGCCCTTCTGGATGTAGCCGCGGACGCGCTCGCGCTGGGCGGCCGACACCAGCGGGCCGAGCCGGGTCGTCATCTCGAACGGATCACCGGGGGTGTACGTCTCGGCCACGCGGGCAGCGATGTCCTCGACCTCGGCGAGCTTCGAGCGGGGCACGATCATCCGGGTGAGCGCCGAGCAGGTCTGGCCGGAGTTGAGGTAGCAGGCACCGACGCCGGCGGTGACGGCCTTCTCGAGATCGGCATCCTCGAGGATCACGTTGGGCGACTTGCCGCCGAGCTCGAGGTGGACCCGCTTGATCGTCTGGGCCGCGACCTCGCTGACGCGCTTGCCGGCCCGGGTCGAGCCGGTGAACGACACCATGTCGACGTCGGGATGGGCGGCGATGGCCTCACCGACCACCGGGCCGGTGCCGGTGACGAGGTTGAACACACCCGCCGGCAGGCCGGCGTCGGCGATGATCTCGGCCAGGATGAAGGCGTTGAGCGGGGCGACCTCGCTCGGCTTCAGCACCACCGTGCAGCCGGCGGCGAGCGCGGGCGCGACCTTGGCGGCGATCTGGTGCAGCGGGTAGTTCCACGGCGTGATGGCCCCGACGACGCCAACCGGCTCGCGGACGACGAGCGACGTGCCGACCTGCTCCTCCCAGGCGAAGCTGTCGATGAGCTGGCCCATCGAGCCGAAGGTCATGGTGGGAAGACCGGCCTGGATCAGACCGGAGAGGGTCTTCGGCATGCCGACTTCCTGCGACACGACGGTCGCGATGTCGTCGTTGCGGGCCATCAGGCCCTCGGTGATCGCCTGCAGGTACTTGGCGCGCTCCTCGCGCGACGTCCGGGACCAGGTCTGGAACGCCGCCTTCGCGGCCTTGACCGCCTTGTCGACGTCGTCGGGCGTGCCCTCGGGGATGCGACCCATCACCTCTTCGGTCGTCGAGTTGATGACGTCGATGGTGCCCGTCCCCGTCGACGGCACCCACGCTCCGTCGATGTAGAGCTTGTCTCGGTCCTGCATTCGGCCTCCTGTCGGTGGGCGATTCGCCCGAAAGTGCTGCCAGGTCTCGGATGACAACCCTATGACGCCCGTTCCGGTCCTGTACACCGGGCGGTTTACTTCGGTACTCTAACCATGTGACTGTCGAAGCGACCAGCGCAGGCTCGAACGCCGCGGCGAGCGGCGACGCACCGTCCCCGCCCGTCGCGCAGCGGGTCGCGGCGGTCCGTGGTGCGGCCCGGTTCAGCAAGGCGATGGAGGTCGTCCTCGGTGAGGTCGGCCTGTCGCTGCCGCAATACCGTCTCTTGCTGTTCCTGTCGGGCGGGCCGGAGCGGGCGTCGGCGCTGGCCGGGTCACTCGGGGTGAGCCCCCCGTCGCTCACGGCGCTGGTCGACGGGTGCGTCGCCCGGGGGTTGGTCGAGCGAGTCGCGTCCGAGGAGGATCGCCGGCGTGTCCTCCACCTCATCACCGCCGAAGGGCACCGGGCGCTGGCGGCCGGCGACGCCGCGCTGGCCGAGCGCCTCGACGCCATCGCCGCGCACCTGACGCCGGCCCAGGCGAAGAAGCTGGTCGAGGGCCTCGAGCTGATGGGGCAGGGCCTCGACGCACTCCGCGAGGCTCGGCGGGCCGAGCAGGCCGCGGCTCGCTGACGCGCACTGGCGGCCGGTCACCGTCCTCACGGGGCGCCGTCGCGCACGAAGCGCTCGAGCCGCCCGCCGGCGCGGCGGGCCTCCTCCCGCAGCAGCAGGTCGAGGCCGGGGAGCCAGCGAGCGCCGCTGTAGTGCAGATGCATGTGGAGCGTCGTGCGGTCGGTGCCGGCGGGCGTGAGCGTCGCCTCGAGGATCCACGCCGAGTGGCGGGCGCCGTCGAGCTCGCGACGCACGAACCGCGCCCGCTTCCCTTCGTCGCACACGTCGCGAACCATGCGCACCCGCTTGGACCGCGACAGCGGCCCGAGCCGCGCCACGAGATCGACGTCCCATGCCGGCCCCGGGTCAGCACCGTCGGGAGACGCGACCGCCGGCGCGGCCGACCCGACGATGCCCGCCCACGCCGGGTAGGTCGCGAGGTCGGCCACCGCCTCGAAGACGCGACCGGCGGCCAGGCCGAGCGTGGCGTCGGCGTCGAGGTCCACCTCCCGACCGTCGCACGCCGATTCCGCGCCGGCAAGCGAGGACTACGCGGATCGGTGTCGAAGTCTTGTGCGTCGGAGGGGTCCACCGCATCGCACCGCCCCGGAGCGGAGCTGCCGGCATCGGCGTCGAGCGCCTGATGGCGGACGGGTGGCGCCACGCGGCCCGCGCCCAGGCCCGACGCCTCCGTGCCGGCGCCGCGATCGCGGTCGCGACGATCGCCGGCGCGTCGCTCGCGGTGGCCGCTGCACCCGCGCGCGCGGCGAGTGGCGACGTCACCATCTCACCGTCTTCTGTTCGCACCGCCGAGGGAGACGGGTCGGTCACGCTCACCGTCCGGCGCTCGGGCGTCGGGCTCGCCGCCGGCTCGGTCACGTGGCGGACGCGCGACGGCTCCGCCCATGCCGGCAGCGACTACCGGGCCGCGGGCGGGACGCTCACGTTCGCGGTCGGCGAGAACGCCAAGCAGGTGACGGTGACGATCCTCGACGATCGCGTCACCGAGGCCGACGAGACGTTCGAGGTCGAGCTCACCGGCGCCGGCTCGGGCGGCGCCGTCGCCTCGGTGGGGCCGCCGGCGGTCGTCACGATCGCCGACGACGACGCGCCTACCGCCGGGGCGACGCGGCTCGCGCCCGCGCCGGCGCCGCCACCCTCGCCCGGGGCCGTGGTGACGACGCCACCCCGGCCGGCCGGCACCCGCCGCCGCGCCGGACCCGCCGCCTCCGACCTGCCGCTCGCCGACGCCGGCGACCCCGCGACCGCGTTGCACCTCCGCACCTATGGCGGGGCCGGCGACGTCACGGCACCGGCCGCGGCGCTACCGACCGCCGAGCTCCCATTGGCGCTCCTCGCCGCGCTCCTCCTCGGGACGACGATCGCGAAGACCTGGTTCGCGGTGCGATCCGCCGAGGCCGAGCGGGCTTTGCGACCGGCGCGCTACGAGTCCTCGGTCCGCGGCGCGCGGCGCTGACGGGCGCTCTCGCCCACCTGCGCCTGGCTCGGACGGACGGTGCGCAGCTCCTCGGCGTTGCGCTCCCAGGGCCGATCGCCCGAGGGCGACGTCGACATGGGCACGTCGGGCCCGCCGACGGCGGGGGTGCCCGAAGGACGCCGCCGCGCCGCGAGGGCGACCACGATCGCTCCGCACACGACGAGCAGCAACAGGATGAGGAGGAGGTTCACGTCCGAGGGTTACCCGCGCGTCGGGCACACTGAACGTCGGCCTCGAGCCGGGCGTCCGGAGCGGACACGTCGACACCCCGGGAGTGGAACATGAGCGAGCAGGCGGGCTGGCAGAGCGACCCTTACGGCCGGCACCAGCTGCGGTACTGGAACGGCTCGGCGTGGACCGAGCACGTGTCCGACGCCGGCGCGACGTCGATCGACCCACCGGACCCGGTGGGCGACGTGCCGCCCCCGCCCCCGCCGGCGGCGCCCGCAGCAGTCGACGCCGGCACCGCGGCAGACGCCGGCACCGCGGCCGGCGCAGCCCCGGCACGGCCGGGCGGGTCGTGGAAGGACAAGCTCAAGCAGGCGGCCCAACAGGCCGTCGAGCAGGGCAAGGACCTGGGCGACAAGGCGAAGGCCGCGATGGCGGAGCAGCAGGCGAAGCGCGCCGAGGCGGCCGCCAACGATCCCAACACGATCTGGGCCGGCGATCGCAAGAGCGCCACTGCGGCGGTCGGCGTCGGCGCCGTGCACTACCGCATCACCCGCGACGCGATCTACGTCGAGTCGGGCGTGCTCGGCACGTCGTCGAACCAGGTGCCGCTGTGGGCGGTGCGCGACGTCGACGTCCGCCAGAACGTGATGCAGACGGGCAAGGACGTGGGCGACGTCGTCGTCCACCTCGGTCACCCGCAGTTCTACGGCGAGCCGCAGGTGACGCTCGACAACATCGAAGGGCCATACCAGGTGCGCGACCTCATCAACACGCTCGTGCGAGAGCTGCGTGCACAGCAGTCGGTGATGCCGCCGCCCTATGGCGCGCCGACGATGGGCACGCCCCAGGGCGGCTACGTCGCACCCCCGTCAATGCCGTCCGCGCCGCCCACCGCGCCTTCACCCGCGGGCGATGCCTCGCCGGCGCCCACGCCCGGGGCCGCGCCGCCGGCCGACCTCGCCGATCAGCTGCGCAAGCTCGCCGACCTGCGCGATCAGGGGATCCTCACCGAGGAGGAGTTCGCCGCCCAGAAGCAGCGTCTGCTCGGCGGCTGATCACTTCGCCCGCCCGAAGGTTGATTGCCATCAACGTTGACACGTTGGCCGGCCTGGGCGACGCTCGCCCCATGGGTGACGACGCGCTCCTCTCCTCCCTCTGGGGTCTCCTCGACGGACCGGCCGCGGCACTCGATCACGTCACGGTCACCGGGCCGCCGCAGGTGCTGCCGTCGGTGTTCGACGTCACCGGCTGGGCCACGGCAACCGTCGGGGCGGCAACGCTCGCCGTCGCGGAGCTCCTCGCGGCGCGCTGCGGCGTTCCCTTCCCACCGGTGGAGGTCGATGGCGTAAGTGCGTCGGCGGCATTCCTCGCCGAGGCGCTCTTCCGCCCCGACGGCTGGGAACGCCCCCCGATCTGGGACCCGGTGGCGGGCGACTACGAGGCTGCGGACGGATGGATCCGCCTCCACACCAACTACGCGCACCACCGCGAATCCGCGCTCCGCGTGCTCGGCGCGTCCGCCGACCGGACGGCGGTGGGTGCGCGGGTGGCGACGTGGAACGCCGCCGACCTCGAGACCGAGGTCGTGGCCGCGGGTGGCTGCGCCGCCGCCATGCGCACACGAGCGGAGTGGGAGCGACATGAGCACGGTCGCGTCGCGCGACGTGAACCTCCGGTGGCGATTCACCGCGGTGGCACGAGCGCCGGGGTCGATGCTCGCCACGCCCTTCGTATCCCAACATCCGCGACGACCCCGCTGGCCGGCCTCCGCGTCCTCGACCTCACCCGCGTGATCGCCGGACCCGAGTGCACCCGCTTCCTCGCCGCGTGGGGCGCGGACGTGCTTCGGATCGATCCGCCGGGATTCGCCGAGGTGCCGTCGCTGCTGCCGGAGACGACGGCCGGCAAGCGCTGCGCCTACCTCGACCTCAGGGCACGTGACGGGGCGGCGCGGTTCGAGGACCTGGCGCGCGAGTCCGATGTGATCGTCTCGGGGCTCCGCCCGGGAGCACTCGACGCGCTGGGCTTCGGCGACCGCCGGCTGCGCGAGCTGAACCCTGCGGTGGTCGTGGCCCGCGTCGATGCCTACGGGTGGGATGGGCCGTGGTGCGAGCGGCGCGGGTTCGACAGCCTCGTGCAGATGAGCACGGGCATCGCCGCGCGGGGCG
>DATAKR010000087.1:0-5445 GCA_036261495.1 Acidimicrobiales bacterium | reverse complement strand
CACGTGCGCTGCGCGTTGGGGTTGTTGATGGCGAAGCCGCCGCCCTGCAGCGCGTCCTTGTAGTCGAGGGTGGCGCCGGCGAGCAGCTTCGAGCTGGCCGGGTCGACGAGCACCTTCACCTCGCCGAAGGCGAGCTGGAGGTCGTCGTCGGCGATCTCGCTGTCGAAGAACATCTCGTAGCTGAAGCCCGAGCAGCCGCCGGGGCGGACCGCGACGCGGAGCGCGAGGTCGGGCTGGCCCTCCTGGGCGATGAGCTCGGCGACCTTGCCGGCCGCGGCGTCGGTGAGGGTGATGCTGTCGGTGGGCGAGGTGACGCTCACGGAGCCTCCTTGCGAGGTTCGGGCTGGGAAGATGCTACCCCGTGACCAGCTCTACATGACACGGGTCACGGTCGGCCAGGGTGGCGAAGGACACGATGTCGGCGCCCCCGGCCTCGTCGACGAACCCCTCCACGAAGCCGCGGTGGAGGTTGCACACGAGGTCGGGATACGTCTCGGCCAGCTCCCGGAACGGGCAGTGGGTGAACGCGATCGAGGTGACCGTGCCGTCCTCGGCCTCCGCGGGGTCGAACCCGAGCTCGGCGAGTGAGTCGACGAGCCCGCTGATGCACGCCATGCCCGGCCGGCGGGTGGCGGCGGCGCGGCCCTGCTCGCTGCTCATGGCGGCGACGTCGTCGGGCTCGGGCGCCATGAACGCGGCCACGTCGGCGAGCATGTGGGCGAGCACCTGCCAGGTCGGTGGCTCGAGACCGAGCGCCGGCGCGTCGGCGGCGAGCGAGTAGCGGTGCTGCGGGCGGCCGACGCTGCCCCGGCTGTCGGTCTCGACGGCGAGCAGGCCGGCCTCGCGCATCCGCTCGAGATGGGGCCGGACGGTGTTGGCGTGGAGGTCGAGGGTCTCGGCGATCTCGGCCGTCGTCTTCGGCGACGCGGAGCGGGCGAGCTCGAGGTAGATCGCGTAGCGGGTGTTGTCGCCGAGCGCCTTGAACACCGCGAGCCGGTCCACCCCCCTAGTTTAACCGGCCGGACCCGGTAAAATCAGAGCGTGCCCGTCTCCGAGGTCGCCATCCAGGATGCACTCCGCGGCGTGATCGACCCCGAGCTGGGTGACGACGTCGTCTCGCTCGGCATGGTGCACGGCGTCGAGCAGCGGGGCGGCACGGTCGAGGTCCGGATCGCGCTCACCACCGCCGGCTGCCCCCTCCGCAGCCAGCTCCAGAAGGACGTGAAGGTGCACGTCGGCGCCATCCCCGGTGTCGACGACGTGAAGGTCACCTTCGGCGAGATGACGGCTGAGCAGAAGAAGACCCTCATGACCAAGGCGCGGTGGAAGGCCCGCGAGCGCGACGAGCTCGTCACCGCGATCCCGCCGGCCGCCCGCGTCGTCGCCATCGCGTCGGGCAAGGGCGGGGTGGGCAAGTCGTCGGTCACCGCCAACGTCGCCGTCGCACTCGCGCGCCGAGGGTTCACCGTGGGCGTGCTCGACGCCGACATCGGCGGCTTCTCCATCCCGCGGATGCTCGGCCTCGCCGAACGGGTGGAGGCGCAGCGCGACGCCGACGGCAAGGTGCGCATCCTCCCGCTCGAGAAGCGCGTGGCCGACGGCGTGTTGAAGGTCGTGTCGATGGGATCGATCGAGGGCGCGGAGGAGGACCAGGCGGTGATGCTGCGCGGCCTCATGCTGAACCGCGCCGTCCAGCACTTCCTCGAAGACGTCACCTGGGGCGACCTCGACTACCTGCTCATCGACATGCCACCGGGAACCAGCGACATCCAGATGGGGCTGGCCCGGATGCTGCCCCGCACCGAGATGGTGATCATCACCACCCCCGCGATCGCGGCCCAGAAGGTGGCCGCCCGCGCCGCCGACATGGCCCGCAAGGGGTTCCTGCGCGTGGCCGGGGTGATCGAGAACATGAGCGCGTTCACGTGCGCCCACGGGGAGACCTACGCGCTGTTCGGTGAGGGCGGAGGGTCGCGCCTCGCCGCCGAGGTGGGCGTGCCGCTTCTCGGGTCGATCCCGCTCGACCCGTCGGTCGCGGCGGGTGGCGACGCCGGCGAGCCGCCCGCGGCGTGCGACGACGGGCCGGTCAGCGAGGCGTTCGCCGCGATCGCCGAGCGCATCGCGACCGAGGCCCTGCCGGTGGTGCCCGACATGGCAGGGTGCACGGCTCGCCTGTTCGACACCGTGGCGCAGACGCTCGGCCCCGTCACGGCCTAGAGCCGCGACGCCCGGCGAGGCGAGGCGGGCGACGCCTCCGTCAGTCGGTGATGCGGAGGGCGACGGCGGGGCGGATCCGCGAGGCCTGCTGCGCCGGAGCCACCGTGGCCACGAGCGTCGCGAGGAACGCGAGCACCACGACCACGATCACCGGGCCCCACGGGACGGCGAAGCGCAGACCGTCGCCGAACGCGCCGCTGCCGACGATCCGCCACGTCGACACCACCGCGAGGAGCGCGCCGAGGAGGATGCCCTCGAGGGCGACGAACGCCGACTCGACGAGGAAGGCGCGCCGGACCTGCCCGGCGTCGAACCCGAGCGATCGGAGGACGCCGACCTCGCGGCGACGTTCACGGACCGAGCGCACCATCACGACGCCGAGGCCGGCCACGCCGACGACGAGTCCGAGCGCGAGATACCCCTGCATCAGGTGGAGGAACGACTGCTGCTGGGCGAGCGCCTCGCTCACGCTCGTGCGGAACGCGACCGCATCCATGCCGTTAGGGAGGAAGCGAGCGTTGAGCGTCTCGGCCAGCCGCTGCGGGTCGACACCCGGCTTCGTCGCCACGAGCAGCAGGTCGGGGGCGGCGCGTGCGCCGAACACGTCGGTGACGAGCCGGCTCGACGTGTAGGCGGGGGCGCCGATGAACCCGACCTTCGCCACGGCGGCGACCGTCAGCTGGTGGACGGCGCCGGTCGCGGGGTCGCGCATGGTCACGACCTGCCCCGGCACGACGTGGCCTCGGGGCGGTCCGCCTTGATGCTGGAGGAAGAAGTCGTCGACGACGATCAGCGACGGGTCGGAGCGAACGGCGCGCCAGGCGTCGCCCGCCGACGAGAACTTCGGCAGCCAGCGGTCGAGCGCCGGCGGGCCGAGATCGACGAACGAGTCGTCGATGCCGGCCAGGCCCCAGAACTCGAAGGAGCCGGGCTTGGCCGGCTCGGCGAACTGGGCGCCGGCGGTGAGCATGGTCGACACCGCGCTCACGCCATCGACCGCCCGGACAGCGTCGGCCGACGCGGGGTTCGAGCCGTTCGAGAAGGCGCGGAGTGCGAACCCTCCGGAGACGTCCTTGGTGAACCCGTCGATCTGCGCGCTGAAGATCCCCGAGAACAGCGTCATGGCGACGAGGGTGAACATCACGAGCGCGAACGTCGTCAGGATCGTGCTGGTCCGGAATCCGCGCTCGAGCGGATGCGCCAGCCCGAGGCGAAGCGAGAGGTTCCGAGCTCCGCCGCCGGCGCGCCGGAGCACCCGGCCGATGAGCTGTTGATGCTGCGACACGAGGCCGACCGCGGCGATCGTGTAGATCACCCCGTTGACGACGAAGAGGGAGATGTCGGGGTTGTGGAACGCGTCCGGGGCGAGGTTGGGGCTGATGCTCGTCCAGACCAGGACGGACGCCGCCGCGATCGTGGTGGCCCACCGGCGGGCCATCACCCGGCGCAACACCACCGACGCGCCGAGGCCGGCGATGGCGGGACCGATGAGCACCGGCGCCGGCGACTTGGCCGCGAGCCCGCGAACCGCCATCAGCGTCCCCATCGCCACGAACAGCGCCGACACGGCGGTCCAGGCCACGCGCTGGCGAGCGCGGGGCGGCTCGGGCAGGTCGCGGATCGAGCGGATGACGTTGAGCCGGGCGATGGACAGCGACGTCGCCACCACCGTGGCCAGCGACATCACGAACCCGACGACGAACCCGAGCTGGATGCTCGGCAGCGACGCCGAGAAGTGCATGTCGAGCGCGAACGGTCCGCCGCGGCTGATGATCCTCGAGGTCACGAAGACGATCACCCGGCCGATGCCGATGCCGGCGATCGTGCCGAGCGCGGATGAGCCCAGGGCATAGACCCATCCCTCGAGTGAGAACGTCCCGATGAGGCCGCGGCGAGTGAGCCCGACGGCACGCAGCATCCCGAGCTCGGTCTTCCGCTCCTCCGCGAGCATGACGAAGATCGCGACGAGGAGGAGGATGCCGGCCAGGGCGCTGAACATCCCGATCGACGCGAAGAGCCGGGTGAAGTCCCTGCCCTGGGCGTCGGCGGCGTCGAGGAGGTTGCGCTTCTCCGGCTCCACCTGTGCACGCAGCCTCGCGGCCGCCACCGCCGCGTCGAGCGCCTTGACCACCGGAGTGGTGCGCGCCGCGCCGTCGATCACGCCGCCGCGGTTCGAGACGGCGACGAGGTAGGTGGGCGGCGCGGCCCCGGCCGGGGCCGCCGCGGCCATGGCGGCGAGCGTCCCCGGCGAGAGGAACAGGTTCGGCGCGGTCGTGCCCGCGCCCGGTCGCCGGCCGGCGACACCGAGGCGGGGCAGCACGCGGTCGACGGTGACCGATCGTGTAGCGCCGTACGCGTAGACCTCGACCGTGCTGCCCGGGCGCACGTCGAGCGTGCGGGCCAGATCCGTCTCGATGGCGGCGTGGTCGGGCGCGGGCGTCGGTCCGCTGATGCCGGTGGCGCCGCCGTCGCCACCGAACCGCCGCGCCGCGGCGAAGTCGACCTCCAGCAGGGTCGCGTGCGGCTCCGCGCGTGGCGCGGCCGCCGGCGTGGGCCCGGGGGCAGCGACGGTCGCGCCGACCGAGGTGATCGGGAGCACGCCGTCGATGTCGGGCGACCGCACGCCGCGGACGGCGGCGAGGAGCGCCGCCGGATCCTGCCCGTCGGCCGCCCGCACGACCTCGTCGATCGGGCCCAGGTGGGTGAACGCGCCTCGGCGGATCGACGCCCCGAGGGTGTCGCCCACGATGGCGGACCCGGTGATGATCGCGGTCCCGAGGAGCGCCCCGAGCAGCACCAGGGCCGTCTCGCGCGGACGGCGGGCCGCGTTGCGGAAGGCAAGTCGGCGCAGCACCGGCCGGCGCCAGGCGACGACCAGGAACGGCACCGAGAGCACGACGACCGGCACCGGCAGCACGCCCGCGGCGAGCAACCCGACCGTGAGCAGGCCGCCGGCCGCGACGGCGAGCGCCCGGTGTGCGCGCGTGGTCACCGGCGCTCGTCGAGGACGATCTCGCCGTCGCGCATGACGATGCGGCGGGGTGCGGCATCGCCGATGGCGGGGTCGTGCGTCACGAGGATCAGCGTGAGGCCGTCGGCGTGCAGCTCCCGGAGGAGCCCCATCACCTGGGCGGCGGTCTCCGAGTCGAGGTTGCCGGTCGGTTCGTCGGCCCACACGATCTGTGGACGGCCGGCGAGGGCGCGGGCGATGGTGACCCGCTGCTGCTC
>DATAKR010000025.1:0-1863 GCA_036261495.1 Acidimicrobiales bacterium | reverse complement strand
GACTGTCAAGTGCGTTTCACACGACCGTTACCGGATCGTGCGCAAACGTTGGCGCACTTCTACCGTGTTTGCGGGAAGCCGAGGTCGACGCTCGAGGTGGCCGGATCGGGCCAGCGCGAGGTGACGACCTTCGTCCGGGTGTAGAAGTCGATCCCCTCCGGCCCGTAGATGTGCCGGTCGCCGAAGAGGGACGCCTTCCAGCCGCCGAACGAGTAGTACGCCACCGGCACCGGGATCGGGACGTTGATCCCGACCATGCCGGCCTGCACGTCGAACTGGAACTGGCGGGCGACGCCGCCGTCGCGGGTGAAGATCGCCGTGCCGTTGCCGTACGCGTTCTCGTTGACGAGCCGCACCGCCTCCTCGTAGGTGGAGACGCGCGTGATCCCGAGCACCGGCCCGAAGATCTCGTCGTCGTACGCGCGCATGCCCGGCTCGAGCCCGTCGATCAGGGACGGCGCGAGGAAGAACCCGTCGGCGGGGCAGCCCTCGCGGCCGTCGACGACGATGTCGCCGCCGCCGTCCTCGAGGTACGACGCGACCTTGTCGCGGTGCTCCTTCGTGACGAGCGGGCCCATCTCGCTCGAGGGATCCATCCCGTCGCCGATCTTCACGTTCGGGATGCGCTGCTTGATGGCGTCGATCAGTGGGTCGGCGACGTCGCCGACGGTGACGCAGACGGAGACCGCCATGCACCGCTCGCCGGCCGAGCCGTAGGCGGCGGAGACCGCCGCGTCGGCGGCCATGTCGATGTCGGCGTCCGGGAGCACGATCATGTGGTTCTTCGCGCCGCCGAGCGCCTGGCACCGCTTGCCCTTCGCGGTCGCGGTCTCGTACACGTACTTCGCGATCGGCGTCGAGCCGACGAACGAGACGGCCGCGATGTCGGGATGCTCGAGGATCGCGTCGACCGCGACCTTGTCGCCGTGGATCACGTTGAAGACGCCGTCCGGGACGCCCGCCTCCTTCAGGAGCTGCGCCGTGTACACGGACGCCGACGGGTCCTTCTCCGACGGCTTCAGCACGAAGGTGTTGCCGCAGGCGAGCGCCGGCGCCCACATCCACATGGGGACCATCGCCGGGAAGTTGAACGGTGTGATGCCGGCGACGACGCCGAGCGGCTGGCGGATCGAGTAGACGTCCACGCCCGTCGACGCCTGCTCGGTCATGCCGCCCTTCAGCAGGTGCGGGATCCCGCAGCAGAACTCGATCACCTCGAGCCCGCGCGTCACCTCGCCCATCGCGTCGGAGAGCACCTTGCCGTGCTCGGCGGTGAGGAACTTGGCGATCTCCTCCTTCCGCTCGTGCACGAGCTCGCGGATCGCGAACAGGAGCTCGGCGCGCTTCGCCAGCGAGAGCGCCCGCCACGCCGGGAACGCGTCCTTCGCCGCCTGAACCGCCTTGTCGACCTCCTCGACCGTCGCGAAGTCGACCGCACCCGTCTGCCGGCCCGTCGCCGGGTTGAACACCGGGCCGCTCCGCCCGGACTGCCCCGCGTACGCGGAGCCGGCGATCCAGTGGTTGATCGGGGTGACTGTGGTGGGCGCTTCGACGACTTCGGTCATGGGAATTCTCCTTCGGGCGTGGTAGGAAGAGCCTACCGTGGCGCCGTCGCTGCTGGAGATCGCCGAGGCCCCGGGGGCGTTCGTCACGCCCCGCCATCCGCACGTGGTCGAAGGGGGCGGTTGGGTGTTCCTGCCGCTCGGCCCGCAGATCGGGGCCGTCCAGCGGGTGCGGCTCGACGACGGCGAGGCCGAGGCGGCGCGTGCCGAGGTCCGCACGCTGGCCGCGGAGCGCGGCCTGCCAGAGGTCGGCTGGTGGCTGAGCGACCTGACCCGGCCGGCCGGCCTGGGCGCGCGGCTC
>DATAKR010000047.1:0-11969 GCA_036261495.1 Acidimicrobiales bacterium | reverse complement strand
GGCCCCGGCCCCCACTCCGGCTCCGGCCGCGGTCGAGGCGACGTCGACCTCACGCGGCGCCCAGGTCCTCGGCGAAGAGGTCACGCTCGAGGGACAGGCGCCGACCGCGCCGACCACCGCTCGCCCGGCGCAGGTGCTCGGTGAGAGCTTCGAGCGGGCCCCCGCCACCCTCGCCTACACCGGCGTCAACACGGCGAAGCTGCTGGCCGCCGGCGTGGCATCCATCCTCGTCGGCATCGGTCTTCTCCTGGCGTCCCGCCGGCGCCTCGTCAAGGCCTGACGACACCGAACCTGCGGGAGGCCCGGCTGCCGAGTGCGGCCGGGCCTCGACGCGCCAGCGCTTTCGTCGCCCGCCAGGGTCGCGCGTAGGGTGGCACGGCCCGAAGGCGGAGGCGACGGCCTCGCCGGAGCTTCGCCGGGGCCGGCCCCTGTGCCGCGGAGAGGGAGCAGGACCTGACGGATGTCGACGACGGTGCGCAACGGTCTCGTCGCGCTCATCGCGCTCCTCCTGGTGGCGGCCACCGGCGCCGCGATCGTCTCCCGCGACCGCGGCCCCCAGCAGGCGTCACCGGCAGCCGCGACCACGACAACCAGCGCGACGACGGCGACCACGGCAACGACCACGACAACCGTCGCGACGTCGACGACGGGCCCCGCGTCGTCCACGACGGTCGCCGGCGGTGGCCTCGCCACCGGCGGCACCGGGTCGGTGGCCGCCGGCGGCGAGATCGCCGAGACCGGCGGCGCCTCGATGCTGGTGCCGGCGGCTGCTCTCGTCGCCCTCGCGCTCGCCCTGCAGGCCGCCCGCCGCCGCACCCGCTGAGGCGCCGGCGAGGCGGTATCCCCCGCCGGGGTCCGGGTATGAGGCATTCGTGCCCGAGACGACCGACCGACGACCGCTCGACCGCCTGGTCGAGCGCGCCCGCCGAACGCGCTGCCTCGACCTCTCCGAGGTCCACGCCGTCGCCGACCGGCTCGGAATCGACGACGTCGAGCTCTCGGAGCTGTTCCACCGGATGGAGTCCGAAGGCGTCAGGGTGCGCGACGACTGTGGCCGCGACGCTCGCACCGCGTCGGTCTCCAACCGCATGCTCGCCGACGTCACCGCCGACACCACCCGGCTCTTCCTCGACGAGATCGGCCGTCATCCACTGCTGACCGCGGCCGAGGAGGTCGAGCTGGCCAAGCGCATCGAGGCGGGCGACGACCTCGCCAAGGAGCGAATGGTCAACGCCAACCTCCGCTTGGTGGTGTTCGTCGCGAAGCGTTACCAGAACCAGGGCCTCGCCCTCCTCGACCTCATCCAAGAGGGCATCTTCGGTCTCATCCGCGCCGTCGAGAAGTTCGACTGGCGCCGTGGCTTCAAGTTCTCCACCTACGCCACGTGGTGGATCCGCCAGTCGCTCCAGCGAGCGATCCAGAACAAGGCGCGAGAGATCCGCGTGCCGGCGCACGTGCTCGATCGTGAGCGCAAGGTCGAACGGGCGCGCGTCAAGCTCACCGACGAGCTGGACCGCGACCCGACCGACGAGGAGCTCGCCACCGCGGCCGGCCTCAGCGTCAAGCAGCTGCGTGAGGTCGACGACGCAGCGCGCGTCGTCGCCAGCCTCGACCAGCCTCTGGGCGAGGAGGGCGACTCGACGCTCGTCGAGGTCGTCGCCGGGTCGCACGGGTTCGAGGACGTGCTGCACCTGTCGCTCGAGCAGGAGGCGTTGCGCCGGGCCGTCGAGCAGCTGCCCGAGCTGGAGCGCGAGATCATCTTCGCCCGCTACGGCCTCCTGAACGGCACGCCGACGGGCATCACCGAGCTGGCCCGCCGCCTGCACATGCGACCGTCCCGGGTGAAGACGCTCGAGGCGCAAGCGCTCGCCCGGCTCGCCGCAAGCCGGGAGATCAGCGCCGCCGCCTGACCCGGCCGGCGAGGGTCAGGCGCCGGTGTGGGCGTCGAGCCACGCGAGGACGTCGCGCTCGACCTCGTCGCGGTTGATCTCGTTGAACAGCTCGTGGCGGCCACCGTCGTAGGAGCGGAACGTGACGTCGGTGAGACCGAGCCCTCGATAGTGATCGGCCAGGGCGCGACCACCGGCGTCGCCGCCGATCGGGTCGTCCGCGCCGTTGAAGACGTAGACGGGCAGATCGGTCGGGATCGCATCGTCGGCCACGTCGTCGGGCGCGGAGCGTTCGGTGGTCGACGCCGGGCGCATCATCTCGAAACCGCAGAGCGGGTCGGCAACGTAGCGATCAACCTCGTCGACGTCGCGAGAGAGCCAGTCGTAGGCCGTGCGCGCCGGTTCGAAGCGGGCGTTGAGCGCTCCGCCGGCGCCGGCGCCGGCGCGGCGCAAGGTGGTACCGGTGAGCAGCAGACCGGCGAGATCGTGCGGCCAGCGCCGGACGTAGCGCTGCGCGAGGAACGACCCCCAGCTGTGGCCGAGCAGGAAGCACGGCACGCCCGGATAGCGGCCGCGGATGGCGTCGCCGGCCGCCTTGACCGCGTCGAGCACGCCGGCCATGCCCCGAGGTCCGAGGTCGCCGAGCGTTCCCGACTCGGTTCCGGTGGCCCCGTGGCCGCGGTGGTCGTCGGCGCACACGGCGAACCCCGAGCGGCCGAGATGCGTGGCCACGCGGTCGTAGCGGAGTGCGTGCTCGGCCCACCCGTGAAGCACGTGGACGACGGCGCGCGGGGCGGCCGGCGAGGGCCACTCGTGCACGACGGTGCGGAGGCCGTCGGGATCGGCGACACGGAAGCTGGTGGGTGTCATCGGCCGAGATCATGCCTCGGCCGCGGTGGCCCCCCGGCCGTCCAGCGCGTTGGAGGGCGTCGGGTTGCTCATGAAGGGATAGGGGCGCGCCTCGCCGCCGGCCACCTGCGCCACCACCTGATCGAGCAACCAGCGGCGGAACGTCACCACATCCGGCGTCGGCGTACGGCTCAAGAGCCCCCCGGCCGCGGCGAGAGCCTCCGTCTCGGCGAGGAGTACCCCGAGCTCCTCGAGCAGCCGCGGACCGTCGCCGTCGACGTCGAGGTCGAGGTCGACGCGCTCCACCCCGGCCGCCGCCGCGCGCCGCGCCTTCGCGACCGCGTCGTCGAGCGTCGGATAGCGACGCCGGAAGCCGGCGACCGCGTCCGCCAGGCGTGAGGCCGTGAGGCTCGGGTGCAGCCGGGCCTCGCGAGCGAGCGTGTCGAGGTGCGTGTTGGTCTGCACCGCCACGCGCGGCGGCACACCGAGCAGCCGCACCCGGGCGTGGCCGTCGAGCGACACCACCGGGAGCAGCCCCTCCTGCACCACGTAGCGCGCCGAGCTGGCCGCCTGCTCGTCGGCCGACTGCGAGAGCTCGAACCAGACGGTCTTGCCGTGCTCGTCGAGCGTCTCGCCGACGCCCGACGCGACCGCCATGACGATCAGCAGGCCGCGCCCGGTCGTGGCGTCGGACTCGAGCGGCAGGTCGTCGTCGCCGGCGGCCGCGAGCCCGCGCGGCCCGAACGCCGGCACCGCGCTCGTGTCGCGGACGCCGATGCGGAGGCAGCCGGGGCGGAGCTCGACGCTGACCTCGAGATCGCCGCCGGCGTGGAGCAAGGCGTTGGTGACGACCTCGCTCACGCAGAGGAGCGCATCGTCGGTGAACTGCTCCTCGCCCCGCCGGGCGAGCGCGTCACGGACGAAGCGGCGGGCCTCGCCGACGCTCCTCGCGTCGCCGGGAAGGCGGGCGCTCTCCGACCAGGTGACGTCAGCCACCGTCGCCGCCGTAGCTGCTCGTGAGATCGGACGACAAGAAGCCGTGGATGCGCGGGAAGGGCTCGCCGATGACCATCCCGGCGCTGCCGATCACGAACTCGCGCACCTGCTTGTTGTGGCTCGAACCCCGCATCTTGAGCACGGTGAGGGCACGCCGGATCTCGGTGTCGGTCTCCACGTATCGCAGCAGGAGGACGGCGTCGGTGATCGTGGAGATGTGGCTGTCGGTGATCGTCGTGCCACCCGACAGGTCCGACGTCGTCACCGTGAACAGGCCGGCGATCTCCTGTTGCTTGATGTAGGCGCTGAGCCCGATGACGAACTCGCGGAACGCCTTCGCCGTGGCGCCCCTCTCGAGCGCCGAGAGGCTGTCGACCGTGATCCGCTGCGGGCGGAACGTGTCGATCAGACCCTTCATGCGGATGAGGTGGTCCTCGAGCCCGGCCGACTCCGGAAACGCGGCGAAGACCTTCAGCAGCCCGGCGGCCTCGGCCGTCTCGTAGTCGACGCCCCATCCGCGGGCGTTGCGCCGCAGCTGCTCCGCGGTCTCCTCGAACGAGAAGACGAGCACCCTCTCACCGGCGCCGAGTCCACCGGCGGCGAAGTGGGTGGCCGTGAGCGTCTTGCCGGCGCCCGTCGGTCCGGAGACGAGCACCATCGAGTCGCGGAAGAACCCCCCGTCCGTGAGCGCGTCGAGCGCCGGCAGGCCGGTGCTGATCCGCTCGTCGGTGGAACGGCGATGCGAGGTGATGGCGGTGAGCGGGAGCACCACGATCCCTTCGCCATCGATCACGCTGAAGGGGTACTCGCCGCGCTGGTGCGACGTGCCGCGCAGCTTCAGGACCTCGATGCTGCGCCGGCGTTGACCGTCGTCGAGCACGTTGCGGAGGATCACGACGTTGTCGGCGACGAAGTCCTCGACGCCGTAGCGGGCCGACGCGCCGTACTCGGCGTCGCGTTCCGCGGTGAGCACGGCGGTGACGCCGAGCCGGCGTAACGACCCGACGAGACGGAAGAGGTCGCGCCGCACGACCTCCATGTGGGGCACCTGAGAGAACAGCGCGCCGACGGAGTCGACGGCGACGCGGCGGGCACCGACTCGCTGCACGGCGTGCTCGACCCGTGCGAGCAGGGCGCCGAGGTCGTACTCGCCGGCGACGACGCTCTCGACCTCGGTGGCGGGGCTGGCGTCGACGAACACGAAGCGGTCGTCGGCCTCGAGCGCCTCGACGTCGAAGCCGATCGCCTTCGCATTGGCCCGGATGTCGTCCGGCCGCTCCTCGAGCGAAACGAACACACCGGGCTCACCCGCTCCCGCGCCGGCGGCGAGGAACTGGAGCGCGAACACCGTCTTGGCGCTGCCCGACGTGCCGGTGACGAGCGTGGCGCGGCCCGCGGGCAGCCCGCCGTGCGTGACGAGGTCGACGCCCGGGATGCCCGTGGCCAGCTTGGCGATCACGGCGTCGTGGCCGGTCCTGGAGGACGGCGTCTCGGAGCTCGACGGCTCGGGCGCGCTCACCCGACGCCCTGTTCCTGCGGCACGCCGGGTTCGCGGTCGGCGGCGACGATGCGGAGGATGACGTCGAGCGGCACGCCCGACAGGTCACCCATCAACCGGATCGGCGGTTCGGGCTCGAGCCGGACCAGCGTCGGCGTGACGATCACCCGATGCTCCTCGGCCGCTTGCGGGTCGACGAGCACGTCGACGATGTCCACGCGTGTCGCGGGGGTGTGGGCGGCGACGACCTCGTTGAGCCGGGCGATCGCGCCGAGTGATCGCGGCCGGTCTCGACCCGCGACGAACAACAGCAGCCGTGGCGGCGGTGGCACGGCGCCTACTTACCCGTGCGCTTCACGTTGCTCACCCTGGGCCCCGCACACGGTCTGACTACGTACCACGCGAAGCGGTCCGATCCCCAACCGGTACGGTGCTCGCCGTGACCGGACCGGCGGCGGTGCTGCTCGATTCGGGTGGGATCTTCCTCCTGCCGGAGCACGATCGGATCGTCGCCGCGTTCGATCGGGCCTCCTGCGAGGTCGAGCCCGGCCGACTCGACCGCGCGCACTACGCCGCGGCCGCGCGGTTCCACACCGGACTCGACGTCGAGGCGGACTGGGCGGGCTCGTGGCGCGGGTACCTCGAGACCTACGTCGAGGAGTGCGGCGTCGCGCCCGAGGCCCGCGACGACGCCCACCGGCACCTCGACAGCGAGTTCGCCGACGCCGCCCTGTGGCTGCGTGTCGCGCCAGGATGCCGCGACGGCCTCGCCGAGCTGGCGTCGACGGGCGTGCGGCTCGGGGTGGTGTCGAACGCCGACGGCATGATGGGCACGCGCCTGCGCGAGCTCGAGATCCTCCAGGTCGGCCCGGGCATCGGCGTCGAGGTCGAGTGCGTGATCGACTCCGGCGACGTCGGCGTGATGAAGCCCGACCCGCGCATCTTCGAGCTGGCGCTCGATGCCATGGCGGTCGACCCGGCCGACGCCTGGTACCTCGGCGACATGCCGGCGATCGACGCCGTCGGCGCTCGCCGGGCGGGGCTCCGTCCGTTCGTGCTCGATCCCCTCGGGCTCCACGCCGACACTGACTACACGCCCGTCCCGTCGCTCGGGGCGCTGGCGCGACGCATCGCGACGGCCGCCTGACCACCCACGCTGACCGGCGTTTGCCGGCCCGTCTCCGCGGGCGACAACTCAACCATGAGCCGCCCCTTCAGCCTCGCCACTGCGTTCGACGCCGCTGACCACGACCGCGTCGCGACATGGGTCGGGGACTTCCTCGCCAGCCGCGGCAGTGACAACGCGGTGCTGGCGGCCGCTCTGGCGCAGGAGCCGCACTGGTGGGCCGGTCCGGTTCGCGTGCCGCTCGACGATCTCGTGCCGATGGCGGGGCCCGAAGAGGAGGGCATCCTCCACGTCGAGCCCGACGACTGGGAGCACGACGTCGGTGAGATGGAGGAGAGCATCGAGGAGGGTTGGGAGCCGCCCCCGCTCATCGCCGAGCATCGCGAGGACGGTCTGCACCTGCAGGACGGGAACCACCGGTTCGAGGCGCTGCGGCGCGCCGGCGAGTCGCACGCCTGGGTGATCGTGTGGTTCGACGACGAGGCGGCTCGCGACCGGTGGGCCGTGGCCGCCGGCGGGCCGCCGGCGCGGGCTGGTCGGCCTCAGTCCGCCTCGGCGCCGGCGCCCGCGCCGGCCTCGTCGCGGTCGACATCGACGTCACCGGCCGGCGCTCGTTTGGCCTCCCACAGCTCGTAGGCCGCGGTGGCCGCCGAGGCGAGCGCCAGCGCGAGCGCGGCGAGGCGGTCGCCGGCGGTCGGGCCCTTGGCGACGTAGAACAGGAAGAACACGACCAGCCCGGCGCTGACGATGCCGATCAAAAGGCGGCTGTCGTTGGTGACGGGGCGGCGCTTCCACGCGTCGAACCGCTCGGCGACGAAGCTGCGGTGGCGTCCGCCGCGGTCGGGCACCGGGCGATTGTGGCATCCGGCCGCGTCGATGGTCTGTCGCGGCCCGCCGGCGAGGTGGTCGGGCGTGAGATGGGTGACGGAGGGGTACACGGCGGTCATGGCAGACAGCATCTGGGTGACCCACGACGGCGACGCGGGCTGGTCAGTGAAGCGCGAGGGGTTCGACGAGCCGCTGCACACGTTCCCGACCCAGAGCGCCGCCCTCGACGCCGCACGCGATGTCGCCAGGCGCGAAGAGGCGGAGCTGATCTGGCAGGGCGAGGACGGTCGGATCCAGGGGCGCGACAGCTACGGCAACGACCCGCGCGGTCGGGGCTGATCGCCGCTCCGTCAGTCGGCGGTGCAGGGATCGGCGTCGGCGCGGCGGTCGAGCACCGTCACGCAGCTCGGCAGATCCGTGGGCGCGCCGGCGATGCGGTGCAGGACGGCGCGGGTCGGTTCGACGATGGCCCTCGCGGACGAGCCTTCACCCTCGATGCGGGCGGCGCCGTCGACGATGAGGCAGTAGTCGCCGCCGACCGCAGGCCAGAGCACCGTCACCGCCGGCCGCCGGCCGACGTTGCCCGACGTGGTGCGCCCGGCTCCCGCAGTGATCACCTCGTCCTCGACCGCGACGGCGGCGGATGTGACGTGGGGGCTGCCGTCGTCCCCCACCGTGACGAGGAACGCAACCGACCCGTACTCGGCCACGCGCTCGGCGAGCTGTTCGAGTTCGACCGCGACGCTCATGACCGCATCGTACGGCCGGCGGGGAGCGCTTGCCGCTGCTGGCGCGCCGCGAGGTCGACCACCGACATCGAGGCAGGTTGCGCTCATTGACCGTTCCGCGGTGTTCGCGGTACGTTCCCGCCACGCGGAAACGAGGCCGCGTCGAGACTCGCCGGAAGGCTGGAAGCCACCTCCTCATCTGCACATCGCAGAGCGTTCGCCTGTCGCGAGTCCGGGCGACCACGCATGAGGAGCAGCGGTGCGAATCCTTCCCGACAACCCCAGCCTCGAGTTCCTTCGCCAGGAGGCCAAGGATCTGCTCGCCGCCATGCGCGAGACCGAGCCGATGGCGACGCTCTCCACCGCGCAGCGAGAGCTGGCACTGCAGTACGGATGCCGATCATGGGCCGCCCTTCGCGACGAGGTCGAGCGCCGGCGCTCGACCCTTCCGGTCGCGCCCGTCGGTCTCGCCCAGGCGCTCGCGGACCGGTTCGGTCTCGGCCGGGTGGAGAGCGCGCCCCAGCCGATTGGTTTCGAGCCCATGGGCCGCACGTGGCGGCTGGCGACTACCACGGGTGACTGGATCGCTCGACCCCAGTACTCCTGGATGAGCGACGAGCAGGCCGAGCGAGGCGAACGCCTACGGCGCGCCGCCGCGGACGCGGGAATCGCGTCGCCGACCCCTCGGCGAACGGTTGACGGTCGCCTCGTCTCGCGCATCGACGATGCCGTATGGCGAGTCGACGAGTGGATGGAAGTCGGTCCCGTCGCCACCCGGCCCGTCGCCGCCGCCACCGCGAGTGCGGTCGGCGCGCTCCTCGCGACGATCCATCAGCTCGCCATCCCGTCGGACGCGCCGTTCCACCTGTACACGACGACACGCCGTCCGATGTCGACGTGGCATGAGCTCATCGAGAGCGGGCGAGCAGCGGGCAAGGACTGGACGGAGGACCTCGTCGCGCTGCTGCCGGCGATCGAGGAGGTCCGCTCGATCCCCGATCCGTCGTTCGACAGCCCGATCCTCGGCAACTGCCTCATCGACGAGAACACGATCCGCCTCGGTCATCGCCGTCAGCTCGTCGTGGTCGAGTGGGGGTTCGCGGGATCGGTGACGCCGGCGCTCGAGTTCGCGAGCGTGCTCACCCACCTCGTCTTCCGTCCCTCGATCAATCGGGTCGCGGCCCGCGCCTTCGCCGACGGCTACCGCGAGGTCGCCGGCGCTCTGCCGGCGCTCGAGCGCGGATCGTTCCTGTTCGAGATCGGCGGCTGGTTCAACTGGACATGGAATCAGCTCCGCGAGTCGACCGATCCTCGCGGCCCCGACCGCGGCTGGCTCGCCGAGCACGAGGGTCGTGACTCGCTCGCGCACCCGATCACGGTCGACGCCATCGATCGCCTCATCGACGCCGTCAGCGCGGCGTCCGCTTCATGACCGACCTCGAGATCCCCGACGACGACCAGCCGGCGAGGGAGCGCAGCTATCGTCTCGCCCACGCGATCCGAAGGAGGGCGGTGGGATCTCCTCAGGCGTTGAGCGAAGCCCAGCGACGTCTCGTCGCCGCATGGGCTGCCGACTGCGCCGAGCGGGTTCTGGGACTGTTCGAGGCGGAGGCGCCGGGCGATGAGCGCCCTCGGGATCTCATCGCTCGGACGCGCGCCTTCGCTCGGGGAGAGCGGAACACGGCCGAAGAGATTCGCCGGCGGTTTGCCGGTGGCGTCGGTGCGGGGGAAGTGCACGCTCCCGCTGCCGCCGCCGCGGCCCGAGCTGCCGGGCAAGCCGTGGCCGTCTGCCACATGGGCGCGCATGCGCTCGGCGCCGCCGCCTATGCGGTCAAGGCCGCCGGTCTTGCGGACCCGGACCGGCCAGAAGCCATGGACGACGAGATCCGCTGGCAGCTCGACCACTTGACGGCCGACGTTCGCGCCGCGCTGCGCGCGCTGCCGCTGGTCGGTGAGAACTCGTCAGGGCCCCTCGGGCCGGGGCTCCTGGCTTCCGGCCAGCTCGGCACCATCATCCGGCTCCTGCAAGCCGGGATCGCCGAGACCGAGGCGGACTGACCTGGTGTCGCATCCTGGCTGAGCGCGACGCCACACCTCTCAGATCCCTGAGGCTTCTACACCAGCCGCTGCGATGAGAGCTGTTCCGTGCGGTCGAGGACTTCGCGGACGCCGATCGCGTTGCCGACCGACCCGCACTCCAGCGCGAAATGCACACAGCACGCGAACGTCCACCCCGCGATCCGTCGCGCATCGAGGTCCAGACGATCCGCGAAGAAGGCGACATGTTCCGGCGCGTCACGCAGGTCGCAGCGGGAGAGCGCGTGCCCAACGTCAAACGCACGATCACCCAGCACCGGGTACGGATCGATCGCCAACCACCCCCGCTCCGAGAGCACGACGTTGCTCGGCCCAAGATCGCCGTGGAGCAACACCGTGTCCGTACAAGATGAGACCAGGGATGTGAACAGCTCGTCCGCCTGTGCGACGACCCCTCGATCCACCGGCCGCTCAAACCGATCGAACCAGTCCCACATCGTCTCGCGGAAGCCCTCCACCAACATCGAGAGCGGCTCGAACACGTCCTCTGCGGGAGATTCGACTGCGTGCAACTCGGCGAGTACCGACGCAACGATCTCGGTTCCGGTGACGACGTCGACGTCGACGTCGTCACCGTTCGTGCCGGGCACGCACCGCTCGAGCAGCAAGACCTGAGTCGCCTCGTCGGAGTCGAAGAGTCGCGCCGCTCCGCGCCCAGCCCAATGTTGCAGGGCCTTTGCCGCCCAGGGATTGCGATGCCCCGGACACTCCACCTTCAACACCGCGTCGCTGCCGTCCGCTCGACGCACGGGAGCAACCCACCCGACGTTCCCGCCCGGCTCGAACGGGGCGCCCACCTGCAGCTGCCAGGCACTCGCCGCGTCAATGACGAGACTCGGGAGTCGGGCCAGCCAGTCGCGTCCGACGTCGCCGAACGCCGAGACGACGGTATGCGCCAACCGATCCGGGATTCGAAGCGCAGTCGTCATGCATCAGCCCCCCGGTCGCCTCGCTCGCATTTGAACAGACCGACTTCCGGCGCAGGCGAGGTCGGTCCTGCAAGCCCGACCGTAGCGACACCAACCCACGCGGTCCGTCCGACGACGGGGTGCGTCCTCGCGTCGTGAGCTGACGACGCCGGGCTCGAGTGGTCAGTGAAGAGCGGATCAGTGACCCGGTCATCTCACGCCGGGGCAGCCCGGTGTGCTGGACGGCGGTCTCCGGCCGTACGGCTTCGAGAGTGAGTGCACGTGGGTCGCGTCTGCGAGATGTAGAGGTTCCCTAGAGGGATCGCCCCCGTCTGCTTGGGGCCGCTCCGGGCCGGGCAGGACGGCGGCGTCGATCGCTCGCACGCCGCGTACCGCCGCCGCTGTCACCCGCGTACGGTCGGCGTCCGCTGGCCCGAGGAGAGGAGCAGCCATGCCGGGTGTTCGAGGAGACGGCCTGCTGGGCGATGTCGCCGGCGTCCTCGCGGAGGTCGAGGCGCTCTACAAGGACGTGCACCGCCACCCTGAGCTGTCGATGCAGGAGGAGCGCACCGCGTCGCTGGCGGCGGAGCACCTCCAGTCCGCCGGGTTTGCGGTCACCACGGGCGTCGGCCACACCGGTGTAGTCGGCGTCCTCCACAATGGCGACGGCCCCACCGTGATGCTGCGCGCCGACATGGACGCCCTACCCGTGGGCGAGCAGACCGGGCTCGACTACGCGAGCACAGTCGACGGGGTGATGCACGCCTGCGGCCACGACATGCACGTCGCCTGGCTCGCGGGTGCCGCTGCCCACCTGGCCGCCCACCGCGACGCCTGGCACGGCACGGTGATGGCCGTGTTCCAGCCGGCCGAGGAGACCGCGGCGGGCGCGCAGGCGATGATCGACGACGGGCTCCTCGAGCGGTTTCCGAAGCCCGACGTCGTCCTCGGCCAGCATGTGATGCCCGCTCCCGCAGGGAGCATCGGCACCCGCGCCGGCGTGATGACCTCGGCGGCCGACAGCTTCGAGATCCGCCTGTTCGGCCGCGG
>DATAKR010000190.1:0-26689 GCA_036261495.1 Acidimicrobiales bacterium | reverse complement strand
GGTCGAGGGCAGGGAGCGCTCCGTCCACCAGGACCGCCGAGAACGCCCGACCGGATGCGAGATGGGCGCGGAGCTCGACCGGCGACATGCACTTCACGAACTCGACCGGGATCGCGGCGGAGTTGGCCCACTGGGCGACCGAGCGGAACCAGGGAGACCTCGCCAGGGCGAGCCCGAGGACGACGAAGCGACTTCCGGCCATCAGCCCCCCGACGACGTGGTGGCGGCCGGCGCCCGATAGGTGTCGGGCGTGTCGGCCGGAAGGCGGACGCCGGTGGTGCGCACGAGCGTGATCTCGCCGGCGGCGACAGCGTGGCTGATCGCCAACGTCTCGGCGCGAGTCGTCACGGCGAGGGTGACGGTGACGGTGCGCCCGTCGGCGAGCGCACCGCCTCGCTGGTCGATGCGGATGACTCGAGCGCCCTTCACCACCGCGACCGTGTAGGTGTCGGCACCGGCGCCGAAGTGGCGTCGACATCGACCGTTTCTCCCTCGGCGAGGTGGCCGGCCAGGGCGCGGGATGCGTCGACGCCGAAGGAGATCTCGAGCGCGTCAGGGCCGGCGCCGCCCCGCACCACGTCGCCGGCCTGGACGAGCTCATCCGCGTGGATCGGCCCGACGACGGTTGCGCCGACGAGGCGGGCCGGATCGCGGAACGCGGCGCGGGCCGCCACTCGCGGCGGCAGGTCCATGGGCACGAGTGCGAGGTCGCCGGCCGCGATGTGCGAGCCGACGGCCAGATCGCGAGCGGCCACGACGTAGCGCGCCGTCGGGCCGGCGGTGGCGCGCGCCCAGGCGACGTAGATCCCGAGTGCTGCCGCAGCCACGAGGAAGCCGCCGATCACGGCCCGGCCGCTCGGCAGGCTCTGGCGCCGGCGCACGGTGCGGCTGGCAGCCGGACGCGCGCCGCTCGGTGTCGATCGTTCGGGAGTGAGGACCGCCGAGTCCGCCATTGTGTGGAGTGGTTCGCTGCCTGGAGCGTAGGTCCCTGCCTGCCACTCATTGGAGCGGGCCGACTACGGGCGGTGCTCTAGAACGCGAGCAACGAAAGAGAAGGGGGTGCAATGAGAGACACGGTGGTGGTAGCGTGCGCGCCGATGAGCGAATCGATCCGCTGGCTCGGCACGACCGAGGCGGCCGAGCGCCTGGGCGTGGTCCCGCGCACCCTGTACCGGATGATCGACGAGGGACAGATCCCGGCCTACAAGATGGGTCGCGTGCTCCGGTTGAAGGAGAGTGATCTCGACGCGTTCCTCGAGTCGACGCGCGTCCAGCCCGGCGAGCTCTCCCACCTCTATCCCGAGCGCGCCGAGCACTCTTCCTGAGCGAGCTACACCGCGAGATCGTGGAGCACGACCTCGAGCACGGTGTCGAGGTGCACGTACAGCGTCGAGCCGTCGTCGCTGCGGAGCACGGCGACGTCGCTGCCGACGGCGCGGAGCTCACCGGCGATCACCTGTGCGTCGCCGGCCACGGCGAGGTGGATGCGGGGCCGTTCACCGGCGAGCCCGGCGAGGACCGCGGCGAGGCTCGCCTCGAGCGGTGGCCGCCTCGCACCGGCGATCGCGGCGCTCCGATCGGACGGCACGGGCCGCACGGCGACGGCGGCCGACAGCGCGACGAACACCGGCGGCAGCTCGCCTTCGCGGACCACGACGAAGTCGCGACCGAGCGCGACCACCCGGCCCCGATGGACGCGTCCTGCGGCAGTGCGGATCGTCACGGGCCCGCCCCGTTCGGCGAGGTCGAGGATGATGCCGGCGAAGGTCGCCTCTTCCTCACCGATCTGGCGGAGCACCCGCAGCCGCGCACGGTCGTGCGCGGCGTCCTCGGCGTGCGCATCGGCGACCCACCGCCGGAGCTCGCCGTAGAGGGCGTCATCGTCGGGCATCCCCCGATTGTCGCCGGAATGGCCGCGCGGCGAGCGGCGCCGGCGATCGAGGGCGGTCGAGAACCACCGCGGCTACGGTCTCGCGATGGCCAGTGACTGCCTCTTCTGCCGCATCCTCGATGGCGACATCCCGTCGAACGAGGTGCTGTCGACGGAGCACACCTACGCCTTCCGCGACATCAACCCGGCGGCGCCGACGCACGTGCTCGTGATTCCTCGCGAGCACATCGAGAACGCCCACGAAGTGCGAAGCGAGCACGGCGACGTGATCGCCGAGATGCTCACGACGGCGCAGGCGGTCGCAGAGCACGACGGCATCGCCGAGGGCGGGTACCGGCTGGTGTTCAACATCGGGGCCGACACCGGGAACTCCGTGCCGCACCTCCACCTGCACGTGCTCGGCGGGCGCGTCATGGGATGGCCGCCCGGGTAGAGGGCGGGGCTGGGTAAGATCGCCGCCGAATCGTCCGTGTCGACCACCCCAAGCACCGCGTCCGACCAGCCGCCCCAAGTCCGGATCCTCGTGCCCGGCAACCACCTGATGGTGGCTCTCCTCGGTGAGCGCGACGAGCTGCTCCGCCTCGTCGAGGCGGCCTTCCCCGGCACACCGATCCTCGTGCGCGGCAACGAGATCACCATCGAGGGCGACGAGGCCGACCGGGTTGGTCGGCTGTTCGAGGAGCTCGTGGTCCTCCTGCAGCAGGGGCACGCGCTCGACACGGCGAACGTCGGTCGCACCATCGAGATGGTCAAGGCCGACGAGCGGCCGTCGGAGATCCTCACCGCCGACATCCTCCGGTCCGCGCGCGGCCGAATGGTCCGTCCGAAGACGAGCGGCCAGAAGCGCTACGTCGATGCCATCCAGCAGAACGTGGTGACGTTCGGCATCGGGCCGGCCGGTACAGGGAAGTCGTACCTGGCAGTGGCGCTGGCGTGCCAGGCGCTGCAGGCGAAGCAGGTCGAGCGGATCATCCTCACGCGTCCCGCAGTCGAGGCCGGCGAGCGGCTCGGGTTCCTGCCCGGTGACCTGATGGCGAAGGTCGACCCGTACCTACGCCCGCTGTACGACGCGCTGTTCGACATGCTCGGCACCGACGCCGTGCCCCGTCTCATGGAGAAGGGTGCGATCGAGGTGGCGCCGCTCGCGTACATGCGCGGGCGGGCGCAACCGGTCGACACCCCGGTGCTCACCCCCGCCGGCTTCCGCGCCCTCGGCTCGCTCCGCGTCGGCGATCGCGTGATCGGCTCCGATGGCCGGTCGACCGCGGTGGTGGGCGTCTACCCGCAGGGCCGCAAGCCGGTGTACCGCGTGACGACGGACGACGGGGGCTCGACCCTCGCCTGCGGGGACCACCTTTGGTACGTGACGGCGGCCGACGACCAGGATCGTGCGGGGGACGGTCGGGTCGTGCGAACGGTCGACATGATCGGCGATCTCGGCGCGCGCCGAGAGCACCGCTACGGGCTACCGCTGGTGCGCGCCGTCGACTTCGCGAGCCGCGACCTCGGCATCGAGCCGTATGCACTGGGGCGGCTCCTCGGCACCGGCCGCGGGGCAAGGGCCAGAGCGGCGGCCGCCCCCGCCCCGGGCCCGTCCACGCTCGCGGCCGGCGCTTGCACCACCACGCCTGCTCGATCCACCTACCTCTACAACTCCGTCGACGTTCGCGTCGCGGTGCTGCAGGGGCTGCTCGACGTGGGCGGCCAACCCGCCGGTCGGTCGCCGCATGGTGGTCGAGTCCGGTACACGACGGCTTCGTCCTCGCTTCGCGACGACGTGGCGTTCCTCGTCCGGTCCCTCGGCGGGGTTGCGCGCGTGCGCAGCCGCCCCAGGCCCGCCTTCGCCCCTCACGGGCGTCACGGTCGTCGCGCGCGCCACCGCGGCGCCTCGCACGTCCTCGACATCCGCTTGCCCCCCGGCATGGAGCCGTTCCGGCACCCTCGGAAGGCGGCGCGCTACACCGCGGTGGGTGCGGCGCTGCCGACCCGGTACATCGACCGCATCGAAGCCGCCGGCGAGGCGGAGTGCGTGTGCATCTCGGTTGCCGCCGCCGACTCGCTCTACGTCACGAGCGACTTCCTCGTGACGCACAACACGTTGAACAGCAGCTACATCATCCTCGACGAGGCGCAGAACACCACGCCCGAGCAGATGAAGATGTTCCTCACGCGCATCGGCTTCGGGTCGAAGGCGGTCATCACCGGCGATGTGACCCAGGTCGACCTCGAAGGCGGCCGGTCGGGGCTTCACGACCTCGAGCAGGTGCTCACGGGGATCGACGGGCTCGGGTGGGTGCGTCTGGGGTCGCGCGACGTCGTGCGCCACCGCATCGTGCAGGACATCGTCGACGCGTACGAGCGCGCCGGCCAAGAGCGGCGCAGGTGACCGCGACCTCCCAGGAGCGCGAATGATCGAGGTGTTCGTCGCTGACGAGCAGTCCGACCGTCCCGTCGACACGGCACGCTGGTTGCGCCTCGCGGAGGAGGTCCTGCGGGCCGAAGGGGTGCGAGGGGACGCCGAGCTCTCGGTGCTCTTCGTCGACGAGACGGCGATGGCCGACCTGAACCTTCGGTTCCACGGCACCGAGGGGCCGACCGACGTGCTGGCGTTCCCCATCGATGAGGAACCGGTCGAAGGTGGACGCTCTCCGGATTCCGGCGGCACCGGTCCCGGGTCGTCGCCGGAGGAGCCCGGCGACATGCCGCTCATGCTCGGCGACGTGGTCGTCTGCCCGGCGGTGGCCGACCGCAACGCGCCCGAGCATGCCGGCACGTACGAGGACGAGCTGGCGCTGCTCATCGTCCATGGCATCCTCCACCTCCTCGGCATGGACCACCTCGATGACGAAGAGGCAGAGGTCATGGAGCGCCGGGAGCAGGAGCTGCTCGACCGCTTCCACCGCGCGACATGACGACCGGCGACGTCATCGCGCTTGCGTTCATCGTCGTCAACATCGCGGTGCTCGCCCTGCTGGCACTGTCGGAGACCGCGCTCACGAGCACCAGTCGCATCCGCGCCATCACGATGGCCGAGGAAGGTCGACGGGGTGCCGACCGGCTGGCGTGGGTGGTCGAGCGCAAGGACCGGGTGATCAACCCGCTGCTGTTCACCATCCTCGTGTGCCAGACGGCGGCCGCGTACCTGGTGGGGTCGCTCGCCGACAAGTGGTTCGGCGCCCTCGGCGCCCTCGTGGGCCTCGTCTTCGAGATCGCCGTCGTGTTCGTGTTCGCCGAGGCGGCGCCGAAGACATGGGCGCTCCAGAACCCCGACCGCGCCGCGCTGCTCGCGGCCGGGCCGTCCACGATCCTCGCCAAGTTCGCGCCGCTCCGCATGATCACGCGCGGCCTCATCGGCCTGACCAACGTCATCCTCCCCGGCAAGGGCCTCAAGGAAGGACCCTTCGTGTCGGAGGAGGACCTGCTCGCGACCGTCGACGTGGCGACCGAGGAGGAAGTGATCGAGAGCGAGGAGCGCGCCCTGATCCGCTCGATCATCGAGTTCGGCGACACGGTCGCCCGCGAGGTCATGGTGCCGCGACCCGACATGGTGGCGGTGGCCTCCCGCGACCGCATCACCGACGTCCTGGAGGTCGCCATCGCCGCCGGCTACAGCCGCATCCCCGTGTACGGCCAAGGCATCGACGACATCGTCGGGATCGTCTACACCAAGGACCTCATGAAGGCGGTGCAGGAGCAGCGGGGCGACGGGGCGGTCAGCGACCTCGTTCGCGAGGCGCAGTTCGTGCCCGAGTTCAAGCGCGTCGCCGAGCTGATGCGCGAGATGCAGGGCGCGAAGTTCCACATGGCGATCGTCGTCGACGAGTACGGCGGCACCGCCGGGCTGGTCACGCTCGAAGACCTGATCGAGGAGCTCGTCGGCGAGATCGTCGACGAGTTCGACGTCGAGGAGCCGAACGTCGAGGCCCTTCCCGGCGGCGCCGTGAGAGTCAACGCCCGCATGCCGATCGACGAGGTGAACGAGCTGATCGACGCGGAGTTCCCGGAGGGCGACTGGGACACGATCGGAGGGTTCGTCTTCAACCTCCTCGGGCACGTGCCCGCTGAAGGTGAGACCGCCGACTACGACGGCCACCGGCTGACGGCGGAGAAGGTGCAGGGCCGCCGGATCGGCCGCATCCGCATCAACCCCGCGTGACCGTGACGTCGTGAGGTCGGGATTCGCAACGCTCGTCGGCCGCCCGAACGTGGGGAAGTCGACGCTCCTCAACCAGATGCTCGGCGAGAAGGTGTCGATCGTCAGCGACAAGCCCCAGACGACGCGGACCCAGGTCCGCGGCGTGCTCACCCGACGAGCCCCGACGGGGGAGCCGGACGCGCAGGTCGTGTTCGTCGACACGCCCGGCATCCACAAGCCGCGGACCTTGCTCGGTGAGCGGCTGAACGAGACCGCGGCGGACGCGACCGAGGACGTCGACGTCGTCGTCCTCGTCCTCGATGCGACGGCTCCCGTCGGCAAGGGCGACCGGTTCGTCGCCGAGCGGGTCCCCCGCGACGCGCTCGTCGTGGTCAACAAGGTCGACATCGCGTCGCGGGAGCAGGTGTTGACCCAGCTCGCGGCCGCCGCTCGTCTCGACAAGGCCGAGTATTTCCCCGTATCGGCCCGAACGGGCGATGGAGTCGACGCCTTGGTCGCCGCGATCATCCGCCGCCTCCCCGAAGGGCCGTTGCTCTACCCCGAAGACATGGTCACCGACGTCCCAGAGGCGTTCTGGGTGGCGGAGCTGGTCCGGGAGCAGCTGCTCGCACGGGCGAGGGAGGAGCTGCCCCTCTCGATCGCCACGCGCGTCGTCGAGTGGGACTGGCCGCGGATCCGTGTCGAGATCCTCGTGGAGCGCGACTCGCAGAAGGGCATTGTGATCGGCAAGGGCGGCCTGTTGCTGAAGGAGGTCGGCATGGCCGTCCGGGAGCAGCTCCCTCCCGGCGCGTATCTCGACCTGTTCGTGAAGGTCGACCGCAACTGGCAGCGCCGGCCGAGGGCGCTCGATCGCCTCCTCTCGATGGAGGCCGACCTCTAGCTCGCCGAGGCGGCGTGGAGCGGTGCGAGGAAGGCTCGAACCTCGTCGAGGTGCCGCGTGCGGTGCATGGGCGGAACCGCCCGCACGAGGTCCCACCGGTAGCCGGCCTTGGCGAGGCGAGGGTCGAGCACCGCCACGACGCCGCGGTCGCTCGTCGACCGGATGAGCCGGCCGGCGCCCTGGGCCAGCATCGTCGCGGCGCGCGGGAGGTCGATCGTTCGAAAGGCGCCGCTGCCGGCGCGATCGCGGCGTGCTTGAAGGAGGGGCTCGTCCGGCCGCGGGAAGGGGATGCGGTCGATGGTCACGAGCGAGAGCGATGGTCCCGGTACGTCGACGCCCTGCCAGAAACCCATCGTGGCGAACAAGCAGGCCGTCTCCTCGGACGTGAACGCCTCGACGAGCGCGGGCTTCGGGAGGTCCGACTGGGTGAGGACGGTCCACGGGAGACGAGGCGCCAGCGCCTGCGCGGCCGCGGTCATGGCACGCCAGCTCGTGAACAGTGCCAGCGTGCGGCCGCCGGCCGCGGAGATGAGGGCCTCGAGCTCGTCGTGCATCGCGGTCTCGTACGCAGGGTCGCGGGGGTCGGGCAGGCGGACCGCGCAGTAGAGCAACGATTGGTGCTCGTAGTCGAAGGGGCTTCCCACGTCGAGCTCGTCGACCTCGTCGGCAGGGATCCCGAGCCGTGCCGGTAGCAACGGCGGGATCGTGGCGCTCGTCAGCACCGCCGTCGTGGTACCCCACAACCGCTCCGCGAGGAGTGCGCCGACGTCGATGGGTGCACACCGCAGCACGGGCGAGTGACCGGGCCCCTCGACCCACGCCACGAAGCCTTCCGATAGCGACGCCACGAACTGGAGGTCGCCGGTGAGGTGCCCGCCCGCCTGCAGGGCGCGGCCGCGCCGGGCCTCGTCGCCCTTCGACGCACGGATGGCGGCCACCGCCCGCGCCGCACGCTCCTGGGCCAGCGTGATCACGTCGGTGATGGCGTCTCCGAGCCCGGGCGGGAGCCGTTTGCCCTCGAGGCCGGCCAGCGCGGCCTCCCACCGCACCCCGACGCCCTCGAGGTCGTCGAGCGCGCCTCGCTCGGCCCCGTCGACCACCGGCCGGGCGCTGCGTGCGAGGGCGCGGAACCGCCCGGACCCCAACTCGAGGCCGAGGCTCGACGACGCCACGTCCTCCAGCTCGTGCGCCTCGTCGAACACGACGACGTCGTGATCCGGGAGCACGTGGCCGCCGCTGGCGAGGTGCGTGCCGTAGAGGTGGGTGTTGACCACGACGATGTCGGCGCTCTCGGCCCGCTGGCGCGCGCGTTCCGCGAAGCACACCTCACCCTTCGGGCAGCGGGCGGCACCCGGGCACTCCATGGCGGTCACCGACACTTGTCCCCAGGCGCGCGGTGAGGGCTCGAACCCCAGCTCGGCGCGATCGCCGGTCTCGGACGACGCGGCCCACTCGAGGAGCCGCCGGACCTGCCCACTCAGCGACGACGGGTCGGAGCGGCCGTGCCCTCCGTCGTCATCGTCATCGTCGTCGATCGTGAGCTGGTCGCCGCCGCCCGCGACCTCGAACGCTCGCTGGAGGCACAGATAGTTGGCCCGGCCCTTCAGCACCGCGAACTCGAAGGGCGCGCCGAGGTGCTCGCGGAGGAAGGGCAGGTCCTTGCCGGCGAGCTGGTCCTGGAGGGCCTTCGTCGCGGTGGCCACGACCACCCTGCGGCCCGATAGGAGCGCGGGCACGAGATACGCGAGTGACTTGCCGGTGCCCGTGCCGGCCTGGACGACGAGGTGCCGACCCGACTCGATCGCGGCCGCGACGGCCAGCGCCATTCGCTCCTGGCCGTCTCGGACCTCGCCGCCGCCCGGAAGCGCAGCGACGACGCGGCCGAGCGCGCGCTGCACCTCGGGCTCATCCATCCGGCGACGACGCTACCGACCCGCCGACGACTTCTGAAGGCTTCGGACCCGCTTGCGCGGGGCGGTCGTCAGGAGAGCGGCGTGGTGCGCAGCCGCGGCCGCGAGTCGAGCCGGTCACGGCACGTCGAGCCCGACGCGATGGCCTGGTAGTAGGCGGCTTTGCGGCGGGCCACCCGGCCGGTCGGGTTCGGCAGCGGTGCGATCGCGCCCGGGTCGAGCTGGGAGTTGATGCCGTCGCGGAGCAGGTCGAGAGCCTCGGCCCGCAGCTGGCTGACCCGCGACTCGCTGACGCCGAGCTCGGAGCCGATGTCCTGCATCGAGCGGTTCTCGAAGAAGTAGCCGATGACCACCGTTTGCAGCCGCGTGGGCAGGGCGCGGACCGCGTCGACGAGGTAGGCGTTGCGCTCGCGGTCGAGGAGCTCGCCTTCCGGATCGTCGTCGTCGACGAGCAGCACGGTCTCGCTGTCGCCGTTCGCGAGCATCGAGTCGTAGTTCAGGACCGTGGCGCGGTGGAGGTCGCTCGCGAGCCCGTCGATCGCCGACGCGCCCACACCCATGGCCTCGGCAACCTCGTCCACCGTCGGGGTTCGGCCGAGTGCGGCTGTCAGCCGCTCGGTGGCCACGTCCATCTGCCGCGCCTTGGCCCGCACCGGCCGGCTGGCCCAGTCGTGCATGCGGAGCTCGTCGAGGAGCGCGCCCTTGATCCGCGTTGCGGCATAGCGGTGGAACGGCACGCCGCGCGAGTCGTCGAAGTTGCGCGCCGCCTGGGCGAGGCCCATCAGACCGGCCGACATGAGGTCGTCGCGCGGTGCGTGGCGGGGCATCTTCGCCGACAGCTCGGCGACGGCGCGGCGGACGAGGGGGAGGTGCTCGCGCACGAGAGCGTCTTCTCGTGCCTTCGGAGCGGTCATCGTGCTGGTCACGAAGGCCATCATCCGGACAATGCGGTGCGGGCTCTAGAGCCCGTTGGTGTCATTTCGTACGGGTGTTCGACCATTCACGGGGCCAGGCGAACGTGACTAGTCCTCGGCCCCGACCTGGGCGTTTAGGTGATCAACGCACGTTGTCGCGAGTGCTCACGTTCTTGTCGTCCCGGCCGATCAGACACGCATGGCGACCGAGATGGCGACGTCCGGCAACACCGAGCTCTCGAGCCTTCGTGACCTTTCGCGCGTCCTTCGGCGCGAGCGCGACACCCTGGGTCTCTTCCTCGAGAGGGTCGCCGACGCCGGCGCGGACCTCCAGCACTGCGCGGACCTCCTGAGGTCGCTCGCCGGCGTCGAGCTGCACCGTGCGATCACTGCTCGCGAGGCGACGATCGAGCTGGGGCTCGGTCCCGACGCGACGTTGCGGGAGCTCGCGGCGAGTGCGCCGACACCCTGGCCGGTCGTGCTCGGCTCGCATCGAGGGGCGCTCGTCGCGCTCGTGTCCGCCGTCGACCAGGTCCGGGCACCCGGTGTGATCGACCTGCGCGACGCTGCGGGTGCGACGTTCCAGCTGCCTCGTTCGCTGGTCGACTTCCTCGCCTGATTCCTCGCCGCCGCGCCGGCGAACGTCGGCGGTGGCGTGCCACACCCCGCGCAACCCGGTGACCCGGCCGCGCTACCGTCCGATCGTGGTGCCTGCCGATCTCGATCCGGGCCGGATCCCCTTGCACATCGCTTGCGTGATGGACGGCAACGGACGGTGGGCCACGCGGCGGGGGCTTCCTCGGACCGAGGGTCACGCGGCGGGTGAGGATGCGCTGTTCGACACCGTCGAGGGCGCCCTCGAGATCGGGGTGAAGTGGCTCAGCGTCTATGCCTTCTCGACGGAGAACTGGGTGCGGCCGCTCGACGAGGTCCGCTACTTGATGGGGTTCAACGAGCGGATCCTGCGCACACGGCGCGATGAGCTCCACGAGCGCGGCGTCCGCATCGTGTTCGCCGGCCGCCGCGACTGGCGGGTGCCCAAGCGGCTGCTCCGGCGAATGGACGAGGCGCTCGAGCTGACCGCCGGCAACAAGGGCATGACGCTCTGCATCGCCTTCAACTACGGCGGGCGGGCGGAGATCGTCGACGCCGTCCGGGCGTTGGTGGCCAAGGGCGTGCCGGCCGAGAAGATCGGCGAGAAGGAGATCCGGCAGAACCTGTACGTGCCGGACATGCCCGACCCCGATCTCGTCGTCCGCACATCCGGCGAGCACCGGCTGTCGAACTTCCTCATCTGGGAGCTCGCGTACAGCGAGCTGTACTTCACCGACGTGCTGTGGCCTGACTTCCGGCGCGAGCACCTCTTCGAGGCGGTGCGCGAGTACCAGCGCCGGGATCGTCGGTTCGGCGGAGTCGGTCCGTGAGCCTCTACCGAGAGACCGGCGTGGTCCTCCGGACGATCAGGCTCGGAGAGGCCGACCGGATCGTCACGTTCCTGACCGAAGGCCGCGGCAAGGTCCGTGCGGTCGCCAAGGGCGTGCGCAAGACGAAGAGCCGGTTCGGCGGCCGGCTCGAGCCCATCAGCCATGTGTCGCTGCAGCTCTATGAGGGCCGCGACCTCGACACGGTGACCCAGGCCGACACGCTCGATGCGTTCCGCGTCATCCGCGAAGACCTCGATCGCGTCGGCAAGGCCACCGCCCTGCTCGAAGTCTGCGATCAGGTGGCCCAGGAGCACGAGCCCAACCCTCCGCTGTACCGGATGCTCGTCGCCGCCCTGCGCACCCTCGCGGCGCGCAGCTCGCCGCTACTGGTCGCGGGCTTCTACCTGAAGGTCCTCGCCCAGGAGGGCCTGCAACCCGTCCTCGACGGGTGCGTCGCCTGCGGTGCCGGCGACGACCTCGTCGCGTTCGACATCGGTGAGGGCGGCGCGCTCTGCCGTTCTTGTCGGCGCGGGCTGCCCGTGTCGGCCGGCGCGCTGGCGCTCATGCGCCTGGTTCTCGGCGGCGGCCTCAACCAGGCACTCGCCGAACCGGCCAGCCCGCTCACGGCGGAGGTCGACGCGCTCGTCACCCGCGCCATGGAACAGCATCTCGAGCGCCGGCTCCGCACGGCGAGCGCCGCCCTCGGGTTCTGACGCCCGTCCACCACCTCCATCCGCTTGTCGCGAGTTCGGGCCGCCAGAGGGGGTCGTACTCGCGACAAGCGGTGAGGCGGTGAGAGGTCAGACGGTGCGGCGGCCGCGGAAGCCCATGAAGAAGCTGGCGACGATCAGGACGAGAGCGATGATCAGCGCCCACTTGAGCCCTTCGATGAAGAGGCCGAGGCCACCGAAGACGAGGGCGAGGATCAGCAGCAGTACGACGAGTCCCATGACGGCTCCACTCTCCTAAGTCGGAAGTGATCGCCATGTACCCCCGGTAAGGTCAACCCATGCCGGACCCGTCTTCCAGCAGTCCATCGACGAACGTGATGGATGCCGTGGTGAACCTGTGCAAACGCCGCGGGTTCATCTTCCCCTCTGCGGAGATCTACGGCGGGTTCCGCTCCACCTACGACTACGGCCCTCTCGGCGTGCTGATGCTGCGCAACGTGAAGAACGCGTGGTGGCGCTCGATGGTTCAGCTCCGCGACGACGTCGTGGGCCTCGATGCGGCGATCCTGTCGCCGCCGGCCGTCTGGGAGGCGTCGGGCCATCTCGCGAACTTCACCGACCCGCTCGTCGACTGCCGCAACTGCAAGGAGCGGTTCCGGCTCGACAAGCTCGACGACCCGAACGTGTGTCCGAGCTGCGGGGCCAAGGGCTCGTTCACCGAGGCCCGGCAGTTCAATCTCATGTTCAAGACCCACGCGGGCCCCGTGGAGGAGGACGCCACCGTCGCGTACCTCCGACCAGAGACGGCCCAGGGCATGTTCACCAACTTCATGAACGTGCTGCAGACGAGCCGGAAGAAGCCGCCGTTCGGCATCGCTCAGGTCGGGAAGTCGTTCCGCAACGAGATCACCCCGCAGAACTTCGTCTTCCGCACCCGAGAGTTCGAGCAGATGGAGCTCGAGTTCTTCGTGCCGCCCGACGAGGGCAACAAGTGGTACGAGTACTGGCGCGAGGAGCGGCGGCGTTGGTATGTCGACCTCGGCATGCCCGAGGACCGGCTGCGGCTACGGCCCCACGACCCCGACGAGCTCTCGCACTACTCCGCGGGCACGAGCGACGTCGAGTTCCTCTTCCCCTGGGGCTGGGACGAGCTCGAGGGCATCGCCAACCGCACCGACTACGACCTGCGGCAGCACGCGAAGTTCTCGGGCGAGACGCTCGAGTACTTCGACCAGGCGAGCGGCGAGCGCTACATCCCCCATGTCATCGAGCCGGCCGCCGGCGCGACGCGCACGATGATGGCGTTCCTCATCGCCGCCTACACCGAGGACGAGGTGAATGGCGAGAAGCGGTCGGTGCTCAAGCTGCATCCACGGCTGGCGCCGTACCAGGTCGCGGTGCTGCCCCTCTCGAAGAACGAGCGGCTGACACCGACGGCCCGCGAGGTGTTGCACCGCCTGCAGCCCCACTTCATGTGCGAGTACGACGAGACGCAGTCGATCGGACGCCGCTACCGGCGACAGGACGAGATCGGCACGCCGCTCTGCGTGACGGTCGACTTCGACACCCTCGACGACTCGGCCGTGACGATCCGCGACCGCGACACGCTTGAGCAGGTCCGGGTGCCGGTCGACGACCTCGTCGCGGCCCTGCGCGATCGGCTCGGGCTCGCCTGAGCGCAGTCGCCGACGTCATGCCGGGGCGGGTGATCTTCCTCAATGGTTCGTCGAGCGCCGGGAAGACGACGCTGTCGTGGGCCCTGCGAGAGGTCCTGCCCGACACGTGGCTGGCGCTCGGGATCGACACGTTCATCTATTCGGCGCCCTTCCGGCTCTTCGGCACCGAGGAGGGTCACCGGTTCGTCGACGGCCCGCGGCTCGTGAGCGGACCGGAGTTCCTCCGCCTCAACCGGGCGTGGCACCGGGCGGCGGTGACCCTCCTCGAGGAAGGGTTCGACCTCATCGTCGACGAGGTCCTCTTCGACGCGGCGATCCGGGACGACTGGCTTCAGGTGCTCGCGCCCTACGACGTCTTGTGGATCAAGGTCTGGTGCGAACCGGAGACGTGCGAGGAGCGGGCGTCACGGCGAGGCGACCGCATGCCCGGGATGGCTCGGCTCCAGGCCGCCGAGGTGCACGACGGCGTGCCCTACTCGCTCGAGGTCGACACCACAGCCACCGATACCGGCACCCTCGCGCGGACGATCGCCGCCGCCGTCGCCGCACGGTGACCATCGCGATCCGGGCGTAGGCTCCCAACCGTGACGTACGTCTTCGCCTTCGATCACAAGCACCGCAAGCCGCCGATGAGCATGAAGGATCTGCTCGGCGGCAAGGGCGCGAACCTCGCCGAGATGACCTCGGTGCTCGGGCTGCCGGTCCCGCCCGGGTTCACGATCTCCACCGACGCGTGCCGCGAGTACATGTACTCGGGCTGGCCGGCGGGGCTCGACGACGAAGTGGCGAAGCACGTCGCCAAGCTCGAGAAGACGATGGGGAAGAAGCTCGGCGACGCGGCCGACCCGCTCCTCGTGTCGGTGCGCTCGGGTGCCAAGTTCTCCATGCCGGGGATGATGGACACCGTCCTCAACCTCGGCCTCAACGACGAGTCCGTCGAGGGTCTCGCGAAGCAGACGAGCGACGAGCGCTTCGCCTACGACTCGTACCGGCGCTTCATCTCGATGTACGGGCGCATCGTCCTCGACATCGAGGGCGAGCACTTCGACCGCCTGCTCGAGATGGGCAAGGAGTGGGACGGCGTCGAAGCCGACGCCGACGTCAGCGCCGACACGCTCCGCCGCCTCTGCCAGCGCTACAAGGAGATCGTCGAGCGGTCGACCGGGCTGCCGTTCCCCCAGGACCCGGCCGATCAGCTCCGCGGTGCCATCGAGGCCGTGTTCCGCTCGTGGAACGGCGCCCGGGCCGTCGCCTACCGCGTTCGCGAGCGGATCAGCCACGACCTCGGCACGGCCGTGAACGTGCAGACGATGGTGTTCGGCAACCGTGACGAGAACTCGGGCACCGGCGTGGGCTTCACCCGCAACCCCGCGACGGGCGAGAACAAGGCCTATGGCGACTTCCTCGTGAACGCCCAGGGCGAGGACGTGGTCGCGGGGATCCGCAACACCGAGCCGCTCGATGTCCTGTCGACCCGGTTCCCGAAGATCTCCAAGGAGCTGCTCAGCATCTTCGATCGGCTCGAGGCGCACTACCGCGACATGTGCGACACCGAGTTCACGATCGAGCAGGGCAAGCTCTGGATGCTGCAGACCCGCGTCGGCAAGCGCACCGGGGTGGCAGCGTTGCGGATGGCGGTCGAGATGACCAAGGGCCGCAAGTGGAAGATCTCCAAGGAGGAGGCCATCCTCCGGGTCACCGCGGACCACCTCGACCAGGTGCTGCACCCGCAGTTCGCCTCGAAGGACATCACCGTCCTCACCAAGGGCCTCGGCGCGTCACCCGGAGCGGCCGTCGGCAAGGTGTACTTCACCGCCGACGACGCGGCCGACGCCGCCGATCGCGGCGACAAGGTCATCCTCGTGCGGACGGAGACCTCGCCGGAGGACGTCCACGGCATGATCGTGGCCGAGGGCATCCTCACCGCCCGCGGCGGCCTCGTGAGCCACGCCGCCGTCGTCGCTCGTGGCTGGGGCAAGCCGGCCGTGGTCGGTGCGGAGAAGATCCGCATCAGCGGCAAGCGCTTCATCGCCGGTGACGTCGCGGTGCACGAGGGCGACGTGATCTCGATCGACGGCACCACCGGCGAGGTGGTGCTCGGCGCCGTCGAGGTGTCGTCCGCGACGCCGCCGGCCGAGTTCGACGTGATCCTCGGGTGGGCTGACGAGATTCGCAAGGGCAAGCTCGGCGTGCGGGCCAACGCCGACAACGGGCCCGACGCCAAGAACGCCCGTGACTTCAAGGCGGAGGGGATCGGCCTCTGCCGCACGGAGCACATGTTCCTCGGCGAGGACCGGCTGCCCATCGTTCGCGAGATGATCCTCGCGGAGGCGCGCAACGAGGAGGAAGCGGCGCTCGAGAAGCTCCGCGTCGCGCAGAAGGCCGATTTCGAGGAGATCCTCGAGGCCATGGACGGCCTGCCGGTCGTCGTGCGGCTGCTCGACCCGCCGCTCCACGAGTTCCTTCCGTCGATCATCGAGCTGGCCGTCAAGGAGGCGACCCACGGGCTCACCGACGACGAACGCCGCCTCTACGCGGCCGCCCAGCAGTGGGCCGAGTTCAACCCCATGCTCGGCACCCGCGGTGTCCGCCTCGGCGTCGTCAAGCCAGGCCTCTACGAGATGCAGGTGCGTGCCCTGATGGAGGCGGCCGCCGAGCAGGTGAAGAAGGGCAAGAACCCGATCGTCGAGGTGATGATCCCGCTGACCATCACGCGCCCCGAGCTCGAGCTCGCCCGGGGATGGGTCGAGAAGGCGATCGCCGAGGCCAATGCCAAGGTGCCGAAGGGCGCCAAGGGGAAGCTCGAGGTCACGATCGGCACGATGATCGAGACGCCCCGTGCATGCCTCCGCGCCGAGGACATCGCCGAGGTGGCCGACTTCTTCTCCTTCGGCACGAACGACCTCACGCAGATGACGCTCGGCTTCTCGCGTGACGACGTCGAGGGCCGGATGATGAGCACCTATCTCGAGCTGGGGCTGCTCAAGACGAACCCGTTCGAGTCCATCGACCAACACGGTGTGGGCGAGATGGTCGAGATGGCGGTGCAGCGCGGCCGGCTCGCGAAGCCCGACCTGAAGCTGGGCGTCTGCGGCGAGCACGGGGGCGACCCGGAGTCGATCTACTTCTTCTACCGGGCCGGTCTCGACTACGTGTCGTGTTCGCCGTTCCGGGTGCCCATCGCCCGGCTGGCGGCCGCGCAGGCGGTCGTCGGCGCCGGCGCCGACTCCACGGCGTAGTCGGTCACCGCGCATGTTCGACGTGGCAACGGCGGCCGTCGAAGGGGCCCTGGCCGCGGGCGCGCGGTACGCCGACGCCCGCGTGATGGTCACGCGGACCGAGGGCATGGCGGCGCGCAACGGAGTGATCGAATCGCTCCGGCAGGACGAGGCAGCCGGGGTCGGTGTCCGGGCGCTGCTGGGTGCCTCGTGGGGCTTCTTCGCCACGCCGGTGCTCACCCCCGCGGCGGCGCGCGCGGCGGGGGAGGAGGCCGCCGCCGTCGCCAGGGCCTCCGCCCTGGTGCCCGGGCCTGCGGTCGACCTCGGTGGCGCCGCCCCGATCGAGGATCGCTGGACCTCGACCTGGCGGGAGCATCCCCTCGACGACGTCACCCTCTCGGAGAAGGGCGATCTCCTCGTGGCCGCCACCCAGGCGATCAACGACGGGGGTGTCGGCCTCGCCGACGCGTCGTATCGCGTGTGGGACACCGAGAAGTGGTTCGTCTCGAGCGAGGGTCACCGCATCAGCCAGCACGTCGTCGAGTGCGGCGCCGCGATGAGCGCGACCGCGATCGGCGACAGCGAGACGCAGCGGCGGTCGTACCCGGGCATCAGGGGGCAATACGGCACGAGCGGCTGGGAGCTCGTCCGCGAGAGCGACCTGCTCGGCAACGCGCCCCGGATCGCGGACGAGGCCTTGGCCCTGCTGCGGGCGCCGTCGTGCCCGGCCGGTACGACGGATCTCATCCTCGGCAGCGAGCAGCTCGCGTTGCAGATCCACGAGTCCGTCGGCCACGCGGTCGAGCTCGACCGGATCCTCGGCTGGGAGGCCGCGTACGCGGGCACGTCGTGGCTCGACCTCGCGCAGCTGGGATCGATGCGCTTCGGGTCGCCGCTCATGAACATCACCGCGGACGCCACGTTGCCGGGCGCGCTCGGGTCGTTCGGCTACGACGACGAGGGCACCCCCGCGAGGTCGGTCGACATCGTGCGCGAAGGGGTCTGGGTCGGAGTGCTGTCGGGTCGCGACAGTGCGGCGGTCGCGGGCCTCGGCGACTCGGGCGGGATGGTCCGAGCCGACGGCTACAACCGGCTGCCGATGGTCCGCATGACCAACGTCGGCCTCATTCCGGGCGAGTCGTCCCTGGAGGAGATCGTCGCCGCCACCGACGACGGCATCCTCATGGACACCAACCGGTCGTGGTCGATCGACGACAAGCGCCTCAACTTCCAGTTCGGCTGCGAGATCGGCTGGGAGATCAAGAACGGCCGCCGGGTGCGCATGGTCCGGAATCCCACCTACACCGGGATCAGCCCGACGTTCTGGGGCTCGATGGACATGATCGGCAACGAGTCGGAGTGGGTCTTCTGGGGCACGCCCAACTGCGGTAAGGGCCAGCCCACCCAGATCGGCCACACCGGGCACCCCGCGGTACCGGCCCGGTTCCGCAACGTCCGCGTCGGAGTCCGGGGGTGAGCGACCGGGAGCTGCTCGAGGTGTGCGACCGGGTCCTGGCACTCGTCGGCGATGGCGCCGAGGCGCAGGTGTCGGTGGCCGAGGGCGTCGACGGTCTGACGCGGTTCGCGAACTCGTCGATCCATCAGAACGTCGGCGAGCGGGTACGGAGCGTCCAGCTGCAGGTCGCGCTGGAGGGGCGGGTGGCGTCGGCGGCGACGACCCGCACCGACGACGAGGCGCTCGCGTCGCTGGCGTCGAGCGCGATTCGCGCCGCATCGCTGCGGCCCGTCGACCCCCAGTGGCCCGGCATGGCACCGCTCGCACCGCTCGCGCCCGCCGAGCACTGGGACGACGCCACGGATGCCGCCGGCCCCGACGATCGCGCCGCGGTGGTGCGGGCCTTCGTCGCCGCCGGCGAGGGTCTCTCCGCCGCGGGGTACTGCGCCACGCGCGCCACAAGGGTCGGCCTCGCGACCACCGCCGGGCAGCGGTTCGAGACGCGGGCGACGTCGGCGACGCTCGATGGCATCCAGCGCACCGGTACCGCCGACGGCTCGGGCCGGCAGACGGCGCTGTCGCTGCGCCACCTCGACGGTGCGGCTGCGGGGCGGCGGGCGGCCGCGAAAGCTCGCGGCGCATCGGAGGCAGCCGACCTCGAACCCGGGACCTACGAGGTCATCCTCGAGCGTGGGTGCGTGGCGAACATCCTCGACTTCCTGGCGACCTTCGGCTTCAACGCGAAGGCGCACGAGCAGGGCACGTCGTTCGTGCACCTCGGCGAGCGACAGTTCGACGAGTCGGTGTCGATCTGGGACGACGCCACCGACGAGCGGTCGATCGGCTTCCTGCACGACGCCGAGGGAACGCCCAAGCGCCACCTTGACCTCGTCCGAGGGGGAGTCACGACCGGCCTGGCCCACGACCGGCGGACGGCGGCGCGCGCCGGCACCGAGAGCACCGGCCATGCCACGAGCGACGCGTATGTCGCCGGACCGTTCCCGCAGAACCTCTTCTTCGGTGCAGGGACACGTCCCGCGGACGCCCTGATCGCCTCCGTGAACCGCGGGTTGCTCGTCACCGACTTCTGGTACACGCGCATCCTCGATCCGAAGACGCAGGTCGTCACGGGCCTCACGCGCAACGGTGTGTTCCTCATCGAGAACGGCGAGGTCGGTCGTGCGGTGAGGAACCTGCGCTTCACGCAGTCGTACGTCGCGGCATTGCGTCCGGGCAACGTGGTCGGCATCGGTGACGACGCTCGGCTCGTCGGCCAGCACCACGTGCCCACGGTGCATCTCGCCGCGTGGTCGTTCACGGGAGGTGCGGCCGGATGAGACCCGACGACCTCGGGGACCTCGTCGACGTCGGGGATCCCCGGGTGTCGCCCGACGGCCGCCACGTCGCGTTCGTCGTCACCTCCCCCGACCTCGCCGCCAACGAGTACCGCAGCCAGGTCTGGGTCGCGAGCATCGACGGCGCCGTTCCGGCGATCCCCTTCACCGAAGGCCGTGCTCGCGACGCCCGCCCACGGTGGTCGCCCGACAGTGAATCCATCGCGTACGTCGCGCATCCGGACGAGACCGGGGCGCGGTTGATGGTCGCCGACGTGGAGGGTGACGCGCCCCTCGAGATCGCCGCCTGGCCCGACGACATCGACGACCTTGCATGGACCCCGGACGGCACGCGGATCGTGTTCACGGCCCGCGCTCGCGACGAGGATCGCTATGCGCCGTCGAAGGACCGCGACCGCCCCGCGCGTCGAGTCGACCGGTTGGCGTACCGGCTCGACAGCGTCGGCTGGACCATCGACCGTCCTCGGCATCTCTTCGACATCGCCGCCGACGGTAGCGACGACGGCGTGGTGCGGCGGCTGACCGACGGGCCCTACGAGGACGCCGGCATCGCCATCACGCCCGACGGGTCCGCCATCGCGTTCTCGGCGGCGCGGACCTCGACATGGGACACCGACCTCGCGACCGACATCTACCGAATCGGCCCGAGCGGCGGAGAGCCGGAGCCGTTGACGAGGGGGCTCGAGTCGCACACGTCGCCGTCGTGGAGCCCCGACGGCCGTCACATCGCGTACGTGTGGACGGATCGCCATTCGCTCAGCCGCAACGGTCAGATCGGTGTGATCGATCTCGAGACCGGCGACCGGCGGCTGCTCACATCGACCCTCGATCGCAACTGTGCCCCGTACTTGATGCGGGCCCGCGAACCGGTGTGGGACGCCGGCGGGCTGCTGTTCCAGGCCGACGATGCCGGCCGGTTCCCGCTCCTCCGCGTCGGTCTCGACGGCACCGTGGTCCGTGTCGTCGGCGGCGACCGGATGGTGACGGGCTTCGATGCGGCCGGCGGAACCATCGCGTTCGTCGCCACCAGCGGCGATCGCCTCGGCGACCTCTACGTGCTCGTCGAAGGACGTGAGCGGCGGGTCACGTCCTTTGGCGAGTCGTTCGCACGCGCCCACGTCGTCGCGTCGCCGGAGCGCTTCACGGCGACCTCGGCCGACGGCACGCCGATCGATGCGTGGATCGTGCGGCCGCCGGCGGCCGATCCGGGCGAGCGCTACCCCATGCTGCTCAACATCCATGGTGGGCCGTTCAGCCAGTACGGCGACCGGTTCTTCGACGAGTTCCAGGTGCAAGCCGGGGCGGGGTACGTCGTCGTGTACAGCAACCCGCGCGGTTCATCGGGCTATGGCGATGCGTTCGGCCGCGCCATCCGCGGGCCGGCGGCCGAGCACGACCCAGGGACGGGTTGGGGCAGCGTCGACTATGCGGACCTGATGGCGGTCGTCGACAGCGCGATCGATCGGTACGCCGATGTCATCGACCCCGAGCGCCTCGGTGTGATCGGTGGCTCGTACGGCGGCTACATGACCACGTGGATCATCGGGCACACCGACCGCTTTCGGTCGGCCTGCGCGGAGCGAGCGCTCACCAACATGGTGACGTTCTCGCACACGTCCGACATCGCGTCGTTCTTCCTCCCCGGCTACCTCGGCACGTCCCACCTCGACGACCCGGACGAGTACGCACGCCAGTCGCCGGTCACGTACTTCCGGCTGATCACCACGCCGTTGCTCCTCTTGCACTCGGAGAACGACCTGAGGTGTCCGGTCGAGCAGGCCGAGGATCTGTTCGTCCGCCTGAAGTCGAAGGGTGCGCAGGTGGAGTTCGTGAGGTTCCCCGGCGAGAGCCACGAGCTGTCACGAAGCGGTTCGCCGCGCCACCGGGTCGAGCGCCTCCGAATCATCCTCGACTGGTTTGCCCGCACGCTCTGACGGGCCGCGGTCACCCGCGACGCGCGAGTGAGAGCAGCTCGGGAAGGTGCTGGCCGGCACCACCGACGAGCACCCGGCGACCGCCGGCGGTGAGCTGGGCGGCGACGTCGTCGGCGCGAGCCCGAGCATCCGGCGTCGTGACCGAGAGCACGACCAGGTCGGCGGTGATCCCGCGCGCGAGGGCGACGAGGTCGTTGTCGGGCACCTGCGTCCCGAGGTGGTGGACCTGCCACCGGTCGGCCCGCAAGGCGAGCGCGGCCATCGCCGCGGCGATCCCGTGCTCCTCGCCGACGGGGGTGGCAACGACGCAGATGCCTCGTGGCCGACCGCGGGGATGCACGGCGATCCGCGCGAGGAGCCGGTCGACGATCGCCGAGGCGCGGTGCTCCTCCGCCACCGATACCCGGCCCGCCGCCCACGAGTCGCCGATCCGATGCAGCACCGGAGCAAGCAGCTCCTCGCAGATCGCGACCGGGTCGATGCCGCCCTCGCGCAGCCGGTCGACGAGCTGCCGCGCCCCTAGCTCATCGCCCTCGAGGAGGAAGCCGTCGAGCCGATCCACCTGGTGGGCCCAGCTGCGGACGTGGGAGCGCCGGGGCGGCGGGACCGGCTCGGCGCGCGCCGATCGGAACCGCTCGAGGTCGTACTCGTCGATCTCGTAGGACGCGCCCCGCTTCACCGCGGGCAACGAACCGTCGCGCACCCACCGGTAGGCGGTCTGGTAGTGCACGCCGAGGTGCGCCGCCGCCGTCTGCAGGTCCACGCCGCCCATTCAATGCTGATTAGCGTCTGATTTGCAACCTGCCGTCCCCGCGGGGGTGGGGCCCGGGCGCAGCCGGAGCGCGCTGGTAGCGTCGATTCGTGGGGATCGTGGACGACGACATCGAGCGGGTGAAGGGTGCCGCAGACTTCGTCCAGATCGTCAGCGAGCAGGTCACCCTGCGGAAGGTGGGGCGCCGGTGGCAGGGGCTCTGCCCGTTCCACGCCGAGAAGTCGCCGTCGTTCAGCGTCAACGCCGAGGAGAAGCTCTACTACTGCTTCGGTTGCGGCGCCAAAGGCGACGTCATCCGCTTCGTCGAGGACACCCAGCACCTCGACTTCGCCGGTGCGGTCGAGTGGTTGGCGGCGAAGTACGGCATCCAGCTGCGGTACGACGACGAGAAGTCGAATCGTGATCGGCAGCGCCGGCAGGTGCTCGTCGATGCCATGGAGCGGGCGGTCGGTTGGTACAACGCCCGGCTGCTCTCGTCAGCCGACGCAGGCGCGGCGCGCGGCTATCTCCGCACGCGCGGCTACGACCGGTCGGTCGTCGAGCGGTTCCGGATCGGATGGGCGCCCGACGAGTGGGACGCGCTCGCGCGTGCCCTCGACCTTCCTCCCGACGTGCTCGAGGCGACCGGGCTCGGGTTCGTCAACCGGGCGGGACGAGCGCAGGACTTCTTCCGCGCCCGCGTGCTGTTCCCCATCTTCGACGTCGCCGGGCGTCCGGTCGCGTTCGGTGGGCGGATCCTCCCCGGCGCGGACGGTCCGAAGTACAAGAACACCGCGGAGACGGCGCTCTACTCGAAGTCTCGGACCCTCTACGCGCTCAACTGGGCCAAGGACGACATCTCCCGATCCGACGAGGTCATCGTCTGCGAGGGCTACACCGACGTGATCGCGTTCTTCACGTCGGGCCTGCCGCGGGCCGTCGCCACCTGCGGTACCGCTCTCGCCGACGAGCACTTCCGCATGCTCAAGAACTTCACGCGCCGGATCGTCCTGGCCTACGACGCCGACGCTGCCGGCCAGGGAGCGGCACAGCGGTTCTACGAGTGGGAGCAGAAGTACGAGGTCGACATCGTGGTGGCGGCATTCCCCGCCGGCGCCGACCCCGGTGACCTCGGGCGCGACGACCCCGAAGCCCTGGCCCAGGCGGTCAAGGCCGCCAAGCCCTTCCTCGAGTTCCGGCTCGACCGGGTTCTCGGGCGCGGCGACCTGCGATCGCCGGAAGGTCGGGCCCGCGCCGCGGAGGAAGCCCTGGCCGTCGTCGCCGAGCATCCGAACGAGCTCGTCCGGGATCAGTACGTCATGCGGGTCGCGGATCTCTGCCGCATCGAACCGCAGCGTCTGCGCGAGCGCGTCGGTGCTCCGCGCGCGCGGCGGACTCCGCTCGTCGACGCGGCGCCTCGTCGCCGTTCGGACGCCGGCCCCGAGGTCGAGGCGCTCCGGCTTGCGGTGCATCGACCGGAAGAGGTCGCCGACCTTCTCGAACCGGTGCTCTTCGCCGACGAGGTGCATCTCGGCGCCTTCGAGGCGCTGTGCAAGTCGCACACGCTGCCGGAGGCGATCGAGGCGGCGCGCCCCGACGCCGCGGACCTTCTGCAACGGCTGGCGGTCGAGGATGCCGATGCCGACGCCGAGGACGTGATCCGCCTGCTCGTCGCCGCCGCGGCCCAGCGCGCCTTGACGCGCCTCCAGGCCGATGCGCGCTCGTCGGACGATCCCGTCGTGTTCTCGCCGACGATCGCGTGGCTCAAGCTGACGGCCGAGCAGCTGTGGGACGACGCAACGGGGCGAGAAGCCGCGACCCACTTGGTAGCCTGGCTCGTGCAGTTCGGTCAGGAGGGGGAGTGACTGCGGCCGGTGACGGCAACGCCGCGCTCGCCTCGTCCGAGGGTGACGACGAACGCGACTTCGTCGACATCGACGTACCCGCCGACCAGCTCGCCGCGCTCCTCGACACCGGTCGCCGGCAGGGTTCGTTGCGCTCGAGCGAGATCGTGTCGATGCTCAACACCGTCGAGCCGCATCACGACGTGATCGTTGCCGTCGTCGAGCGCGTCCACCAAGCGGGCATCACCTACATCGATGACGCGCCGTCGGTCGACGAGGCGGAGTCGGAGTTCCAGGAGGCGGTCGCCGAGGTGGAGGCTGCGGCCGAGGCCGGCGCGAAGGATCCGTCGCCGCGCCCCGCGAAGGCGCCCGCCACCGCGCGGCCCCCGGCCCGCCCGCGGGTCAGCAGCGCCGCCATGTACGACGACGACCGCGGGGGGTCGACCGATTTCGTCCGCATGTACATGCGCGAGATCGGCAAGGTGCCGCTCCTCACGGCGGAGGAGGAGGTCTCTCTCGCCGAGCGCATCCAGCGCGGGCTCTTGGCGCGGGCGCGCAAGGCGGAGCTCGAGGAGGCGCACTCGCTGGCGAAGCTGCCGGCCGACGAGGCGCGCACCATCGAGAGCGCGATCGCCGACGGCGACCTCGCGAGCAAAGCGCTCATCCGGGCGAACCTCCGTCTCGTGGTGTCGATCGCGAAGCGGTACCGCAGCCGGCCCATGGCGTTCCTCGACCTGATCCAGGAGGGGAACCTCGGGCTGATGCGTGCGGTCGAGAAGTTCGACCACACCAAGGGGTTCAAGTTCTCCACCTATGCGACGTGGTGGATCCGTCAGGCGATCACCCGCGCCATCGCCGACCAGGCCCGCACCATCCGCATCCCGGTGCACATGATGGAGACGATCAACAAGGTCGGCCGCGTCCAACGCCAGATGCTCCAGGAGCTCGGCCGCGAGCCCACCCTCGAAGAGCTCGCTGCACGCCTCGAGATGACCGAGGAGCGCGTGCGGGAGTGCCTCCGCATCAGCGAGGACGTGGTGTCGCTCAACGAGCCGGTCGGCGATGAAGACGACTTCTCCCTCTCCGACGTGATCGAGGACAAGGAGGCGGTCGTCCCCGCCGACGCGGCGGCCCGCACCATGCTCAACGAGGCGGTCAAGGACGTTCTGTCGCAGCTTTCCGAACGCGAGCAGGACGTCATCCGGCTGCGATTCGGCCTCGACGACGGCCAGATGCGCACACTCGAAGAGGTCGGGCGCGAGTTCGGCGTGACTCGCGAACGCATCCGCCAGATCGAGGCGAAGACGCTCGCGAAGCTCCGGCATCCGATCAGGAGCCAGCGGCTGCGCGACTACCTCGACGGCGAGTAGGCGCGCTCGTCAGCCGGCCGCGCCGGCCACGCACGCGGCGGGGACGCTCGGGGTCGTCAGTAAGGTGCCGGTGCGCCGATGTCGGTGGTCTCGATCGTCGGGGCCGACCCGTTGCCGGTGTGGTCGTCGACGAAGTCCTTGGCCCGCTCGACCGTCAGGTCGACGGCGGCCTTGGCCTTCTCCGTCGCGGTGTCGAACGCCTCGGACCGCTTGGCGCGACCGATCATGCGGTTGATCTGCTCGTAGCGCTCGCGGCCCGCCATGGCGCCGAGGTAGTAGCCGGCGCCGAACCCGAGCACGAGACCCAGTCGGAACTTCATGGGTGCTGCATACCCCATCGGCCGCCGGGATGCACGGGCCGAGTGACCCGCGCCTACTGCATTGCCGTGGGAACACATGTTCGATAGACTTCCGACATGGGGTACCGGGGGAAGGTGGAGCAGAAGGAACGCGCCCGGGAACTGCGACGCGAGGGGCGCACGTACGACGACATCGTGGCCGAGCTTGGCGTGTCGAAGTCGTCCGTGTCGCTGTGGTGCCGCGACATCGAGGTCGACGTGTCGAAGCGGCCGGGGCGCCGGCGGGGTGGGTGGTGGGGCGCGGGGAGGGAGCATCCGCAACAACGTGCGAAGCGCCTCCAGATCGAGGAGATGAACCGCGAGGGCGTAGCCCGGGTCGGATGTCTCGACGACCAAGCCTTCCTCGTGGCCGGCGCGGCGCTCTACGCGGGCGAGGGCACGAAGGACAGCGAGGTGGGATTCGCGAACAGCAACCCCGAGATGATGCGCTTCTTCTGTGCCTGGCTGCGCCGCTTCTTCCCGATCGATGAGACGCGACTCCGCTGCACGCTCTACCTCCACGAGGGTCTCGACCTGGAGGCGGCGACGCAGATGTGGGCGGGCGTGACCGGCATCCCGGTGTCGCAGTTCCGAAAGCCATACCGTGCGCGGCCCGACGCGACGATCCGCCACAACAAGCACGAGCACGGCTGCGCGACGGTCACGTACTCCTGCCAACGGACGCACCGCGCCGTCATGGGAATCGTACGCGCGCTGCTATCCTCAGCCTCCTATTCCGGGGTAGCTCAGCCGGCAGAGCGCTTGACTGTTAATCAAGATGTCGTGGGTTCGAGCCCCACCCCCGGAGCGGTTGTGAGTTCGATTTCCCGCTCGACCGGGAGCGCGGGCCCGTAGCTCAGTGGTCAGAGCAGGGGACTCATAATCCCTGGGTCGTGGGTTC
>DATAKR010000206.1:0-5716 GCA_036261495.1 Acidimicrobiales bacterium | reverse complement strand
CGTCGGCGAGCACGGGAAGCCGCCGGCTCTCGTCGTCGTCGGACTCGGCGTCGTCGCCCGAGAACCCGTAGACCGCGAGGAAGCCGGGGAAGGTGATCGTGCGCCCCGACGCGGTCCACTCCGTGGGACGGCCGGCGGTCGTCGTCGCCGTGATCCGCACGGTGACCGTCTGCCCGCGCGCGTCGGGCATCTGCGAGGCGAGGGTCCGCTGCCAGATGAGGCGGTAGAGCTCCAAGTCGGCGCCGCGCAGCTCACGGGCGACGTCGTCGGGCGTGCGGAACGACTCCCCCGCGGGCCGGATCGCCTCGTGGGCCTCCTGGGCGCCCTTCGACTTGGACGCGTACCGACGAGGCGCGCCGGCGGCGTACTCGTTGCCGAACACCCGCTCGATCTGGTCGCGCGCCGCGGTGAGGGCCGTCTCCGAGAGCGTGGTGGAGTCGGTCCGCATGTAGGTGATGTAGCCGCGCTCGTAGAGGCCCTGGGCGACCCGCATCACCTGCTGCGCGCTCATCCGCAGCCGGCTGCCCCCGACCTGCTGGAGCGTCGACGTGATGAACGGCGGCTTCGGCCGCTGCGTGTAGGGACGGGTGTCGACCGAAGCCACGCGGAACGGCACCCCGTCGAGGTCGTCGACCAGGGCGCGAACGCCGGTCTCGTCGAGCACCACGATGTCGTCGGAGACCGGTCGTCCCGCGGCGTCGAAGTCCTTGCCGCCGCCGGCGACGCGGCGGTCGTCGAGGGCGACGAGACGGCCCGTGAACGACGGCTCGGTCGCGAAGGTGGCGTCGAGCGACCAGTAGCCGGCGGTCACGAAGCGCATCCGCTCCCGCTCGCGCTCGACCACGAGCCGGACCGCCGGCGACTGCACGCGTCCGGCCGAGAGGCCCTGGCGGATCTTGCGCCAGCACACCTCGCTGACCGGGTACCCGAACAGCCGGTCGACGATCCGGCGGCTCTCCTGGGCGTCGACGAGGCCGTAGTCGATGTCGCGCGAGTTCGCGATGGCGTCCTCGATGGCGTGGCGGGTGATCTCGTGGAACACCATGCGCCGAACCGGGACCCGGGGCTTCAGCACCTCGAGGAGGTGCCAGCTGATCGCCTCGCCCTCGCGGTCCTCGTCGGTGGCGAGCAGCAGCTCGTCGGCGTCCTTGAGCGCGGCCTTCAGATCGCGGATGACGTCCTTGCGCGACGCGCTCACCACGTAGTCGGGCTTGAAGTGGTTGTCGACGTCGACGGCGAGACCCTTCGTCTCGAGGTCGCGCACGTGACCCATCGACGCCTTCACGACGTAGCCGGCTCCGAGGAAGCCGGCGATCGTGCGCGCCTTGGCAGGTGACTCGACGATGACGAGGGGTTTGGGCATGGGTCCTTCGGGGAGGCGGTTCGGGGGCGGGGCGTGCGACCTGCGGGCGGTGCCGCCCTTTTTCCACCCTTGACAGACGGCCTCGGTTCTGTCAACCGAGGCCGGGCGACTGCCGGCAGGCGAGGGCCGCCGTCTACCCTCGTCGTCCGTGCCCTCGCTGGCGACCCTCGCCCCCCTCCTGGCGGTCAACTTCCTCGATCCGCACGATCTCATCCGCACCTTCGGCACGATCGGCGTGCTCGCGATCGTGTTCGCGGAGACGGGTCTCTTGATCGGCTTCTTCCTGCCCGGCGATTCCCTGCTCTTCACCGCCGGGCTGCTGTGCGCCACCTCCAGCGTCGGCGTGCACCTCGACCTGCCCGTCGTGCTCCCGGGAGTGATCGTCGCCGCCATCCTCGGCGCGCAGACCGGCTACCTGATCGGGCGGCGAGCGGGGCCGGCGCTGTTCCGACGCCGCGACTCCCGGCTCTTCCGCCACGAGTACGTCGAACGGGCGGAGCACTTCTTCGAGCGCGGCGGGCTCCGCGCCGTGGTTCTCGCCCGCTTCGTGCCGATCGTCCGGACGTTCCTCAACCCCGCGGCGGGCGTGGCGGGCATGGCCGCCGACCGGTTCCTGCTCGCCAACGCCATCGGCGGCGTGCTGTGGGCCGGCGGCGTCACCCTCGCCGGCTACCTGCTCGGCAACTCGATCCCCAACGTCGACCACTACCTGCTGCCGATCATCGCGGTGATCATCGTGCTGTCGCTGGTGCCCGTCGGCCTCGAGCTCCTCAAGAACCGCCGCCAGCACGCCACGGCGGTCGCGGCCGCCGCCGAACCGTCCGCCGAACCCGTCGACCGCTGACGCACACCGCAGCCGCCGCGGCGGCGACCCTCGCCGGACGCGGATCGCGGTGCGCTGCCCCGGTGGGCCGGCGCGACGAGGGGGCGCCTCCCATGACCGGGAAGCGCCCCCTCACACAACGGCAAACCGTCGGACTACCTACGCACTGGAGCTGCTCTCGAGCGACGTCTTCGCCGCCCGGAGCTGGCGCCGCAGCGCCGCCTCCTCGTCGCCGAGGTCCATGATCCAGCGGTCGAGCGCGTCGATCGCCAGCTGCATCGGCGTGTCGGTGTCGTTCACGGCGTTCCCCGCCGCCGCGACGCCGAGAGCGTCGGCGGTCTGCTCGCCACCGAAGCCCTCGCTCTTGCGCTTCGAGAACGCGACCGCACCGATGAGGATCACGAGCGAGACGCCGGCGATCACGAACCGCACCGGGTTGTCACGCAGGCTGATCACCGCCGGGAGGATGAGTAGCGAGATCAGGTTCATGACCTTGATCAGCGGGTTGAGCGCCGGGCCGGCGGTGTCCTTGAACGGGTCGCCGACGGTGTCGCCGATGACGGCCGCCTTGTGGGCCTCGGAGCCCTTGCCGCCCTCGTGGCCGTCCTCGATGTACTTCTTGGCGTTGTCCCACGCGCCGCCCGCGTTGGAGAGGAAGTTCGCCATCAGCTGGCCGGTGAGGATCACCGCGGCGAGGAACGCACCCAGGGCGAAGTAGTTGATGCCGAACCCGATGATCACCGGCGTGAGGATGGCGAGCAGCGCCGGCGTGGCGAGCTCACGGAGCGAGGCCGCGGTGCAGATGTCGATGACCGGGCCGTAGTCGGGCCGCTTCTCGCCCGACATGATCTTGCCGTCGGCGAACTGGCGGCGGACCTCCTGGACCACGACGCCGGCCGAGCGGCCGACGGCGCGGATGGCGAGCGCCGAGAAGAGGAAGGCGACCGAGCCACCGACGAGCATCCCGATGAACGTCTTCGGGTCGGCGACGTTGATCTGGGTGAGCGGGTGGCGGAACAGCGCGGTGCCGACCTCCTTGAGGCCACGCTCGGAGCCGATCGTCTCGATGTAGGACGCGAAGAGCGCGACGGCGGCGATGACCGCCGAGCCGATGGCGAAGCCCTTGGTGACGGCCTTGGTGGTGTTGCCGACGGCGTCGAGGCTGACCATGATCCGGGCCGGCTCGCCCTCGAACTCGCCCGACATCTCGGCGATGCCGGCCGCGTTGTCGGCGACCGGGCCGAAGGTGTCCTCCGACACGACCACGCCGGTGGTGGCGAGCATGCCCATGCCCGTGAGGGCCACGAGGTAGAGCGCGAACTGCAGGTTGCCGCCACCGAGCCAGATGGCCACACCGATGGCGCCGGCGATGGCGATGATGGCGTACACCGACGACTCGAGGCCGGAGCTGATGCCCGACAGCACCGTGGTGGCCGGGCCGGTTCGGGCCGACTCGGCGATCTCCCGCACGGGTGCGGTCTCGGTCGAGGTGAAGTACTCGGTGATGTAGCTCGCCACCTGGGCGAGCACGAGTCCGACCGCCACCGCCGCGAACACGCGCCAGCCGGCGTTGAAGTGGTCGTTCTTCACGTACAGCAGCGCCACGGCGAGGGTGCCGATGAGGGTGAGCACGCCGGCGGTGAGGAACCCGCGGCGGATCGGGGCCAGGCCCGAGGTGTCCTTGTCGGTGGCCCGCACCGCGAACACACCGACGATCGACGCCAGCACGCCGATGGCGCGGGCGATCACCGGGAAGATGAGCCCGAGGGCGGGGTTCGCACCGACGGACCGGAAGGCGGCGACGCCGAGGATGATCGACGCGACGAGCGTGACCTCGTAGGACTCGAACAGGTCGGCCGCCATGCCGGCGCAGTCGCCGACGTTGTCGCCCACGTTGTCGGCGATCGTCGCCGGGTTCCGGGGGTCGTCCTCGGGGATGCCGGCTTCGACCTTGCCGACGAGGTCGGCGCCGACGTCGGCGGCCTTGGTGAAGATGCCGCCGCCCACGCGGAGGAACAGGGCGAGCAGCGACCCGCCGAAGCCGAAGCCCACGAGGATCGCCGAGCTCGTGTTCTGGAACAGGAGGATGATCACGGTGGCGCCGAAGAGGCCGAGGCCGACGGTGAACATGCCGGCGACGCCGCCGGTGCGGAACGCCACCTTGAGGGCGGCGGGGAGCGAGCCGGTGCGCGCCGCCGCCGCGGTGCGGACGTTGCCCCGCGTGGCGAGGGTCATCCCGATGTAGCCGGCCAGGCCCGACATGAAGCAGCCAGCGAGGAAGGCGAGTGTCCGGAACACGCCGGACTGCACGAAGCTCAGCGCTTCGGCACCGCCGGGCTTCTTCACCGCGGTCGCGGTGAAGAACACCACCACGAGGAGCGGGATCAGGATCAGGCCGATCGTGCGGAACTGCCGCTTGAGGTAGGCCCAGGCGCCTTCCTGGATCGCGGTGGCGATCTCGATCATCTTCGGCGTGCCCTGATCGGCGGCGAGCACACCCCGCATCAGGACGAAGCCGACGGCCACGGCGAGGATCGCCGTGGCGCCCGAGAAGAACAGCCAGAAGAACTCGGCGCCGCCGAGCTTGAAGGCCTGGTACCCCCCTTCGGAGGCTACGAGGAGGTGGCTCATGCCGACTCCTTCCTTTCTTGGTCGTTCGGCCGTTCGGGCCGTGTTGTGTCGATGGACTTGTCGCTGGTCTTGCGGACGTAGATCTGCCGGGCGACCTTCTCGCCCACCGTGCGGTCGGCGCCCTCGACGCGGAGGACGAGGGGGCCGTCGAACGGGTGCTTCTCACGAACCTCGACGCGCACGCCGGGCCGGAGCCCGAGCGTGTCGAGGAAGGCGACCACCTCCGGATCCGTCGACCCGGGCACCGCGACCTCGGCGACATCCCCGGGCTCGAGCGCGTACAGCGGCGGGAGCTCGGGGATCTCGGCGACCTCGGGGGCCGGGATGGGGAACCCGTGCGGGCAGGTGGCGGGCCGGTCGAGGGCCATGAACAGCCGGTCCTCGACCTCCTGGGGCAGGTCGTGCTCGAACGCGCCGGCCAGCCGGTCGGCCTCGTTCCAGGCGTAGCCGAGCATGTCGGAGAGGAACCGCTCGACGATGCGGTGGCGGCGGATGGCCGAGATCGCCGCCCGCCGTCCGTCAGCCGTCAGCTCGGCACCCTTGTAGGGCTTGTGGTCGGCGAGACCGCGGTCGGCGAGCCGCTTGATCGTCGCCGTCACCGTTCCCGGGCTCACGCCGAGCGCGTCGGCCAGGTCACCGGTGTGCGCGTCGCGGCCCAGCCCCTTGCCGGGAAGGGTCAGCCGGTAGATGGCCTTCAGTGTCTCGCGCTCGGACTTCGAAAGGATGAGGGACATGGCTTCGGGCGGCCACAAGGTAGGTTTTGGCGCGCCAAAACGTCAAACACGCTGCCGTCGCAACCCTCGGAACGGGACGAACCGACACGGGAGCGTCACCCGCCGGCCGGGGGGCTGCCGGCCGGCCGCGACCGCGGGCCCACCGGGCGGAGTCTTAGCGCGTTC
>DATAKR010000205.1:0-2731 GCA_036261495.1 Acidimicrobiales bacterium | reverse complement strand
TGGCCAGCCCTCCGCCCGCGCTCCAGAGCCAGACGGCTACGAGCGCGCTCAGCACGACCCACTGCACGCCCACGAGGGCGGTGACGACGAGCAACGCCGCCGACTTCGGCGCCTTCGGATCGGCATCGAGCGGCACCGACATCACCGCGACCGCGACCGCGAGCGAGATCGACGCGGCGAAGGCGTCGAGCCCGCGGGCCGCGTCGCGAAACGCCCGCCCGAACCGGAACAGCGCGTAGGGGTAGGCGAAGATCAGCAGCAGGACGAGCCGGACGCCGAGCGCGTACCCGTGGATCCGGGCGTTCTGGCCGCTCGGCAGCGGGAGGGCGGCGAGGACCGCGGCGGCGAGCACGCCGAAGGTGATGGCGAGCCAGCGTGCCGGCGCGTCGCGCCGGGCCCGCCAGTGCTTGACGCACACGAGGGCGAGGCCACCGAACAGCGCGACGTCGATGATCGACACGACCCGCGCGAAGGCGTCCACACGGCCACGCTACGAGGCGGCCCGGATGGCGTCGATAGCCCTCCCGGGTGGTCGGAAGGTCCCGTTCGCGCTAGTTCCGCGCCGCGACCGCGCGCACCGCGCCACCGAAGGCGTCGACGCACCGGTCGATCTCCGCGTCGCCGATCACGAGCGGCGGGCAGAACGCGACGACGCCGGCGCCGAGGGGGCGGGCGATCACGCCGAGGGTCAGCATCTCGTCGCGGACGGCCACCGCGTCGACGCCGGCGCGGAGCTCGGCGGCCCACACCGCGCCGGCGCCCCTGACGTCGACCACGAGATCGTCGCCGGCGGCGGTCGCGAGGCCCGCGGCCAGGCGGGCGCCGATGCCGTCGGCCCGGGCGGCGAGGTCCTCGTCGCGGAGGATCCCGACGTTGGCGATGGCGGCCGCGCACGCGGTGGGATGACCGCTGTAGGTGTGGCCGTGGCGCAGCACGAACGCGGGATCGGCTTCGAGGCGCCCACGCACCGCCGGCCCGACGAACACCCCGCCGACCGGCTGGTACCCCGAGGTGACGCCCTTGGCGAAGGTGGCGAGGTCGGGCTCGACGCCGTAGCGGCGCGAGGCGAACCAGTCGCCCAGCCGGCCGAAGCCGCAGATGACCTCGTCGGCGATGAGGAACGCGCCGGTGTCGTCGCACCGCCGGCGCAGGCCCTCGAGGTAGCCGGGCGGCGGGGGCAGCACGCCACCCGCGCCGACGACGGGCTCGGCGACGATGGCGGCGACTCGATCACCGGAGTGGGCGAGCACCTCGTCGACCGCGTCGAGGTCGTCCCACGGCACCTGGGTGACGTCGCCGACCAGCGGCCCGAAGCCGGCCCGGTTCAGCGGCAGCCCGGTGAGCGTCACGGCGCCGAGGGTGACCCCGTGGTAGGAGGGCGACCGGCTGATCACGAGCGTGCGGGTGGTGTCGCCGGCAACGAAGTGGGCGACGCGTGCGAGCTTGATGGCCGAGTCGACCGCCTCCGAGCCGCCGCTCGTGAGGAACACGCGGGGGTCGGGCATCGGCGCCACCGCGGGATCGCACAGCAGGTCGGCGAGACGGTCGGCGGGCTCGTTGGTGAAGCGCTCGAAGGTGTGGAACGCGGCGAGGGTGCGGGCCTGCGCGGCGATGGCGTCGACGATCGAGTCGCGGCCGTGGCCGACCTGGCAGTACCAGAGGCTGGCGAGGGCGTCGACGTACTCGTTGCCGGCGGCGTCCCACACCCGCGCGCCGTCACCCCTCACGATCGGCAGGTAGCTGGCGGCGTCGGCGGCGGGCTTCGCGAACGGGTGCAGCAGCGACGGTCGCGTCACCCAGACGACGCTAACGGGCGGCGAGCTCGAGCGTGCCCGCGACGCGGACGTGGTCGCCCACCAGCGAGGCGAACAGCTCGAGCAGCACGACGGTGCCGGCGCCGGCGTTCAGCGGCGAGGTCGTGGCGCCGCACAGGGTGCCGTAGATCTCGCCCGAGGCGTCACGAACCGGCACGGTCACGTGGCCGACCACGCCGATGCGGGTGAGCGCGTGCGCGGGGAAGTCGACCCGCATGTCGGTCGTGACGTGGGGGCCGCCGTCGAGCATGGCGGCGCAGGGAGACCCCCGCCACGGCGTGACCATCCCCTGGGGCACCACGAGGCGCGGTCCGTTGGCGGTGACCTTGACCTCCTGGGCCCCCCGCTCGGGGTGGCGCATCGAGAGGTACACCGAGTCGAGGTCCGACACGCGCTGCAGCTCGGCCAGCATGGTGCGCACCAGTGACGAGTCGGGCGACGGCGATGCCGTGGCCGACGCGACCATGCCCATGAACTCGCGCTCCTCGAGCGAGCGCCTCTGCGCCGACACCGTCGCCGACGGACCGTCGAGGAGCCCGACCGGCTCGGCCAGGAGCGCCTCCAAGGCTTCGGCGGTGACGGGGCGCGAGAGCAGGTAGCCCTGGACCTCCTCGCAGCCCAGGGCGTGAAGGGCGGCGAGCTGCTCGAGCGTCTCGACGCCCTCGGCGACGACGGTGAGACCGAGGCTGCTCGCCATGGCGACGATGGCGGCGACGAGCGGCACGTCGTCGGTCGGCGAGGTGATCTCCCGCACGAAGGCCCGGTCGATCTTCAGCTTGTCGACGGGGAACTCGCGCAGCCGCGACAGCGACGACCACCCGGTGCCGAAGTCGTCGATGGCGAGGCGGACGCCGAGGCTGCGCAGCTCTTCGAGCGTCGCCTCGATCGACTCGCCGTCGCTCATCAGCGCGCCTTCG
>DATAKR010000204.1:0-11868 GCA_036261495.1 Acidimicrobiales bacterium | reverse complement strand
GAAGGCGTTCCGGGTGTCGAGCCGGAAGGCCTTCGACGAGGCCGGCATCACCACCGCCGACGTCGACCACCTCATGATCTACGACGCCTTCGCCCACCTACCGATCTACGGCCTCGAGGACCTCGGGTTCGTCGGCCGGGGCGAGGCGGGCGCGTTCATCGCCGAGGGCCATACCGAGCCGGGCGGCACGCTCCCGCTCAACACCAACGGTGGCGGCCTGTCGTACACCCACACCGGCATGTACGGGATGTTCGCCATCCAGGAGTCGGTGCGCCAGCTCCGCGGCACGGCGCCGGCGCAGGTCCCGGGCGTCGAGATCAGCGTCGCCCAGGGCGTCGGCGGCATGTTCGCGGCCGCGGGCACCCTCGTCCTCACCAACCAGGAGGTCTGAGACCTCGCTTTCTGAGGATCGGTGTCGCTGGAGCGACGCGGATCCTCAGAAAGCACTGGAGGGTGGGGGTCAGGCGGGGGTCAGGTGGGGGTCAGGCGGTCGGGATGGAGATGCCGACGCCGCCCCGGGTGGCCCGGCCGTAGCGGTCGATCTCGCGGCCGAGGTCGAGCGGCCGGATGGTCGTGCGCGCCTGGCGGGCGTCGTCGTCGATGAGGTCGGCGGGGAGGATCCAGGCCACCTCGAACTCGATGCCGTCGGGGTCCTTGGCGTAGAGGCTCTTGGTGGTGCCGTGGTCGCTCGCGCCGACGAGCGCGCCGGCGTCGGACAGGGCCCCGGCGATCCGCTCCAGCTCGTCGAGCGTGTCGACCTCCCACGCCAGGTGGTAGAGGCCGACGGTGCGGGCGCCGGCCTGCGACGGGCCGGCGCCGTCACCGATGGTGAACAGGCCGAGGTCGTGGTCGTTGGTGGAATCCGGGGCCTGGAGGAACGCCGCGCCGCGCAGGCCGCCCATGTCGAGGCGCCGGAAGCCGAGCACCTGCTCGTAGAACGCCGCCGAACGCTCGGCGTCGCGCACGTACAGGACGGCATGGTTCAGTCGGGTGATCGCCATCCGGGGCTCCTCCGTGGGTCGTGGTGGTACGCCTCCGAGAACACGGTTGATACATCAACTATTCCGGGAAGGACGGGGTCAGGCGGTGCACACGATCTCGCCGTGGACCACGGCGAACCAGGCGTCGGGGTCCTCCGCCCAGGCATGCCACCCGGCGGCGAGCTCGTCGAGGTCGGCCGCCGTCGCCAGGCCGCGCTCCACCGCCTGCTGCGCGATCGACGACGACGTGAGCCGGTCGGCCCACAGCCCCGCCCACCATTCGCGATCGCGGGGCACGGCGAAGCACCACGCCGAGGCGGTGGGCGCGACGTCGGCGAAGCCGGCGGCGTGGGCCCACGAGAGCAGGAACCGGCCGGCGTCGGGCTCACCCCGGTTGCCCCTCGCGATCGCGGAGTAGAGCGCCAGCCAGCGGTCGAGCGAGGGGCTGGGCGGGTACCAGGTCATGCCGGCGTAGTCGGAGTCACGAGCCGCGACGACGCCGCCGGGCCGGCACACCCGGCGCATCTCACGGAGCGCGGCCACGGGGTCGCCGAGGTGCTGGAGGACCTGGTGGGCGTGCACCACGTCGAAGGAGCCGTCGGGGAAGGGCAGCGAGTAGACGTCGGCCACGCGCAGCTCGACGTTGGTGACGCCACGGCGGGTCGCCTCCTCGCGGGCGGCGGCGATGGCGTCCTCGGCGGCGTCGACACCCACCACGAGGCCGGGCTCGATGCGGGACGCGAGGTCGACGGTGATCGTGCCGGGGCCGCAGCCGACATCGAGGAGCGACACCCCGGCGTGGAGGTGCGGGAGCAGGTAGGCCGCGGAGTTCTCGACCGTGCGCCACCGGTGGGAGCGCAGCACGCTCTCGTGGTGGCCGTGCGTGTAGATCTCGCCGGCGGCGCTCACGGGCCAAGCATGGCAGCGATCGGAGGAGCGCCGGCGGGTAGGGTCGCCGTCCCGAGCGCCCATGACGACCGTCCTCGTAGCCGTCCTCGTCTCGTTCATCGCGGCCATGGTGGCGACACCGTGGCTCATCGCCGCGCTGCGGTCGCGCGGCGTGGGCCAGCCGATCCACGACGCCGTGGCCCTCCACTCGGCGAAAGCCGGCACGCCGACGATGGGCGGCGCGGTCGTGCCGATCGGCCTCGTCGTCGCCTATGCCATCGCCCACCTGGTCACGCGCACCCGCCCGGCGGCGTCGGGGCTGCTCGTGCTCGGCGTGACGGCGGGCGCCTGCCTCGTCGGCGTCGGTGACGACTGGCTGAAGGTTCGCCGGGAGCGCAACCTCGGCCTCCGCGAGGGTCAGAAGACCGTGGCGCTCCTCGTCGTCTCCGTGCTCTTCGCCGCCAGCCGGCTCACCACACCGAACGCCTGCACCCGCGTGTCGTTCACGCGGTGCAACGCACTGCCGATCGATCTCGGCCCCGTGCTGTGGGTGGTGTTCGCCGTCGCGGTCATCTGGTTGACCGCCAACGCCTTCAACTTCACCGACGGCGTCGACGGCCTCGCCAGCGGCAGCGCGGCGCTGACCTTCTCGGCGTTCGCCGTGATCGCGTTCTGGGAGTTCCGCCATCCTGAGCTGTACCACGTGTCCGGTGCTCTCGACCTTGCCGTGATCGCCGCCGCGCTCGCGGCCGGCTGCGCCGGGTTCCTCTGGTGGAACCGGATCCCGGCGTCGATCTTCATGGGCGACACCGGTTCGCTCGCGCTCGGCACCGCCATGGCGGCGCTCGCCCTGTCGCTCGACGTGGCGCTGCTCCTGCCGATCCTCGGGGCGCTGTACGTCATCGAGTTCGGATCCAGCTCTCTGCAGCGCTACTGGTTCAAGCTGACCCGGAAGCGCCTGTTCAAGATGGCGCCGATCCACCACCACTTCGAGCTGCTCGGCTGGCCGGAGTCGACGATCATCATCCGCTTCTGGATCCTCGCCGGCCTCGCCGCCGCCCTCGGCATCGGCGTGTTCTACGCGGACGCCCTCAAGCTCCTCGGCTGAGGCGCTCGGGCTCAGACGGCGACGGTGACCGACTCGTCGGACTCGATCTCGGCCACGGTGTCGGGCCCGTGGCCCTCGACGTCGATGCGCGGCAGGATGCGGCCGAGCCATCGCGGCACCCACCAGTTGCGGTCGCCGAGGAGCTCCATCGTCGCCGGGACGAGCAGCATGCGCACCACGGTGGCGTCGAGCAGCACGGCGCTGGCGAGGCCGACACCGAACAGCTTGATCACGCGCTCGGTCTCGAAGATGAAGCTGCCGAACACGAACACCATGATCGCCGCCGCCGCGGTGATCACCCGGGCCGTGGCCGCGAGCCCGTCGGCGACGGCGCGGTCGTTGGCCGACCCGCGGTCGTACTCCTCCTTGATGCGCGACAGGAGGAAGACCTCGTAGTCCATCGACAGCCCGAAGACGATGGCGAACATCATCATCGGCACGAACGGCTCGATGGGGCCGCCCTTGCCCACGCCGATCAGCTCCTTGCCCCATCCCCACTGGAACACGATCACGACGAGGCCGTACGCCGCGCCGATCGAGATGAGGTTCATCACCACGGCCTTGAGGGGCACGAGCACCGAGCGGAACACCACGAGCAGCAACAGGAACGACAGCGCCAGCACCACGCCGATGAACAGGGGCAGGCGGGCCGCGAGGTACTCGGAGAAGTCGACGCCGGTCGCGACGAAGCCCGACACCGCCACCTTGAGCCCGGTGCCCTCGGTCGCGGCGGGAAGCACGTCGGAGCGGAGGTGGTCGACGAGCCGCGTCGTCGCCGCGTCCTGCGGCGCCGACTTCGGGACCACCTGCCACAGGACGGCCTTCGGGTTGGCGGGATCGTCGGGGATCGCCGGCGACGCGAACACGACGTCGGTCGTCTTCGCCAGCGCGGCGCTCACCTTGGCCAGCGCGTCCGGTGACGTGCCCGCGGGGACCTCGGCCGCGAGCACGAGCGGCCCGTTGAAGCCGGGACCGAACCCCGAGGCGAGAAGGTCGTAGGCCCGGCGGGTGGTGGTGCTCGTGGGCAGGTTGCCTTCGTCGGAGAAGCCGAGCCGCAACGACAGCACCGGCGCCGCGAGCGTGACGAGGAGGGCGACGCCGATCAGCACCGAGGCCCATGGGTGGTGCTGCACGAGGCGGCTCCACCGGTAGGGCAGCGTCTGGGCGACCGGCTTCGGGGCGGGACGCGGGATCTCGCGCTTGAGGGCGGGCACGAAGAACCCGGCGACGATCACCATCGCCGCCACGGGGATCAGGACCGCGAACGCCCGCAGCTTGGCGCCCATCCCGAGGAGGGCGACGGCGAACAGTCCGGCCGCGATCATCCCCCTCCAGCGCGTCACCTCGACCCGGCGGGCCGCGAACCCGAGCAGGGCGGGCAGGAGCGTGACCGACGCCGCCATCGTCATGAGGACGGTGATCGCCGCACCGATCGCGAGACCGCGCACGAACGCCAGGTTCATGAGCAGCATGCCGAGGAGCGAGATGACCACGGTGGTGCCGGCGAAGAGCACGGCGCGCCCCGCGGTGTTGATGGCGACCGCCGCGGCCCGCTCGCTCGTGAACCCGTGGTGCAGGCCCTCCCGGTAGCGGGTGACGATGAACAGCGCGTAGTCGATGCCGACGCCGAGCCCGATCATCACCGCCAGCGTCGACGTGAAGCTCGGCATCGTCATCACGTTGCTGAGGAGGCCGACGATGGCGGTGCCGAGCCCGATGCCGCCGATGGCCGTGCCGATGGGGAGGCCCATGGCGAGCACCGACCCGAAGGCGAGGATCAGGATCACGATGGCGAAGGCGAGGCCCAGCGTCTCCGAGGACGGCGGCTGGAACTTCTGGAACAGCTGCCCGCCGTACTCGATCTCCAGACCCGGCACCTTCGGCTCGTTGGCGCGGACGGCGTCGGCGATCTGCTTGCCCTTCTCGATCGTCATGCCCCGGCCCACCTCGAGCTTGGCGTAGGCGATCTTCCCGGCGTTGTCGCCGCGCCTCGAGATCTGCATCGCGCCCTGCGGTGAGTACGGGCTCACGATGTTGATGTCGGGCACCTTCGACGCCTGGGCGAGGAAGGTGGTCATCGCGCTCTCGACGGCGGGATCGTTCACGCCCTGGTCGCTGCGGAACACGATGGTCCCGCCGCCACCGCCGCCACCCCGGCCGCCGAAGTGCGTGTCGATGATGTCGAGGCCTCTGGCGCTCTCGACCTTGGGGAGACCGAACTGCGTGGTGTAACCCGAGCCGGCGAGGCCGGACGCCACGCCGAAGCCGACGAGCACGGCGAGCCATGCGATGACGACGACGACGCGGCGGTTGTGACACCAGCGTCCGAGACGACTGAGCACGCGCGAACCTCTCTCTGACTCGGTGGCGCGAAGGGCGGAAGCCGAGGATACGGAACGGGCTGCGGCTACACCGCACCGCGTGACGCCTGCCACGCGTCCCGCAGCTGCACCTGACTGGGACGTCAGGGCCGATCGTCATTCGACGCCGCCCGGCCATCGATGCCGGACGCCGGCGCGTGGCGAGCGCGTACGCTCGACGCCGTGGAGGATCTCGAGGCGGTCCGGCGCGACGTGACGGCGTGGCTCGACGAGCACTGGGACCCCGAGCGCCCGCTTCGCGAGTGGCGTTCGATGCTCGCCGACTCCGGGTGGGGTTGCCCGACGTGGCCGGTCGAGCACTTCGGCCGCGGCCTGCCACGAGCGGCTGCGGCCGTCGTCGACGAGGAGTTCGACCGCGCCGGCGCCGTCGGGCCGGCGGGCGGGAGTGCGATGTCGCTGGCCGCGCCGACGATCCTCGAGCACGGTTCCGACGAGCTGCGGCACCGGCTCCTCCGGGGCATCCTCACCGGCGAGGAGACGTGGTGCCAGCTGTTCTCCGAGCCGGGCAGCGGATCCGACCTCGCCGGCCTCACCACCCGCGCGATCCGCGACGGCGACGAGTGGTTGGTCAACGGGCAGAAGGTGTGGACCACCGGCGCCCGCACCGCCGCGTTCGGGATGCTGCTCGCGCGCACCGACTGGGACGCGCCCAAGCACCGCGGCATCACCTGGTTCGCGCTGCCGATGCGTCAGCCCGGCGTCGAGGTGCGCCCGCTCCGGCAGATGAACGGGTATGCGTCCTTCAACGAGGTGTTCCTCACCGACGCGCGGGTGCCGCACGCCAACGTCGTGGGCGACGTCGACGGCGGGTGGCGCGTCGGGCTCACGACGCTCGCCCACGAGCGCGGCCTGTCGACCTTGCGCTTCGCTCGCGCACCGGCTCGGGCCGACGGTCGCACCCGGCGCGAGGCCACCGAAGAGGCGACGGAGTACGCGAAGACCTACGTCTGGTACCCCCAGCGCGCCGGACGCGCCGACCTCGTCGTGCCGCGGGCCCTGGAGACCGGCCGCAACTCCGACCCGGTCGTGCGCCAGGAGGCCGCCGCCCTCCACGCCGTCGAGCGCACCGCCCGGGGGAACGTGGCGCGCGCCGCGGCGGCGCGCGCCGAGGGCCGGCCCCCCGGGCCGGAGGGGTCGCTGGCGAAGCTGCTCGGGTCCGACATCGCTCGTCGCTCCGCCCGGCTCCATGCCCGCATCTCGGGCGCGGCCGCCATGCTCTCCGGCCCCGAGTCGCCCGCGGACGGGATCGTCGCCGAGGTGCTCGTCTCGGTGCCCGGCGCGTCGATCGCCGGCGGCACCGACGAGATCCAGCACAACATCGTCGGGGAGCGGACGCTCGGGCTGCCGCGCGAGCCCGCAGTCGACGTCGACGTCCCCTTCCGCGACGTGCGCACCAACACCGGTCGGGGCTGAGCACCACCGCGAGTGATGCCTACGCGCGGTGCTCGCGCGTGAGCGTCACGCGCTGCGCTGACGCGAGGGCTCGGCGGGTGCGCAGCGTCGCCACCGCGGCGGCGACCTCCGCCATCGCGACCACGGCGATCGTGAGCGAGACCGCCGCCGACACGAGGCACAGCGAGCAGAGGTGGCCCCAGACGATCTGGAGGGCGATCAGCCCGAGGGCCACGACCCCCATCGGAAGGGCGACCGCACCGAAGGCGACCACGAGCCACGGGCGGGAGAGGTGGCGGCCGCTCGGACCGGTGAGGTCGAGCGCGACATCCGCGACGTAGGCGATCGCCCCCAGGAGCGCGTCGGGCACGGGCAGGTGGCGGGCGAGGGGCGAGGCGCGCAGGATCCATGCGCTCCCGCCACCGAAGAACGGCTCGGCGACGGTGCCGACGACGTGGAGCTGGTAGAGGGCGAGGTAGGTCGACACCACCGCCCCGACGATCGCCAGCGCCGCCAGCAGGCGCCGGCGGCTCTCGAAGTCGACGTCGATGAGGTCCCACGAGCGCGCCACACCTGACCTCTACCCCGGTGGCGGGGTTCGGATGGGTCTTCGCGGCTCAGGCGGGGGCGGGCTGGGCGCCGCGGACGAGGCGGCCCGGCAGGGCGGTGGTGTGCTCGCCGTCGCGGTAGGTCTCCTCGCCGGCGACGAAGGTGTGGGCGTAGCCCTCGGCCCGCTGCAGCAGGCGCTTGCCGCCGGCCGGCAGGTCGTAGCGCATCTCCGGGCGGCGGAGTCGGAGCCGCTCGAAGTCGATCACGTTGATGTCGGCGCGATAGCCGGGGGCGAGCACCCCCCGATCGAGGAGCCCGACCGTGCGGGCCGTGTCGCGGCAGTGTCGCTGGACGATGAACGGCACCTCGAGCCGGCCATGGTCGCGGTCGCGGCCCCAGTACGCGAGCAACGTCGTCGGGAAGCTGCCGTCGCAGATGGTGCCGACGTGGGCGCCGCCGTCGGAGAGGCCGGGCACGGTGTTGTCGTCGCGGAGCATCACGCCGACGTCGTCGAGGTTGCCGCGCGCGTAGTTCAGGCTCGGTAGGTAGAGGAACGTGCGCCCGTCGTCCGCGCAGAGGAGGTCGTAGGCGAGATCCTCGGGCGTGCGTCCCTCGCGGGCCGCCCGGGCCGCGATCGAGCTCGAGGGATCGGGCTCGTAGTCGGGCGGGTCACCGAGCTCGTACATCATCTCGAACCGGCCGATGAGCCGGCCACCGAGCTTGTTGCGCTCGCCCTCGGACGTCGCCGCCTCGAGCATCCGGGCCTTGAACCCCTCGTCGGCCATCGCCCGCGCCTGCTCGGCGACCGGGAGCCCGGCGATCTCCCGGTAGACCGGGTTGGTCAGGAACGGGTTGAGCGTGCACTGGAGGCCCATGAGCAGGCCGACCGCTCGTGCCGCCACCTGGGCCCGCAGCTGCAGACCCTCGGCGTTGGCATCGGCGATGACGCGGAGGATGTCGCGGTACTGGTCGGGACGGTGCGGACCCTGGGCGAGCGACACCGACAGCGGACGGCCCGATCCGGCCGCCATGGCGTGCAGGAGCGCCAGCTCGGCGTCCTGGTCGAGGAAGTCGGTGACGACCTGGAGCACCCCCTTGCCGGCATCACCGAGCGCCTTGGCGATGCCCACGAGCTCGTCGACCGACGCGGTGAGCGTCGGCGTCGGCTCGCCGCGCGACGTGCGATGGTTGAGCGTCCGCGACGTGGTGAACCCGAGGGCGCCGGCTTCGACCGCCTCCCGTGCGAGCCGGCCCATGGCCGCGATCTCCTCGGGAGTGGCCGGCTCGCGTTGCGCGCCCCGTTCGCCCATCACGTTGAGCCGCAGCGCGCCGTGGGGCACCTGGGCCGCGACGTCGATGTCGTGCGGGTGCGCGTCGACGGCGGCGAGGTACTCGCCGAACGATCGCCACTCCCACGACAAGCCCTCGTGGAGCGCCGCGCCGGGGATGTCCTCGACGCCCTCCATGAGCTCGATGAGCCGGTCGTGGTCGGCGGGCTCGACGGGAGCGAAGCCGACGCCGCAGTTGCCCATCACCACGGTGGTGACGCCGTGCCACGACGACGGCGTGAGCTGGGTGTCCCAGGTCGACTGACCGTCGTAGTGGGTGTGGATGTCGACGAAGCCGGGGGTGACGAGGGCGCCGTCGGCCGCGACCTCCCGCCGGCCGCGGCCCGACACGGTGCCCACGGCGACGATGCGCCCGCCGTCGATCGCCACGTCCGCCGTGCGCGCCGGCGCACCGGTGCCATCGACGACGGTGCCGCCCCGGATCACCAGATCGAACTCGGACACGGTGCCGCCCTCCCTCATGCCGGCGCGAGCGCCGAGGTGTCGATGCCGTACAGGTCGGCGACGTTGCGCGACAGGATCGCCTCGCGCTGCTCGTCGCTGAGCGCTTCGGTGTGCTCGGCGAGCAGATCCTGCGACCACGGCCACGTCGAGTCGCTGTGCGGGAAGTCGTTGGCCCACATCAGCCGGTGCCAGTTCATGGAGTCGGCGAACCGGAACGCGGTCCAGTCGTCCTGGAACGTCACGTAGATGTGCTCGGCGAAGTACTCGCTCGGCAGCCGCGTCAAGGTCTGGCCCGGTGGCAACCAGTAGCGGTGGCGCTTGTAGGCGTGGTCCATCCGGTACATGAAGTGCGGGACCCAGCCGGCGTCGGCCTCGACGCACACGATGCGCAGCCCGGGGTGGCGTTCGAAGACGCCACCGAGCACGAGCATCCCCATGATGTCCTGGCAGCCGCGCACGACCGACAGGAACGAGTTCAGGCGCGGGCCGCGCGTCCGCTCGGCGCGAGTGGTGAGGATGTGGAAGCTGAGCGGGAGGCCGAGGTCGACCGCAGCCGCCCAGAACTCGTCGTAGGCGGGGGAGTCGTAGTCGTCGACCCCTGGCTGGCCCGGCATCATCACCCCGCGCAGGCCCGCCTTCGCGATGGCCTCGAGGTCGCGGATGCCCTCCTCGGGCGTGCGCATCGCCGTCTGGCCGCAACCGATCAGCCGGGTGGGATGGGCGGCGCAGTACTCGGCGATCCAGCGGTTGTAGGCGTCGAAGCAGGCCTTCTTGTAGTCGACGTCGAGGTGGTTGCACAGCTGCATGCCGACCGTCGGGTAGATCACCTCCGCGGCGACACCGTCGCGGTCCTGGTCGGCGAGGCGCGCCTCGGGATCCCAACCGCCCCGGTGCAGGTCCTCGAAGCGGACGCCGTTCACGCGGATGTCCTCGGCCGGCTTGCCGGCGGCCGCGACGAGGCCCATCGGCACTGGTCGGTCCATGCCGTCGATCACGAAGAGGTCGCCGACGTTGTCGCCGCCGTCGACCATGTGCGGCGCCCGGTCGCGCCAGGCCGGATCGATGTAGTCGGTGTAGGTGTTCGGTGGCTCGGTGATGTGCGAGTCGGCCGAGATCACCGGAAACGTCGAGTCGCCCACGGTCCCCCCTCGGTACGGTGCGCGGACGACGCTAGCCTCGCCTGCGGATGCAGGGCGGGCCGCACCGGCCACAATGGCGCCTGTGCCGGCACGACGTCGCCTCTCCGTGCGGACGGGCTTCCGCGCGCGGGCGACGCTCGCCTTCGCGGCCGGCGCCGTGCTGATCGCGGTGATGCTCTCGGTCCCGGCCTTCTTCGCCTCACGCTCGTACCTGACCTCCCAGCGCGAGTCCTCGGCCCGCCGCCAGGCCTATGCCAACGCCCGTCTCGTGCGCAACGTGCTGCGGTCGCCCGATGCCGATCCGGCCCGCCTCCTCGGATCGCTGCAGCGCGATGAGGGCACCGACGCCGTGTTTCGCGTCGGCGACAAGTGGTTCGCGTCGTCGGTCGCGACGAGCCGTGACGCCCTGCCGGGCGATCTGGTCGCCGTCGTCGGGCGCGGCCACGCCGGCTGGCAGCGGTACCGCCTGCGCGACCAGCCGGTGATCGCGGTCGGCGTGCCGGTCCCCGCCGTCAACGCCATGTACTTCGAGGTCAACCGGCTGACGCAGCTCGACAGCGCGCTGCGGGCGATGTCGCTCGCGCTCCTCCTCGCGAGCATCGTCACCACGATCGGCGGTGGCATCATCGGCTTCATCCTCAGCGGCAACCTCGTGCGCCCGATACGCATGCTCGCGGCGCGAGCGGAGGCCGTCGCCGCCGGCGACGCGACGGCGTTCGACGAGGCCGACGCCGAGCTGGCCCCGCTCGTGGGGTCGCTCAACCGTGTCATCGAGGGGTACGCGACGCGCGCCGAGCGCGAGGCCCGCTTCGCGTCCGATGTGAGCCACGAGCTGCGCGCTCCGCTCGCCGCGCTGTCGGCGGCGGTCGACGTGATGCAGCGTCGCCGCACCCAGCTCCCCGACGGCACGACGGTCGCGCTCGATGCCCTGTCGGAGCAGATCGACGGGTTCCAGGCGCTGGTGCTCGACCTGCTCGAGATGTCGAGGTTCGACGCCGGCCGGGCCGAGCTGGTCGCCGAGCCGACCGACCTCCGCGAGCTGATCACGCACGCGCTCGCCTCCATCGGCGCCTGGGACGTGCCCGTGCTCGTCGATCCCGCGGTGCCGTCGCGCCTCGTCGTCGACCGCCGGCGGATCGCCCAGGCGCTCGTGAACCTCGTCGAGAACGCCCGCCGGTACGGCGGTGGCGCGACCGCGGTGAAGGCGTGGCACGAGGCCGACGCCGTCCGCCTCGCCGTCGAGGACCACGGCCCCGGGGTGCTCGCCGAGGACCGGGAGCGGGTCTTCGACCGGTTCGAGCGTGGGTCGCTGCCGTCGCGCGCCGACGTCCCGAAGGGCACCGGCCTCGGGCTGGCGCTCGTGCGGGAGCACGCCGCGCTGCACGGCGGGTCGGCCTGGGTGGAAGACGTCGATCCGGCCGGCGACGGTGGCGCCCGCTTCGTGATCGAGATCCCGGTGAGGACGCCATGATCCGTCGTCCCCGCTCCGCACCGATGGCGTTCGCCACCGCCGTCACTGCCGCCGTCCTCCTGATCACGTCGGGATGCGGCGTGCGCACCACGCGGGGCGCATCGGTCGTGGCCGACAAGAGCGTGCCCTACGACCTGCTCTCGCCGACGATCGCCACCACGACGACC
>DATAKR010000203.1:0-10442 GCA_036261495.1 Acidimicrobiales bacterium | reverse complement strand
CAACCGGGCGGCGCTGCTCGCCGCCCGCCGCCGGGGCGATCCGTGGCCGGTGTACCTCGTGTCGCGAACCGCCCGGTTGGTCCGCCCGGTCGTGCCCCTCGCGATGGCCGGCGTGCTCACGGCCGCGACCCTGCCGGCCCTCGGCGTCGACGCCGGGAGCGTCCACACGCTCGCCAAGGTCGTGGCCCAGCCGCTGTGGTTCCTCGCGGTGTACCTCGTCGTGATGGCGGCCACGCCGGCGCTCCTCGCCGCCCACGAGCGGTCCCCGCGCCGCGTGCTCGCCCTGCTGGCGATCGCGGTCGTGGCCGTCGACGGGCTGCGCCTCCGCGGCTGGGCGTCGTGGACGTGGAGCGCGAACTACGCCTTCGTGTTCCTGCTCGTGAGCGAGCTCGGCCTGCTGCTCGCCGATGGAACCCTCCCGTCCTGGCCCCGCCGGCGCGTCGCGATGCTCGGTGTCGCCGCGCTGGCGCTGCTCGTCGTGCTCGTCGCCGGCCCGTACCCGACGAGCATGGTGGGCGTCCCGGGCGAGCGGGTGTCGAACATGAGCCCGCCGACCGTGTGCATCGCGCTGCTGGCCGTCGTCCAGGCAACGATCGCAACGCTGCTGCGCCCGCGCCTGGCGCGCCTCCTCCAGGACGCCCGGCGCTGGCGGGCCGTCATCGCCGCCAACTCGATCGTGATGACCGTGTTCCTCTGGCACCTCCCCGCGCTCGCGGTGGTGGCCGGCGTCATCCTCCCCCTCGGCCTCCCCCAACCCGCGCCCGGCGCCGGCGAGTGGTGGCTGCTCCGGCCGGCGTGGATCGCCCTCACCATCGCGGTGCTCGCCGTCGCGGTGGCCGGGGCGCGGCGGTTCGAGCGGGTCCGGCCCCTCCCCTCCCGTCGTGGCGCGGTCGCGGCCCTCGCCGCGTTCGGGCTTGCGACGACCGCGATGACCGTGCTCGCTCTCGACGGGTTGGGCGGCGGGAGCGGCGTCGCCGGTGCCGGCCTCGCACTCGCCGCCGCGAGGGTCGCGACCGGCCCGCGCACGCGCGAGCGGCGCCGGCCGAAGCCGGCGCCGCTCGCGAATCAACCTGCCGCCGTGGTCAGGCCGGAACCGTGATCCCCTTCGACACCTTGTCGCCAAGGGTCTGCTTCTGGGAATCGAAGAACGGGAACAGCCAGCCGAGGCCGCAGAGGATCCCGTTCAGCAGGTAGCGCACGAACGCCATGCCGAAGCCGACCGGCTGGCCCGTCTCGGCACTGATCGTCTTGATGTTCTGCATCTTCTTGCCGATCGTCTGACCGGTCGAGCCCTCCGTGTACGGGAGGTAGATCCAGTAGTAGGCGATCAGGGCGAGGTACAGGAGGAACCCGAGGATTCCGAGCTTGATCGCTGTCAGGATGAACGAGAGGATCCACACCGCGACGCTCGGCGCCACCATGTCGATCAGGAACGCGATCACACGCGGCCCGATCTCGGCGGTCGAGCCTCCGGCCGGCATCGCCGGGCCGCCGGCACCGTACCCGGGAGGGGGCGGCGGAGGCGGGGGCGGAGGCGGAGGAGGAGGGGGCGGGGGCGGTACATCAGTCACGCGTAAGGTCCTTTCGGGTCCGCCAAGAAGGCACCGCGCGAACCGTACAACTCCTGTGGTCGCGGTCGGTGGACCCCGGTCGGGGCTACTTCACCAGGCGAATGTTGAACGGGTAGCGGTACACCTCACCACGGTTGGCCGCGAGGCCACCGATGATCGAGAACACCGTGGCGGCGATCCACACGACAGGGAGCAGCAGCAGGCCGATCAACACGACGATCAAGAAGCTCGCCACCACGTAGGCGATGGCGACGCTGATCTGGAAGTTCAGTGCTTCAACGGCCTGGTCCTTCACGAACGGCGACTCCTGGCCCTTCGTCAAGTAGACGACGAGCGCCGGGATGAAGCTGAGCACGATGCCGCCCAGGTGGGCGACCATCGACATGGTGCGGTCGTCCGCAGTCGGCACGGGAAGGGCCGCGCCGGTGCCTTCGATGCTCATGGTGCCTCCTGTCATGGTGAGCCCCGCTGAGGAGCTCCGTCGCGGACGGTAACGAACCGGAGCCGTCCCCGGCGACAGATCCCGGCGAGGTCTGCACGATCGGGCAACGACGTCGCGCCCCGAACGATCCGCCGTTCCGCCGACGCGGCGCGGGGTGGCGTCGGTACGATCGGGCCATGGCTCCGAGCGTCCCGATGCCCCCCACCTTCGAGTCGGTCGAGGAGGAGCGGCGGCATCGCAAGCAGCGACTGGCGGCCGGGTTCCGCCTGTTCTCGCGCTTCGGGTTCGACGAGGGCATCGCCGGCCACATCACGGCACGCGACCCCGAGCACGCCGACCACTTCTGGGTGAACCCCTTCGGGATGCACTTCGGCCACATCCGCGTGTCCGACCTGATCCTCGTGAACGACCAGGGCGAGGTGGTCGAGGGTGACCGACCGGTGAACCGCGCCGCGTTCGCGATCCACTCCCAGGTGCACGCCGCCCGGCCCGATGTCGTCGCCGCCGCCCACTCGCACTCCACCTACGGGCGCGCCTGGTCGACGCTCGGGCGCCTGCTCGACCCGCTCACTCAGGACGTGTGCGCGTTCTACGACGACCACGCGCTCTTCGACGACTACACCGGCGTCGTGCTCGACACCGAAGAGGGGAAGCGGATCGCCCACGCGCTGGCCGACAACAAGGCCGCGATCCTCCGCAACCACGGCCTCTTGACCGTCGGCCACAGCGTCGACGAGGCCGTGTGGTGGTTCATCACGATGGAGCGCTCGTGCCAGGTGCAGCTGCTCGCCGAGGCCGCGGGTGCCCCCGTCGCCATCGATCCCGACATGGCGAAGCTGACCTCGACGCAGGTGGGCTCGCATTTCTCGGGATGGTTCAGCTTCCAGCCGCTGTACGACCGGATCGTGCGGGAGCAGCCCGACCTGCTCGACTGATCGTCGACTGCGGAACGAGTGCCCTCTCGGGCACCGCCCTCCGCCGTACCATCGAGGCATGCCTCCCGCGGCGCGCCTCACCGACATGCACGTGTGCCCGATGGTGACGCCGGGAACACCGCCGATCCCCCACGTCGGAGGGCCGATCACCGGGCCCGGTGCGCCGACGGTTCTGCTCGGCAACATGCCCGCCGCGGTCATGGGCGACATGTGCGTGTGCACGGGACCCCCTGACAGCATCGTCAAGGGCAGCGCGACGGTGCTGATCGGCGGGAAGCCGGCGGCACGCATGGGCGACACCACGGCGCACGGCGGCTCGATCGTGGCCGGTCTGCCCACGGTGATGATCGGCGGTTGACGCTCACCACACGCGCCCGCGTCGCGTCCGGCTTGACCGGAATGACCGCGGCTCGCTAGTAACCCGCCATGGATTGGCCGCTCCGCTTCGGGATCTTCCTCGCCCCGTTCCACCCGCCCCACCGCAACCCCACCGTTGCGCTGGAGCGTGATCTCGACCTGATCGAACACCTCGACGAGCTCGGCTACGACGAAGCCTGGATCGGTGAGCACCACTCGGCCGGGTTCGAGATCATCGCCTCGCCCGAGGTGTTCATCGCGGCCGCGGCAGCACGCACCCGCCACATCCGGCTCGGCACCGGCGTGAGCTCGCTCCCCTACCACCACCCGCTGATGCTCGCCGACCGCATGGTGCTGCTCGATCACCTCACGCGAGGGCGGGTCATGCTCGGCTGCGGCCCGGGAGCGCTCCCCTCCGACGCCTTCATGATGGGGATCGACCCGAACCGGCAGCGGGAGATGATGGAGGAGTCGCTCGAGGCGATCCTCGCGTTGCTCGAGGGCACCGAGCCGGTGACGCGGGAGACCGACTGGTTCACCCTCCGCGACGCCCGGCTGCAGCTGCAGCCCTACACCCATCCCCGCTTCGAGATCGCCGTCGCCGCCCAGGTGTCGCCGGCGGGGCCGCGTGCCGCCGGGCGCTTCGGTCTCTCGCTGCTGTCGATCGGCGCCACCAGCCGCGGCGGCTTCGACGTCCTCGGCAGCCACTGGTCGGTCATGGAGGAGCGGGCCGCCGAGTTCGGCACCGACGTCGACCGCCGCCAGTGGCGTCTCGTCGGCCCGATGCACATCGCCGAGACCGAGGAGCAGGCGCGCCGGGATGTCGAGTACGGCGTGGCCGATTGGATCGGCTACTTCCAGAAGGTCGCCGCGCTGCCGCTGGCGCCCGATGCCAACGACCCGAAGCAGATGGTCGACGCCCTGAACGACTCCGGCCTCGCGGTGATCGGCACGCCCGATCAGGCTGCCGCCCAGATCCAGCGCCTCATCGACCAGTCCGGCGGTTTCGGCACCTACCTCTTCATGGCCAACGAGTGGGCCGATCCGGCCGCGACCCGGCGGTCGTACGAGCTGTTCGCGCGCGAGGTGATGCCCCGGTTCCAGGGGTCACTCCCCTCGCTGCAGGGGTCGCGCGACTGGGCCGCGGAGAACCGCCCGCAGTTCATCGGCGCCGCGACCACCGCGGTGATGAAGGCGATCACCGACCACCAGGCCGAGAAGGCCGCCAAGGCCGCGACCACGGCCTGACCCCGCTCGCCTTCCACCGCCTCACCCCGCTCCCTTTCTGAGGATCTCCGTCGCGGGAGCGACCGAGATCCTCAGAAAGCGGGATTGCCGGGTCAGCCGCGGGCGTCGAACGTGGGGATCAGATGGCGCGCGGCGCGCGCTTCGTCGACGCGCCGCACGGGCGTCGTGCGCGGCGCGGCCTTGCCGGCCGACGAGTCGCCGGCCTGCAGCGCCTCCGCGGCGATCGCCTCGAGGGCGCCGGCGAGCGCCTCGAGCGTCTGGAGGCTCTCGGTCTCGGTCGGCTCGATCATGAGCGCTTCCTCGACGATCAGCGGGAAGTAGACGGTCGGCGCGTGGAAGCCCTCTTCCAGGAGGCGCTTGGCGACGTCGAGCGCCCGTAGCCCGGTGGCCTTCTTGAGCGACGTCGTCGCCGCCACGAACTCGTGCATGTTGGGGCGGTCGAACGGGATGTCGTACGTGCCGCGCAGGCGGTTGCGGAGCCAGTTGGCGTTGAGGACCGCGGCCTCCGCGACTCGCCGGAGGCCGTCGCCGCCGTTGGCCAGGATGTAGCTGTGGGCGCGCGCCAGCGCGAGGGCGTTCCCGTGCCAGGAGTGCACCCGGCCGATCGACCGCTCCGGGACGTGCCACCGGTACGCGCCCTCGCCGTCGCGGACCGGCAAGGGCCCCGGAAGGAACTCGGCCAGGCGCTGCCGCACCGCGACCGGTCCGGCGCCGGGCCCCCCTCCCCCGTGGGGCACGGCGAACGTCTTGTGCAGGTTCATGTGCACGATGTCGAAGCCCATGTCGCCCGGGCGGGTGACCCCGAGGATGGCGTTGAGGTTGGCACCGTCGTAGTAGAGGAGCCCGCCGACGCCGTGCACCGCCTCGGCGATCTCGACGATGTCCTCCTCGAACAGTCCGAGCGTGTTGGGATTGGTGAGCATGATGCCGGCGACGTCGTCGTCGAGGCGTTCGCGCAGCGCCGCCACGTCGACGAGGCCACGCCCGTCGGACGGCACGGTCACCGTCTCGTAGCCGCCGAGAGTGACCGAGGCCGGGTTCGTGCCGTGCGCCGAGTCGGGGATGATGATCTTCGTGCGCTGACGCCCCTGCGCTTCGTGCCAGGCGCGCATCAGCAGGAGGCCGGTGAGCTCGCCCGCGGCGCCGGCCGGAGGCTGGAGGGTGACGGCATCCATCCCCGTGACCTCGCAGAGCGCCGAACCGAGATCGTCGAGGAGCTCCATCCACCCCTGGGTGAGCGACGCCGGCGCGGCCGGGTGAACGTTCGCGAGACCGGGGAGCGCCGCGGCATCGTCACAGAGCTTCGGGTTGTACTTCATGGTGCACGACCCGAGTGGGTAGGCGCCCAGGTCGACCGAGTACTGCCGGTGCGTCAGCCGGGTGACGTGGGCCACCAGGTCGCGCTCCGACACCTCGCACATCGGGTGGGGATCGGCGGCGAGGTGCGCCGCGGGCACGAGCTCCTCGGCCGTCCACTCGGGGAGCCCGGTGCGCCGGAACGACCACGCCCGGCGGCCCTCGACCGAGAGCTCGAAGATCGTGGGCTCCTCGTCGTGGCCCATGATCGGCGCGCTGGTGGCCTTGCCGCCCGGCCGCGCCGTGCCGGTCGTCGCGTCGCTGCTCACGGCCGCACCGCCTTCTCCATCGCGTTCACGTAGGCGTCGATCTCGTCACGCGTGCGCTTCTCGGTGACGGCGACGAGGAGCCCACCGCCATACTCGTCTCCCAGGGGCACACCGGCGAGGAAGCCTTCCTCGGCCATCCGCTCGACGACGACCTCGCCGGCGACGGGCGCGCGGATGGCGAACTCGCGAAGCGTCGGCGCGCCGGCGACGGGCTCCACGCCGTCGAGGGCGAGCAGCGCCTCGCGGGCGTACCGCGTTCCCCGCGCGCACCGCACGGCCAGCTCCCGCAGCCCGGTCGTGCCCAGCCACGCCATCTGGATGGCGCAGCACACCGCGATCAGCGTCTGGTTGGTGCAGACGTTCGACGACGCCTTCTCCCGCCGGATGTCCTGCTCGCGTGTGCGGAGGGTGGTGACGTAGGCCCGCCGCCCGTCGACGTCGACCGTCTCGCCGACGAGCCGGCCCGGTAGGCGCCGCACGTGCTCGTTCTTGCACGCGAAGAGCCCGAGGTACGGGCCGCCGAGCGACAGCGGCGTGCCGAAGGGCTGGCCCTCCCCCACCACGACGTCGGCGCCGTACGACCCGGCCGTCCGCAGGAGCCCGGCAGCCACCGGATCGACCGCGACGAGCAGCAGCGCGCCGGTGGCCCGCGCCACCTCGGCGGCGGCCGCGACATCGTCGAGGCACCCGAGGTAGTTGGGGTACTGCAACAGCACCGCGCCGGGCGAGCCCTCCGAGGGCCACTTCGTCACGCCGTCGGCGAGGTCGACGTCGCGGATCTCGTGGCCGGTCCCCGCGGCGAAGGTGCGCATCACCTCCCGCCAGTTCGGGTGCACGCCCCGGCTCACCCACACCTCTTGGCGCCCGGTGGCGGCGACCGCGAGGTTGAGCGCTTCCACGCACGCCGTGGCTCCGTCGTAGAGCGACGCGTTGGCGATGGGGACGCCGGTGAGGCGCGTGAGCATCGTCTGGTACTCGAACAGCGCCTGCAAGACACCCTGGGCGACCTCGGGCTGGTACGGCGTGTACGCGGTGACGAACTCCGATCGGAACGCGAGGCGCGTCACCGCCGCGGGGATCTCGTGGTCGTAGGCACCGCCGCCGGCGAAGCACACGAGGTTGCGGCCCACGGCCACGTTCCTGTCGGCCAGGCGCTCCATCTCGGCGAGGGCGTCGAACTCCGAGAGCCCGTCGTCGAGCGCGAGGAAGCGACCATCGGCTCCGGCCGCGAGGCGGAGCGCGTCGGGCACGGCCGTGAAGAGCTCGTCGAGCGACGACAGCCCGAGCGACTCGAGCATGACGTCGATCTCGGCGTCGGTGTGCGGGACGTAGTGGCCCACCGGTCACCCCTTCTTCGAGACGAACGGGAGCGCGACGACGCTCCCGGAGACGCGCCGCCCGCGTGCATCCACCTCCACCGGCGAACCGGGTTCAACGCCGGGCGGCAGGAACGCCATCGCGATGCCGGCCCCGAGCACCGGCGAGAAGTTGCCGCTCGTGACGGTGCCCGCCGGCTCACCGCCGACGAGCACCGGGTAGCCCTCCCGCGGCGGCTGGCGGCCCTCGGTGACGATCCCCCGCAGCCGGCGAGACACGCCGCGCTCGCGCTCCGCCTCGAGCGGGGCGCGGCCCCGGAACTCGCCCTTGTCCCAGCCGACGACCCACCCGAGGCCGGCCTGCAGCGGGGTGATCCCCGGCCCGAGCTCGTGGCCGTGGAGGGGAAGGCCCGCCTCGAGGCGCAGGGTGTCGCGTGCGCCGAGGCCCGCGGGCGCCACGCCGGCGTCGAGCACGGCCGCCCACAGATCGCCGGCCGCGGCCGCCGGCACCGCCATCTCGACGCCGTCCTCGCCGGTGTAGCCGGTGCCCGCGACGACGCAGGGGACGCCGCGCCAGTCGAAGCGCTCCACCCGGAACCGCCCGATCGAGGCCGCGGCCGGCGCCACGGTGGTGAGCCGCCGGCGGGCATCCGGACCCTGCACGGCGATCACGGCGCGATCGCCGGTCACGTCGTGGCCACCGATGGCGCCGACGACGCGGTCGGTGTTCGACGCATTCGGCATCACGTGGAACTCGGCGTCGCCGAGCCACCAGACGATGATGTCGTCGAGCACCGAGGCGTCGGCAGGGTCGAGCAGGTGCGTGTACTGCGCCCGGCCCGGCGCGACCTTGCGGAGGTCGTTGGTGAGCTCGCGTTGCAGCGTGTCGAACGCGCCGGGTCCGTCGACGACGACGGTGCCGAGATGGCTCACGTCGAACGCGACCGCGGCGTCGCGGCACGCCCGGTGCTCGGCGAGCGTGCCGCCGGGATACGCGAGCGGCATGTCCCATCCACCGAACGGGACCATCTTCGCCCCGAGCGCCCGGTGCGCGGCGTCGAGCGGCGAGCGGCGGAGATCGGTCATGGGAGGGTCAGCCTACGGGAACGCCGCGCCCCGCTCGGCGACGGCCGGGCTAGTCGACGGTGAAGTCGAGCGGCTTGGGCTCGGCCAGATCGAGGCCCTGCATCTGTGACGGCTCCTCGAGGCCGTACTTCACGAGCAGGTTCAGGTAATCGCGCTGGTAGAAGATCTTCACCTTCACGTCGGGATGCAGCTCGCGGAGCCGGCGTACCTTGCGGTTCTTCTTGGTCACGAGCTTCTGGTTGAGCGTCGTGATCTCGATGAACAGGTCGTAGGCCGGAAGGTAGAAGTCCGGGCTGAACGCCTGGGTGGGGTTGCCGATCCGGTCCCACTCGAGGGTGAAGGTCCGGGGCTCGTACTGCCACTCGATGCCATAGAAGTCGAGCAGCTTGGCGAACTGGCGCTCCGAGTTGTGCGCAAAGCGCACCCGCTCGTGCGGTAGCGACTCTCGGGGTGCCGGCGCGGACAGGAGCTAGCCCCCGCTCGCTGCCCGTGCGCCGTCGCCCGTCGCCCGCGGGCGGGGCTCGTTCTTCGCCCGTGCCTCGCGCAGCTCGGTGACGGCGGCGTCGACCTCGTCCTTCACGCCGCCGAGCGAGAGGACGATGTTGAGCACGCCCTGCCCGCCGCGGAGCAGGTCGACGATCTCTTCGCCGGATCGGGCGAGCACGGCCGAGTCGCCGGTCAGGACGAGGTCGGCGGAGGCCAGGTCGTCGCCCACGTTGTCGCGGAGGTAGTTGATCGCCCGACGGGCCGACTGCAGCGAGATGCCGGCGTCGAGCAGCTGCTTGATCACCTTGAGCTCGAGCAGGTCCTGGTAGGAGTACCGGCGCTGGGTGCCGCTCCCCCGCGCATCGGCGACGGAGGGGCGCAGGAGGTCGGTGCGCGCCCAGTAGTCGAGCTGGCGGTAGGTGATCCCGATGATCCCGCAGACTTGCGGGCCGCGGAACCCGTCTTCCGGACTCACAGGGGCAGAGGCTTGCGGCATCGGGGAAGTGCCTTTCGAGCAGGCTGCGACGTGCGATGACAGCGGCGTAACTACGCAGGTGTGATGCACGGTACCCCCGTGCGCGCGCCGGCGCAACGCCCGGGCGCGGTCAGCTGGCGAAGTCTTCGGGACGGACGTCCTCGATGAACTTCTGGAACTGCTCGATGACCTCTTCCTGCTCCTCGTCCTCCTGGAGGACGTAGGCCTCGCTGTCGAGGAGGTCGTCCTCGACGTAGATCGGCGTGCCGAGGCGCACGGCGAGCGCGATGGCATCGGAGGGCCGGGACGACACGGTGTACCGCTCCTCGCCGCGATGCAGGCGGAGCTCGGCGTAGAAGATGGCATCGACCATCTCGGTGACGACCACGGCATCGACGTCGAGGCCGACGGTGGTCAGGAGGTCGCGCATCAGGTCGTGGGTGAGCGGGCGAGGCGGTTCGACGCCCTGCAGCGCGCGGGCGATGGCGCTGGCTTCCTCGTGGCCGATGAGGATCGGGAGCGTCCGCCCGGAGCCGTCCACCTCCTTGAGGAGGACGACCGGCACGTTGTCCGGCATCTGCACCCGTATCGAGTGGAGGTGCATCTCGGCCATGGCCTCAGACTACCCCCCGTACAGGTCCTGAACGTGGGCGTCAGGGTCGCTCCGGAGGGCCGTCATGTCGCCCGCCACGATGGACCGCAGGTTGCGATAGCGCTCCCCGAAGTCGAGGCCGTAGCCGAGCACGAAGTCGTCGCCGATCTCGATGCCGCGGAATCGCACGGGCGTCGGCACGATGCGCCGAACGCGCTTGTCGAGGAGGGCGCACACCTCGAGCGATCGGGGTTGGCGGGCGCGGAGCTCGTTCAGCAGGTAGGTGAGCGTGAGGCCGGTGTCGACGAT
>DATAKR010000199.1:0-10588 GCA_036261495.1 Acidimicrobiales bacterium | reverse complement strand
GGCCGAGACGAGCACGCCGCCCGGTCGCAGCACGCGTGCCAGCTCCCGGACGGCCACCGCGGGATCGGGGGCGTGATACAGCATGTGGTTGGCGATCGCGACGTCGAACGCCGCGTCCGTGAACGGCAACGCCTGGACGTTCGCGCTCCCTGCCGCGACGAGGTGCACCGTCGACGAGGCGAGCACGCGCTCGCGCGCGGTCGTGACCATGCCCAGGGAGAGATCGGTGAGCGTCAGGCGGAGCTCGGCCGGCACGGCGTCGTGCGCTTCGACCCACAGCCATCCGGGACCGCACCCGACCTCCAACACATCGCCCGAGGAGGGCCAGCCGACCTGCGAAACCACCCACGGGAACCAGGGCTCCGGCGCCGTCCCGTAGCGCTGGTGGAGCGTGGCCCGCACCGTCAGTCGCGACGGATCGCGGTACTGCACGTCGCGCAGGTAGGCGGGGTCGCCGCCGGCGAACCGGCCGCGCGCCGTCGGTGAGGTCGACGCCATGGTGCGGAGTCTTCCACCCGTCGCACCCTCCTGTGCCTCCCGTCACACGCGGCCCGACTTGGGACCAAGGTCCCTATCCGAGGGGCCCGATCGTCCGTACGGTCCGCGCGGTCGGCACCGGCGAAGGGGGAGGGCATGCGGTCCAGCCAGGCGTTTCTCGACGAGCAGTGCGAGCGCGTGCAGGTGGAGTTCCCGGCGGTTCTGTCGTGGGACTACACGCACGACGACTACCGCCTCGTCCGGCTCTACGACAAGGCCAAGCGGGCGCAGTGGAACGCCGCCGCCGACATCGACTGGTCGATCGACGTCGACCCGCTCCGGGTGTCGGACGGTCGCCTCGACTCGCTGCGCCTCGCGGCGGGATCGCCGTTCGCCTCGCTCACGCGGGAGGAGACGGCGCAGCTCGCCTACGAGAGCCAGGTGTGGACGGTGTCGCAGTTCTTGCACGGCGAGCAGGGGGCGCTGCTGGCGACCGCCAAGATCGTCGACACGGTGCCCGACTACGACGCCAAGATGTACGCGGCGACGCAGGTGATGGACGAGGCCCGCCATGTCGAGGTCTACAACCGCTACCTCGACGAGAAGCTCGGCCGGCGCTACCCCATCAACCCGTTCCTCGACGCGCTCCTGCGCGACCTGCTGGCCGACCCCCGATGGGACATGACCTACCTCGGCATGCAGATCATGGTCGAGAGCCTCGCCCTCGCCACGTTCGGGTTCATCTACCAGACGACGGCCGAGCCGCTGCTGAAGGACATCACGTTCCACGTGATGGGCGACGAGGCCCGCCATGTCGCGTTCGGCATCGCCTCCCTCGAGGGCGTGTACGACACCATGCCGGAGACCGAGCGGCGCGACCGTGAGGAGTTCGTGTGCGAGGCGGCCGAGCTGATGCGCGACCGGTTCCTGCAGCGCGAGGTCTGGGAGCACTTCGGCCTCGACGCCGACGAGTGCGAGTCGTACACACGTGAGCACCCGGGCCAGCAGCAGTACCGGGCCGCGCTGTTCTCGCGCGTGGTGCCCAACGTGAAGCGGATCGGCCTCCTCACGCCGTACGTCCGGGAGCGCTTCGAGCAGCTCGGCATCCTGCAGTACGAGGACGCGCCGGCGTCGGCCTGAGCCCCGCCAGCCGGGGTCCGGCGAGGAGCGGACGCGGTCAGGCGAGGAGCGGCGGCAGGGCGCGGGCCACGCTGTCGGCCCACGCCACCGCTTCATGGCCTCCGGCGAACTCGACGTAGTCGACGACGTCGAAGCCCCTCGCTCGCAGCACCGTCCGGAAGTGCCGGTTGGCGCTCACCATCGTGACGCCCGGCGCGTCGCGGATCGGCATCGTCTCGTAGCAGCCGACGTCGACGTAGAAGCGGGTGGCGGGCGAAGCCGGCGCCTCGGCGTACTGCCGCGTGAGCCATTCGGGCTCCCCGTCGAGCGCCGCGCCCCACCAGTAGGAGCCCGACATCGACAGCACCCGGCCGAAGCGCTCGGGGTGCCGCAACGCGAGGAATGACGCGGCGAACCCGCCGGCGCTGGCGCCTCCGATGACGGTGCGGCTCGGGTCGGTGGTGATCGACCAGCGCGCCGCCGCCCACGGGATCACGGAGGCGACGATCTCCTCGGCGAACGCCTCGTCGGCGAAGAACTCCGCGGTGCGCCGCTCGGGAGCGGAGGCCTCGACGAGCAGCGCCACCACGGGCGGGAGGACGCCCCGTTCGATCAGGTGGTCGAAGACGGCCGGGGCGGGTGCCACGTGGCGGAAGAGCCGCCCGTCGAGCAGGACGACGAGGGGGTACGTCGTCGCCTCGTCATAACCCGCCGGCAGGTAGGAGTACACGAGGCGGCCGCGGTCGCCGACCTTGTGGCTCTCGACGGTTCCGCGTCCGCCGCCGGTGGCGATGGTGTCGAGCCATGGCCGCGGCGGCGCGTCGGGAAGCGCGAGCACCGATTCGAACCGGTCCGCCGCGAGGTCACGGTGCCACCACTGCGGCCGCCACGTGGCGGGGTTGAGCGGATCCGCGTAGAGGTGCGCGACCCGCTCCGCAGAGGCCGCCGCCAGCTCCTCGTCGGCCATCGAGGCGACGGCGTCGAGCGACAGTGCCTCGTGGTCGACGAGGAACTGATACGCCGTCCGCAGCCCCGGCCGCGCCGGGAGCGTGACGGCCCAGACGCTCGACCCCTCGACGCGGTCGAGCGGCGAGCCGAACACGTTCGGACCGATCCATGTCGCCACCGACACGGCAGTCGTCTCGGGCGCCCCGTCCCAGACGAACGTCACCTGTGCACCGCCGCCGGGATCGGGCTCGACGATCGGTCCGCCGGCGGCGCGCGCGAGCGCGAGCAGCTCGTCGCCGCTCCGCTCCGGCGCCCCCATCCGTCGTCCCGCCTCGTGCCCCTCGTCGCGCGCCGCCTCGCTCACGCCGTCACGGTAGGCGGGCGCACCGCCGGCCGTCGGCGCGAAGGCGAAGGTGACCATCGGCGGCGGCGCCTGGGAGGATGGTCGCGTGCTGATCCTCCTGTCCCCGGCGAAGTCGCTCGACTACGAGTCGAGGGTCCCGACCAGGAAGCACACCGAGCCGCGGATGCTCGACGAGGCCGCTGCACTGATCGACGTCATGCGCACGAAGACGGTCGACGAGCTCGCCGACCTGATGAGCATCAGCATGGAGCTGGCCGACCTCAACGCCCGGCGGTACGCCGACTTCTCGCCGCCGTTCACGCTGCGCAACGCCCGCCAAGCGGCGTTCGCGTTCGACGGCGACGTGTACCGGGGGATGGACGCCCGGGGGTCGATGGACGGACGGGACCTGGCCGAGGCACAGAAGACGGTCCGGGTCCTGTCGGGCCTCTACGGCGTGCTCCGGCCGCTCGACCTCGTGCAGCCTTACCGGCTCGAGATGGGCACGAAGCTGCGGACCGAGCGGGGCGACACGCTGTACGAGTGGTGGGGTTCCCGGATCACCGACGTCCTCAACGCCGACCTGGCGGCGTCGCCGGGCCCGCCCGTGGTCGTGAACCTCGCCTCCGGCGAGTACTTCCGCTCGGTCGACACCGACCGGCTCGACGGCACGCTCGTCAGCCCGCGCTTCCTCGACCAGGCGCCGGACGGCCGCTACAAGATCATCTCGTTCAACGCCAAGTGGGCTCGCGGTGCGATGGCCGGCTGGATGGTGCACAACCGCGTCCGGTCCGCCGGCGCGCTCCGACGCTTCGACGTGGCCGGCTACCGCTACGACCCGTCGCGGTCGACGCCCGCAGAGCCGACGTTCGTCCGCCCTCGACACGAACCCTGACCGGTTGCGCCGGCGCCTCCGGACCCCGGCCTTGCGATCGGCGTCACTCGGCGACCTCGGCGACGCCGCCCGTCACGCCGTCGCCCTCCTCGAAGCCCGACAGGGTGCCGCCGTAGGCGACGGTGACGTGGCTCGCCACGAGCCAGAGCATCGCGCCCACGCCGAAGGTGAAGCTCGACGTCACGAGCATGCCCATCGTCGACGCCGCCACGTCGAGCCGGCGGGCAGCAGCCACGCCCTGACCCTCGGCGGGCCCGCCGATTCCGAACGACGTCGCGCCGGCGTGCTGCTGGCCGCGCACCGTCAACCAGAGCCACGCAGCCAAGCCGACCATCGCGACGATCATCAGGACGACGGCCACGAGACGGGCCCGAGCGGCCGCGTCGCGCATCGTCTCCCGGTTGAGGAATGCCACGTCGTCCGCCGTCAGCCGGTCGGTGGTGTCGTCGTCCGCAGTGTCGTCGTCCGCAGTGTCTCGTCGTCCGCCTCGCTCACGAGACCACGCCATGCGGTCGCACCCGTTCATCCGGGGTTGGCTCCGCGCTCGGCAGACGTGAGGGTCGTTCCCTGTGCCCGGGGCGGGATTCGAACCCGCATGCCCTCTCGGGCGGAGGGGTTTAAGCCCTCCGTGTCTGACCGGTTCCACCACCCGGGCGCAGGCGAACGTTACGTCTCGAGCGGGAGCTCGAAGGCCCACAGGGGGACGTCGGGCACGGGCAGCCAGTCGCGGTCCGGCGCGCGGCGGAACCCCAGGCGCTCGTAGAGGCGGTGGGCCGAGGTCATCCACGGTGTCGAGTGGAGGACCACCCGCGCCTTGCCGGCGGCGCGAGCGCGGTCGAGGCAGGCGCGGGCCAGCGCCTCGCCGGCGCCTCGACCTTGCGCCTCCGGCGCGACAGCCAGCATCCGGATCGACGCCTCACCCGGCCGCACCCCCTCGCCCCACGACGAGTGCTCGTCCGGGATGTAGGCGACCGCGCCGACGAGGGTGTCGACCTGCACCGCCACGAGGACGACGGCGGCTTCGGCGCGGCCGGCGACGTCGCGGAGCTCGGCCTCGTAGCCACCGCTCATGGTGTTGCCCGACAGCGCCGTGTACGCCGCGACGGTGAGACCGGCGACGGCCTCGTACTCCTCGGGGCGCGCCTTGCGGACGACGATCTCCACCGGCTTCATCGGTTCGAGTTTCGCGTGCGGCTCGCCCCAGCCGGGCCGCGCGAAGGGATCAGTTGAGCCAGAGGTGGTCGGGCGCCCGGGCGTAGAGCGCGGCGCGGCCGCCGGCGCGCCGGAGCACCTCTCGCCACTGTGCGTCGGCGTCCGGCGCCATGGCGTCGCCGGCGGCGCGGTCGACGACGATCCAGCTCCCCTCCTCGAGCTCGCCCTCGAGCTGGTCGGCGCCCCATCCCGAGTAGCCCGCGAAGATCCGCACACGCGACACCGACGGAACGACCGACGAGGGCGGCTGGGTGAGGTCGACGGTGGTGAGGCCCTCCACGACGGGCTCGACGGCGGGCTCCACCAGCGGCTCGGCACCCGGCCCGCCGGGCCCGCCGGCGGCCGCGCCGCCACCGGCCAGCTCGCCCAGACAGATCACCGACGCCGGCGCGACGGGCCCGCCGGTGAACACCATCGGGGGCTCAGCCGCCAGCGCCTCCCATCCGGGCAGCATCTCCGCGACCGGCGCCGGCGTCGGCCGGTTGAGCACCACGCCGAGTGCGCCCTCCTCGTTGTGGGCGAGCATCAGGATCACCGTGCGGTGGAACGTGGGCTCGTCGAGCGCCGGCGAGGCGACGAGCAGTCGGCCGGTGAGCGACACGGGCACGCCTCCAGCCTGCACTCGTTCCGGTGCCGGCGCTACCCCGCCGGCTCGATGGCGGCCTCGGCGACCGGCAGCGCGATCGGCTCGGCGGATGCCGTCGGTGCCTCGTCGTCGAGCGACCCGAGCAGCCCACGACGCAGCCCCACAGCGACGGCGATCACCGTCAGCACGGCACCGGCGGCGAGCACGGTCCTGCCCGCGCCGATGCGATCGGCCAGCGCGCCCTGCACGAGCGCGCCGATGGGGTAGGCGCCGGTGAAGGCGATGATGTAGAGCGCCATGGCGCGGCCGCGGAGGCGTTCGGGCACGAGCATCTGGACGCTCGTGTTGAGCGACGCCACCAACATCAGATAGACGGCGCCGAGGACGACCAGCACGACCATGCCGACGACGTAGGACGGGGCCGCGCCGAAGGCGGCGAGCGACAGCGCGTAGAGCACGAGCGCCCACCGCACGAGGCGGCCCCGCGACTCGATGTTGCCGAGCGACCCGAGCACGACCGCGCCGAACACACCGCCAACCCCCATCGCCGCCAGCATGATCCCGTACGACCCCGCGCCGACGTGGAACACGTCGCGAGCGAACACCGGCATCAGCTGGAACAGCGGCATGCCGAGGAACGACGTGGCGGCCACGAGGCTCACCGCGAGCAGCATCCCCGTGTTGGCGCGGGTGAACGCCAGGCTCTCGCGGAAGCTCTCCCAGAACGGCGCCCGCCCGCGGTCCTCCTCCGGTCGCTCGGTCGGATGCACGAGGACGAGGGCGACGAGCACGGCCACGAACGAGATCCCGTTGAAGAGGAAGGCCCACGACGGACCGAAGCGGCCGAGAACGACGCCGGCGATGGCCGGGCCGACGGCGCGCGCCGCGTTGAACTGGGCCGAGTTGAGCGTGATGGCGTTGAGGAGCGCGTCGCGCGGCACGAGCTCGGTGACGAACGCCTGCCAGGCGGGCACGTTGATGCCGCCGACCACCCCGCTCAGGAACACGAGGAGGATGAGCACCGGCGTGGTGCCGAAGCCGCCGATGTAGAGGCCCCACAGCGCGAAGGCGAGCACCGCGAGCAGCGTCTGGGTGAGCAGGAGGATCGACTTCCGCGAGTAGCGGTCGGCGAGCGATCCGCCGACGGGGCCGAGGAACATCGCGGGGATGAACTGCGCGAACCCGGCGACGCCGACGAGCCAGGCGCTGTGGCTGTCGAGGTAGATCACGTACGGCACGGTGATGTTCTGCATCCACGTGCCGCAGTTCGAGATCAGCGCGCCGGTCCAGAACTTGGCGTAGTCGGGATAGCGCAGCGCCGCGACCGCCTGGCGGAGACCTCGCTGCCTGGCGTCGGGTCGAGCGGTCGCCGCCACAGCCGTCACTCTACCGGTACTTCGATTCGCTAACGATCGGGTTGACGCCCGTCACAGGCGGCATCCGCCGGTCGACGCGAGCCGGGTGCCGCCTAGTATCGAAGCCCATGACCGGCCCGAACGGAGTCACCGAGGCCCCCCGGGCCGGGGCGCTGGTGCACCTCCGGCCGACGCCCGAGCCCGAACCGCTCGACGACCCCCGGCTGTCCGACGTCGACGAGTGGGGCCGCTCCGAGCACATGCGCGCGATCGCTCGCCGGGTGTACGACCCGATCTACCGAAGCTGGTTCCGCGCCGAGTGGGAGGGGCTCGAGAAGATCCCGACCAACGGCGGCGCCCTGCTCGTCGCCAACCACGCCGGCGCCATCCCCTCCGACGCGCCCGTGATCATGCACGGCATCGAGACCGAGCTGCGCCGGCCGATCTACGGGCTGGCCGAGCACCTGTTCAAGTCGCTTCCCGTCGTGGGGACGATGTGGTCGCGTGTCGGCGGCGTCGCCGCCCATCCGGAGAACGCCTACCGCCTGCTGCGCGAGCAGCAGCAGCTGGTGCTCGTGTTCCCGGAGGGCACCAAGGGCACCGGCAAGACCTACACCGAGCGCTACAAGCTGCGACGGTTCGGGCGTGGCGGGTTCGTCGAGATCGCGATGCGCGCGGGCGTTCCGATCGTGCCGATCGCGGTGGTCGGCGCCGAGGAGTCGATGCCGATCCTGTTCAAGGTGCCCGAGCTCGCGAAGCTGCTGGGGCTCCCCTACTTCCCGGTGACCGCCAACCACCTGCTCTTCGGTCCGTTGCTCGGCAGCGTCATGTACTTCCCCGCGAAGTTCCGCCTGCGGGTCCTCGACCCCATCCACTTCGACGTGCCGCCCGACCAGGAGCGCTACTCGAAGAGCCGCATCATGGACGAGGCGGAGGCGGTGCGCGGCGCGCTCCAGGAGAACCTCTACGACATGCTGCGCCGGCGCAACTCGGTCTGGTTCGGCTGATGGGCCGGCGCGTCCTCATCACGGGGATCGGGTCGTTCTGGGGCGGGCGCGTGGCCCAGGCCCTCGAGAACGACCCCGACGTGGAGGTGATCGTCGGCCTCGGCACCGACGAGCCACGCGTGCCCCTCGAGCGCACGGAGTACGTGCGCGCCGACCAGAGCTACTCCATCCTCGCCCGCATCGTGCGGGCGACCCAGATCGACACGATCCTGCACACCTTCCTCGTGGTCGACTCGACTCGCATGAGCGGCCGCGAGCTCCACGAGACCAACGTCATCGGCACGATGAACCTGCTGGCCGCCGCCGGCGCGCCCGACAGCACCGTGCAGACGCTCGTCGTGAAGTCGTCGACGCTCGTCTACGGCGCCACGCATCGCGACCCCGCGTGGTTCCGCGAGGAGATGGCGCGCACCGAGCCGCCGAAGACGCGCGTCGAGCGCTCGCTGCTCGAGGTCGAGGGCTACATCCGCGACTTCGCCGAGGACAACCCCCACGTCGCGGTGACGATCCTGCGGTTCGCGAACGTGCTCGGCACCGACATCGTCACGCCGATCACCAAGGCGCTCCAGCTGCCGGTCGCACCGTGCGTGTTCGGTTTCGACCCCCTGCTCCAGTTCGTGGAGGAGCGCGACGTCGTCCGCTCGATCGAGTTCGTGATGCGCAACGACCTGCCGGGCATCTACAACGTCGCCGGCGACGGCAAGATCCCGTGGAGCGAGGTGGCGTCGATGTGCGGCAAGCGCCTCGCGGCGATGCCGCCCGTGCTCACGCAGCTCGCGGCGCTCCCGCTCGGCTACGTCGGCGTCGAGCTGCCCGAGGAGCTCCTCGACCTGCTGCGCTACGGCCGGGCCGGCGACAACCGGCGGCTCAAGCAGGCCGGCTTCCAGTACAAGTTCACGTCGGCGGGTGCCGTCGAGAGCTTCGCCGAGGCCACCCGCCTGCGTCGCACGGTCGGCGCCACGCGTCCCGACTACACCTACGAGCGCGACGTCGAGAACTTCTTCCGCCATTCGCCCGCCGTCGTGCGGGAACCCTGAGGAGCGCTGTGGACACCATCCGCGTGGAGGTCGACGAGCGCGGCGTCGCGGTCATGACGCTCGACCAACCCGACCGCCGCAACTCGCTGACGCTGCAGATGGTCGACGAGATCGTGGCCGCCTTCGACGACCTCGAGGCGCGGGAGGAGGTGGGCGCGGTCGTCGTGACCGGCGCGCCGCCGGCGTTCTGCGCCGGCGCCGACCTCGGTCACCTCGGAGACTCCCAGGAGGGCGGGCTGCGCGCCATCTACGAGGGGTTCCTCCGCATCGGCCGGTCACCGCTGCCGACGATCGCCGCCGTCAACGGCGCCGCCGTCGGCGCCGGGATGAACCTCGCGCTGTGCTGCGACGTGCGCCTCGCCGCCCGGCGGGCGCGCTTCGACACTCGTTTCCTGCAGCTCGGTCTGCATCCTGGTGGCGGTCACACGTGGATGCTCCAGAACGTCGTCGGGCCGCAGACCGCGATGGCGATGGTCGTGTTCGGCGAGGTCCTCGACGGTGAGGCCGCGGCAGCCGCCGGGCTGGTGTGGCGGTGCATCGACGACGACGCCCTGCTCGGCGAGGCCACCGCGCTCGCGGCGCGAGCCGCCGACGTCCCCCACGCCCTCGGCCGCCGGGTGAAGGCGACGCTGCAGAGGATGCCGACCGTCGACGACCATCCCACCGCCGTCGATGTCGAGCTCGAGGCCCAGGTGTGGTCGCTCGGCCTGCCCGAGTTCCGCGAACGCCTCGCCGCCATGCGCCAGCGCATCAGCGGAAAGGACTAGCGCGCGCGGACGCCACGGAGAGAGGCGCGGAGCGCCGGGGAGCGGGCGCTACCGTAACGAGCATGCCCGGTGCGCTGACGCTGCTCTCCCCCGTCGTGTCCGCCTCGCCCGGCGGCGAAGCCATCGCCGAGCTGAAGATCCGCAACACCGGCACCATCGTCGATCAGTTCGCCTTCAACGTGCTCGGCGACGCCGCCGCCTGGGCGCGGTGCGACCCGCCGTTCGTGTCGCTCTTCCCGGGGGCCGAGGAGACCGTCCGCATCCGGTTCAACCCGCCGAGGTCGTCGGCGGTGAGCGCCGGCGCGATCACCTACGGCGTGCGGGCGACCGCCCAGGAGGACCGCGACTACTCCCAGGTCGAAGAGGGCAGCGTCCAGATCGAGGGCTTCGCCGCAGTGCAGGCGCGCATCGTGCCGCGCACGTCGGAGGGCAAGCGGGGGGCGGCACACCGGGTCGAGGTCACCAACGGCGGCAACCGGCCGGTCACGGTCGACCTCAGCGCCTTCGACCCCGACAACCTGCTCGTGTTCGACATCGAGCCCGAGCAGATGGAGGTCGCGCCGGGCGCCACCGAGACGGCCCGGGTGAAGGTGCTCACCCGCAAGACGTTCACGGGCGGAACGTCGCGGCCCCGGCAGTTCACGGTGCAGGTCGACCCCGGCACCGGCCCGGTGAACGCCGACGCCACCTTCAACCAGAAGGGCAAGACGTCGGTCCTGTGGTTCGTGGCGATCGCCATCATCGCGGTGGTGGCGGTCTTCCTCCTGAAGAGCCAGGCCAACGCCGCCGTGCTCGGCGCCCTGCTGGGCTGAGACGCCCGTCTGTTGTCGTGTGGGGCGCCG
>DATAKR010000198.1:0-24607 GCA_036261495.1 Acidimicrobiales bacterium | reverse complement strand
GGTCGTCGGGGACGACCGGCGTCGCGGCCACGGGCGCCGGCGGGGGCGCGGCCCGCACCGGCAGCCCGATCGCCGCGCCGAGCGGGCCCCCCGACATGAGCCACTGCGACGCCACCGGCCACCAGATCGGCCCCACCTACTACATGCCGCTGTGCCAGCCGGTGTGGAAGGGCGGCGACAACGGCGGCGCCACGATGGACGGGGTCACCGGCACCGAGGTCCGCTACCTCGTGTACCAGCAGCAGGGTGACGCCCAGGTCAACGCCATCCTCGCCACCCAGGGTCTGGCCGCCAACCAGTCCGACATCTGCAAGGCGCGGGACGCGTTCAACAAGGAGATCAACAAGCGCTTCGAGTTCTACGGCCGCAAGCTCGTCCCGATCGACGGGCCCGGGAGCCACAAGGGCTCGACCTCGGCCGGCAACGACTGCGGCTTCCCGTTCTTCCTCGGCCAGTGCCAGCTCTCACCGCCCGACCCGGCGTGCGCCCGGCAGGAGGCCGACATCATCGCCCAGATGAAGCCCGCCATCGTCTACGGCGGCTCGGGCGACACCTTCTACAACGAGCTGGCCAAGCGCGGGATCATCGACATCGGCGGTTCGGAGTACCCGATCAACTACTACTCCGACACGCCAGGGTTCCGATACGACGTCTTCATGGACGGCACCGCCTCGATGAAGATGCTGTCGGAGTACTACTGCAAGAAGCTGGCCGGGAAGCCGGTGAAGTGGGCCGGCCCCGACGTGGTCGGCGCCGTCCCGCCCAAGCGCAAGGTCGCGGTCATCTACCCGCAGAACTACGGCGACCCGGTGTTCACCCAGTCGGCCAACATCTTCATCGACGCCATCTCCGGCGGGATGTGCGGGTCGAAGGACGACGGGGTGAAGGGGTACCCCTACGAGTCCGACATCAACAAGGCCCAGCAGCAGTCGACCGCCATCGTCACGTCGATGCAGAACGACAAGGTCACGACCGTCGTCTGCTTCTGCGACCCCATCGCGCCGGTGTTCATGACCAAGACGATGGCGAGCCAGAACTACCACCCCGAGCAGCTCATGGTCGGCACCGGGCTCATCGACTACGACGTGCTCGGCCGGCTCTACGAACCCACGGTGTGGAAGTACGCCTTCGGCCTCTCGCACCTCCAGGTGCCATTGGCGTTCGACCAGAGCGACGCCACCAAGGCCTGGCGTGATGCCGGCAACACCGGCACGCCCGACACCACCGAGAACCTGGCGTGGGCGTACTTCTCGCTGATCGGCAACATGGTCCAGAACGCCGGCCCGCGCCTCACGCCCGAGACGATCCGCGACGGCATGTTCAACGCGCCGATGCGGGGCGGCTGGGCCGAGACCAAGGGCGACCCCCACTACCCCGGCATCAAGTTCAAGAGCCCCGGCGACTTCACCGGGATCGACGACGCCCGCGAGGTCTACTGGTGCCCGGCGCGGATCTCCGAGATCGACGGCAACCCGGGGTCGTACGCCTTCGTCGACAACGGCCACCGCTACGGCCTCGGCGAGTGGCCCAGTGGCGACCCGAAGGTGTTCCCCGATGCGGCCTGCTGAGCTCCTCGAGCGCCTTCCGCTCGACGCGCCGCCGCTTGCCGCGGCCCGCCGCGTGTGGCGGCACCCGCGCATCGGCCCGGTCGTGCAGGGCGTCGTGGCCATCGCCGGCCTCGTGGTCGCCCTGCGCTTCCTGCTGCGCCACAACCAGCCGGTGTGGGGCATCTACGTGTTCGGCGCCCTCCTCGGGCTCCTGTACGCGATCGTCGCCTTCGGCCTGATCCTGGTCCACCGGGCCAACCGCATCATCAACTTCGCCCAGGCCGAGATCGGCGCGGTGCCGGCGGTGTTCGCGGTGCTGCTCATCAAGCTGCACCACTGGCCGTACCTCGTCGCGCTGGTCGTGTGCCTCGTGACGGCCGTGGCGTGCGGCGCCGCCGTCGAGGTCACCGTCGTGCGCCGCTTCTACCGGGCGCCCCGGTTGATCCTGTCGGTCGCGACCATCGGCGTGGCCATCGTGTTCGCCGGCGTGCAGTTCTTCCTGCCGCACTGGATGGGCAGCAAGAAGGCCATCGACCCCAACCCGCCGCGCAACCCGCTCAACTCGCTCCACGCCGTGATCGGCGGCACTCGCTTCGACGCCAACGCCCTCGTGATCCTCGTTGCCGCCGTGCTCGTCGTGGTCGGGCTCTCGCTGTTCTTCCGCTACACCGACATCGGTCTCGGCGTGCGGGCCTCGGCCGAGAACGCCGACCGGGCCAACCTGCTCGGCATCCCGGTGAAGCGGGTCAGCACGATCGTGTGGATGCTCGCCGCGGCCCTGTCGGCCCTCGGCGTGTTCCTGCGCATCCCGGTGATCGGCATCCCGATCGGCGTCGACGTCGGCCCGACCGTGCTCGTGTACGCCCTCGCCGTCGCGGTGCTCGCGCGCATGGAGAAGTTCGGCGCCGCGCTCGTCGCCGGCGTGTGCATCGGCATCCTCGAGCAGACGATCTACATCTTCAGCCGCGACCCGTCGGTGGCCAGCGCGGTGATGCTGCCGATCCTGCTCGTCGCCATGCTCTCGCAGCGCCGCCGGTCGTCGCGCGGCCAGGACACGGGCATGTCGACCTGGCAGCAGGCGTCGGAGTTCCGGCCGCTCCCGCCCGAGCTGCGCCACGTGCCCGAGGTCGCGTGGGGCAAGGCGGTGCTCGGCCTCGGGGTGCTGGCGATCGCCATCGTCGCCCCGATCTTCCTGCCCTACGGCCAGCAGATCCTCGGCGCGGTGGTGCTCATCTACGCCATGGTCGCCGTCTCGCTGGTGATCCTCACCGGGTGGGCCGGCCAGATCAGCCTGGGCCAGTGGGGCTTCTCGGGGATCGGCGCGCTCGTCGCCGGCGGTCTCGCCGCCCACCTGCACGCCGACTTCTTCGTGACGCTCGTGGCCGCCGGCGCCGCCGGCGCGGTCGCGGCCATCGTGATCGGGCTGCCGGCGCTGCGCATCCAGGGCCTGTACCTCGCCGTGGCCACCCTCGCCTTCGCCATCGCGGTGCAGGTGTACGTGCTGTCGCCCAACTACTTCCGGTCGATCCTGCCCAACTACAAGCAGCAGATCGTCCGGCCGGTGCTCTACGGCCGCTACAGCATCGACGACCCGAAGACCTACTACTGGCTGACGCTGGTGTTCCTCCTGCTGTGCCTGGCGTCGGCCCGGAGCCTGCGCAACAGCCGGGCCGGCCGGGTGATGATCGCGGCGCGCGACAACGAGCGGGGCGCGGCGAGCTACGGCGTCAGCGTGGCCCGCGCCCGCCTGGCCGCCTTCGCCATCTCGGGCTTCTGGGCGGCCATCGCCGGCGCGCTCTTCGCCTACCACCAGCAGGCCATCGACAGCGCCGCCTTCAACCCCGACGTGAGCCTCACCCTCCTCATCACCGTGGTGATCGGCGGCCTCACCTCGCTTCCCGGCGCCCTGCTGTCGGCCGCGTGGATGGGCTTCCTCAAGTACGGCCCGCTCCACGGTGCCGGCGCCCAGCTCCTCACGTCGGGCCTCGGCGTGCTGCTGCTGCTCATGTTCCTGCCGGGCGGCCTGGCCCAGGTGTTCTACGGCACCCGCGACTCGCTGCTGCGGACCATCGCCCGCCGGCGGGGCATCCGCGTGCCGAGCCTCGTCGCCGACGACCGCGAGCAGGACGACGTCGCCGCCGGCGTCACTGCCCCGATGCCCGAGGAGGAGACCGCCATCCTCCACGCCGAGGAGACGGCCGAGGCGGTCGACGCGCTCGCCGCGGCCTCGGTGGCGATCGCGTGCCCCGAGTGCGGCCAGGCGGTTCCGGTCGACGAGGTGGCCAGCCACCCGCACTTCCAGGTGGTCAACGCATGACGATCCTCGAGACCAACGAGCTCTCGGAGGAGGCCGCTGCCGGCGAGCACGGCCTCGACGCGGCGCCGCCCGCCCCGCTCACCAAGCCCGCCTACGCGCCGCCCTCGTTCGTCCCGAAGCTGCTCGTGCCGCTGTGGGAGGCCATCGACCCGCGCGCCGCGACGGGCCACGGCCCGCTGTTCCCGCTGGCGGTGCTCGCGCTGATCTTCTTCTTCGACGAGTTCGACACGGCGGCCTTCGCCCTCCTCGCGCCCGAGATCAAGCGGGCGTTCCACATGACCGATCAGGGGTTCACCGCGGTCGTCGTCCTCAACTCCCTGGTGCTCGTGCTCCTGGCCATCCCGGTCGGCTACTACGGCGACCGGTTCTCGAGGCGCCTCATCGTCGTCGTGAGCGCCATCGTCGCCGGCGCCTTCTCGCTGGCGACCGGCCTCGTCACGACCGTCGCCGTGCTCACCCTCGTGCGCATCGGCAACGGCATCGGCCGCCTCGCCAACGACCCGATCCACAGCTCGATCCTGGCCGACGTCTACGAGCCCGAGAACCGCCCGCGGGTGTTCGGGTTCCACCGCAACGCCGTGCACATCGGCGCCATCATCGGCCCGCTCGTCGCCGGCGGCATCGCCTCCCTCTTCGGGTGGCGGCCCGCCTTCATGGTGTTGATCGTCCCCGTCGTGATCGTGGCCATCGTGGCGCTGCGGCTGCCCGACCCGAAGCGCGGCGCGACCGACGACGCCCGCGCGGCCGACGAGCTCGAGGACGAGGCGCCGGTGCCGTTCAAGCAGGCGTCACGGATGCTCATGAGCGTCCGGACACTCAAGCGGCAGTACATCTCCTACATCTTCTTCGGCATGGGCGTGGTGCCGCTCGCCATCTACCTGCCGCTCTACCTCGACGAGGTGTACCACCTCGGCCCTGGCCGGCGGAGCTTCATCAACGCCGGCAACGCCATCGCCACGTTCATCGGGATCACCGTCGCCAGCCGCAAGACGCAGAAGTGGCTCGGCAAGGGCCTCGGCGAGCCGCTGAAGCCGGCCGGTCTGGCCCTCGTGCTCGTCGGCCCCGGCCTCCTGCTCGTCGCCGTCTCGCCCTTCCTCGCGCTGGCCATCGTGCTCGGCTTCGCGACCAGCTTCGCCGCCGGCTTCTACCTGCCGCCGTTCCTCACGGTGCAGGCGCTGGTGTCGCCGGCGCGGGTGCGCTCGTTCTCGTTCTCCTACGGCGCCCTCTTCTCCCTCGTCGGCGCCTTCATCTTCCTCGTCACGCCGCTCGGACGGCTGGCCGACAACCACAACGTGCGGTGGGGCGTGGGCGCCACCGCCCCCTGGTTCGTGATCGGCGGCCTGATCCTGGCCTCGGCCCGTCGCTTCGTGACCGCCGACACCGAGAAGGCGTTCAAGGTGCTCACGACCTCGGTCGAGCTGCGCCGCGAGCGCCTCGCGGCAGGCGAGCGGTCGCTGCTCAAGTGCGCCGGTGTCGACGTCGCCTACAGCGGCGTCCAGGTGCTGTTCGGCGTCGACTTCGAGGTCAAGGAGGGCGAGATCGTCGCCCTGCTCGGCACCAACGGCGCCGGCAAGTCGACCCTGCTCAAGGCCATCTCCGGTCTCGTCGACCCGGCCGGCGGTGCGGTGTTCTTCGACGGCCAGGACGTCACCCACCTCGACGCCCGCGGCTCGGCCCAGCTCGGCATCGTGCAGATGCCCGGCGGCCGCAGCGTGTTCCCGACCATGACGGTGAACGAGTGCCTCCGCCTCGCGGGCTGGCTCTACAAGCGCGACCGCGCCCACGTCGAGCAGGCCACCGCGCAGGTGCTCGACTACTTCCCGATCCTCCGCGACCGCGGCGACCAGCTCGCCGGCAACCTGTCCGGCGGCGAGCAGCAGATGCTCGGCCTCGGCATGGCGTTCATCTCCAAGCCGAAGCTGCTGATGATCGACGAGCTGTCGCTCGGACTCGCGCCCACGATCGTCGGCCAGCTGTGCGAGATCGTCCGTCGCATCCACGACCAGGGCACCACGATCATCCTCGTCGAGCAGTCGGTGAACGTGGCGCTCACGCTGGCGCAGCGGGCCGTGTTCATGGAGAAGGGCGAGGTCCGCTTCACCGGCCCGACCGCCGACCTGCTCCAGCGCGACGACATCCTGCGCTCGGTGTTCCTCGAGGGCGCCGCCGTGGGTGCCGGGGCGGCGGCCAAGCGGGCGCCGGCGGCGGGGGTCACGGCGGCGACCGCCGCCAGGAAGGGCCCCGAGCAGTTCGAGGGGACCCGGGTCCGCCTCGAGCTCGACGACGTGTCGCGTCGCTTCGGCGGCATCACCGCCGTCGACGGCGTGAGCCTCACGTTGCACGAGGGCGAGATCCTCGGGCTCATCGGCCCCAACGGCGCCGGCAAGACCACGCTGTTCGACCTGATCTCGGGGTTCCTCCCCGTCGACGACGGCCGCATCGTGTTCGAGGGCCACGACGTCACCAACGACTCGGCCGCCCGGCGCGCCATGGCCGGCCTCGGCCGGTCGTTCCAGGACGCCCGCATCTTCCCGTCGCTCACCGTCGCCGAGAACATCGCCATGGGCCTCGAACGCCACCTCGAGGTGCGCGACCCGTTCGCGGCCGCGCTGGCGCTGCCGGCGGTGAACGAGAGCGAGGAAGAGGTCGCCTGGACCGTGCACGAGCTCATCGAGCTGCTCGGCCTCGGGGCGTTCCGCAACAAGTTCGTCGGCGAGCTGTCGACCGGGTCGCGGCGCATCGTCGACCTCGCCATGGCGATCGCCCACAAGCCGACGGTGCTGCTGCTCGACGAGCCCAGCTCGGGCATCGCCCAGCGCGAGACCGAGGCGCTCGGCCCGCTGCTCAAGCGGATCCAGGCCGAGGTCGGCTGCAGCATGCTCGTCATCGAGCACGACATGCCGCTCATCACCGGCGTCAGCGACACGATGATCGCCCTCGAGCTCGGCGGCGTCATCGCCACCGGCTCACCCCAGGAGGTCGTGAACCATCCGCGCGTGGTGGCGTCGTACCTCGGCACCGACGAGGCCGCCATCTCCCGCTCCGGCTCGCTCTCCCCGGACCCATCCGACTCGCGGTCCCCGGACCCATCCGACTCGCGGCCCCCGGACCCATCCGAGCTTTCTGAGGATTCGCGTCGTCCTGACGACGCGGATCCGCAACAAGCGCCGGCGGCGCGGCCCCGTGGCGCCGCGAGGAAGACGAACGGGGCGGCGAAGAAGACGAACGGGGCGGCGAAGAAGATGGCGCCGGCGAAGAAGACGAACGGCGCAGCGAAGAAGGTGGCGCCGGCGAAGAAGACGACCGGGGCCGCGAAGGCGGCTCCCAGCTCCGAGGCGACGGCGCGGCGTGGCCGCCGGGCAGGCGGGGGGGCCTGATCCGGTGCGCGGCCGCGCCGTCCGCCTCGCCCTGCTGGTCGGGTTCGTCGCCGGCCTCGTCGCGCTCGGCATCCATCCCTCGCAGGCCGTCTCGAAGGTCGAGGCCGGCTCGTGGTGGACCGGCCAGCCCGACGCCGGCGGCGTTCCCGCCCCGCCGACCGTCCCCGACGGCGGGCTGTGGGTGCAGCTCGCGGGCACCGAGACCACCGCGCTGTCGGCCGTCCGGGCCACGCTCGATGCGGGTGACGCCGCGCCGGTGCTGACGCTCAAGGTCCACCAGTCGTCGAAGGAGAGCATCTCCGTCGTCGCCTGCCCGACCACGGACGCGTGGAAGCCGGTGACCGCCGGGCCGATGTCGCAGGCGCCGACCGGCGACTGCACCAAGGGCGCGGCGACCGGCGTCCCGAACGCCGACGGCACCGCGATGTCGTTCGACCTCGGCGGGTTCGACGTCGACGGCGTGATCAACGTCGTCCTCGTCCCCGCGCCGGTGAGCGCCGTGCCGGTGCCGCCCGTCCCGGCCGTGTCGCCGTTGCCGACCGCGCCGGCGCCGCCGACCGTGAACGGGTTCGACATCACGTTCGAGGCGCCCGACACCTCGGCGATGGCCGTCGTGGCCAACCCGCCGCCGGCCGCGCCCGTCGCCACCGACGACACCACCTACACCGAGCCCAGCGCGTTCACCGACACCGTCGCCAGCACGTTCACCGACACCGGCACGATCTACGCGCCCCCCGCGGCCGTGGTGGTGGCCGCGCCGGCGCCCCGTCCGAAGGCCGCGCCCCGGGCGCCGCTGCCGGCCGCGCCGCGCGGGATCGTGCCGGTGAGCGTCGCGGTGCCGACCACCCGCGACGGCGCCCAGGCGATCGCCGCCTTCGCGCTGGTGGCGCTCATCGCCTACGCGGTGATCGACGGCCGCCGGCTGGTGCCCGCCACGGTCGCGGCGCGGGGCCGGGCGACCCTGTACGACTGGCCGCCGCCCTCGACCGACGCACCCGTCGCGTCGCGCCGGGAAGGCCGCCCGCCGGCGCTGCGCTGACCGCCCGGCTCCGTCGGTGCGGGATGCCCTGCTACGCCTCGCCGGTGATGAAGCGCAGTGCCTCTTCGGTCACACTCCAGGTCGGGAAGCGGACGTGCAGCACGCCCATGCGCTCCTCGAGCCGCCGGCGGCGCTTGAGCTCGGGCAGGCAGCCCTTGGCCACCTCGGTGTCGCCGACCATGCGCGCCCAGTCGGCCACCGTGATGAGGAGCGGGCCGGCGTCGAGGTCGCCTTCCATGGTGCGGGCGTCGACCTCGAGCGTGGGCCGGCAGGGGTTCGACGTGTCGAGCGCGACGCAGTGGTAGACGATGCCTTCGAAGACCGACAGCGCTCGTATCCTCACGTCGTGCTCGAGCATGCCACGGCGCTGGCCGACGCCATCGAGGCCGCGCTGCCCGGCTGGGTCGAGCGTTGCGTGCGGGCTCGCGCGGCCACGGCTGGGCTCGACGCCGGCCCCGGCTCGGCCATCGGGCGTGACGCCGCCCTCGCCGCGCAGCGTGCCCGCGACGAGGTGCTGCCGGCGGTCCGCGCCCTGTTGATGGACGACATCGACGTTCAGCGGACGACGCCGCTCGCGCTGTTGCGCATGGCGGTGTCGTACCCCACCGAGGTGCTCCGCAACGCCGGCGTTCCCCCGACGGCTCGCGACGACTTCGCCCGGGCCCGGTTCCCCGGCGACGACTACGACCTCACGCCGGCGACGTGGGCCGACGTCGACGACTCGCTGGTCGAACCCGGGATCGCGTGGGGCGCGGCCAAGGCCTTCGCCCACAAGGTCCGCCACGGCGGCGATGCTGGTTCCCGGTGACCACCGACCCCGCCCGCCCCGACCCGTCCGCCTCCGGCCGCGCCATCGCCGCGTTCACGCCCGACCTCATGGACCGCTCGAGGATCTCGTCGGCGCTCGCCGGCAGCGGCGGCGAGGTGCGCTTCGTGGCGTCGGCCGAGGCGCTCGTCGGCCTCGCCGTCGACGTCGTGCTCGTCGACCTCTCCAAGCGCGGCGCGCTCGACGCGCTCGCTGATGTCGTCGCCGGCGGCGCTCGCGTCGTCGCCTACGGGAGCCACGTCGACAAGGCGCTGCTCGAGCGGGCCCGCGCCGCCGGCTGCGACGAGGTGCTGCCGCGCTCGAAGTTCTTCGCCAACCTCGCCGCCCTGGTCTGAGGCAACGACGCCGGGCGTCTGTTGTCGCCTGGCGCGCGAGTACCGCGCGCCACACGACAAAGGACGAGAGCCCGACGCCCGACTGCCCGTGGTCATGCCGCGGCGAGCTCCGGTGCGAGGGCGAGGATCGTGGCGACGATGTACCCGGGTCGGCTGAGGTGCGTCCACGCGAACTCGAGGATGTTCCACCCGAGGACGACGAGGTCGTTGTTGCGCTCGACGTCGTAGAGGTGCGCGTACCTCGACGCGTGGTACTCGAACCCCTGCAGCTCGACCACGATGTGGAGGTCGGGCCAGGCGTAGTCGGCGTACGCGAGGCGTCCGTCGGGGCGGAGCACCCGCCGCTGGCGGACCGGGAGGCGTATGCCGGCGGCTCGCAGCAGCTGGAAGAACAGCGTCTCAAAGTCGCTGTCGTTGGTCATGCCGTCGCGGACGATCGTCGCCTGCAGCTTCCGGAGCGTGTCGGCGCCGCGCCGGTGCGGCGTCGCGAAGCGCGCGACGACGTCGTCGAGATCGCTTGGCACGATGAGACCCTTGCGGGCCGCGCTCTCGTACACCCGCTCGAGGGTGAGCACGTCGTGCATCGGTGCGAGGTCGGCGATGATGCGGGCGGCGGATGCGACGGGCAATGCGCCGACCATCGACCAGTCGCGGTCCTCGAACTCCGTCGTGCGGTGGTAGACGATCCCCCGGCCTGACCGGCGACCGCCGTAGGGCGGAAGCGTCACTTCGACTCTCGCCGACCGGATGGCGTCGAGCCCACGCACCATCGCGGCGGCTTCGTGGCTGACGTAGCCGCTCGTCGGCGGTGCGAGCACGGCGACGAACAGCTTCTGGCGGAACGTCGACGGCCAGCCCGGCAGCAGGAGCACGCCCGTGTCCTCTCGGAGCCAGCGTCCTGCCGTCACACGATTTCGGATGATCCCGTTCGTCGCTCCTCGGTTGTAGGCCTGCCATATCGAGAAGGCGCCCTCTTGTGTGCGGCCCAGCGCCTCGACGGCCGCGTCAACAGTCGCGGTCATGCCGGCGCAGGCTACGGAGGGCGGGTGACAGCAACGCCGGCCGGAACGCCGGCCGGGCGGGCAGCGGCCGTCCGTTGTCGTGTGGCGCGCGGTACTCGCGCGCCAGACGACAACAGAGGGTGCCGGCGCCGGGGCGAGGTGTTGGGTAGACCTGTCGCATGCCCGAGCGACTCGTCGTGATCGGCGGTGACGCCGCCGGCATGTCGGCGGCGAGCCAGGCCCGGCGCCGGCGGCCCGACGACCTCGAGATCGTCGCCCTCGAGAAGGGGTCGTGGACGAGCTACAGCGCGTGCGGCATCCCGTACCTCGTCGGTGGCGACGTGGCGTCGCTCGACGATCTCGTGGCCCGCTCGCCGCAGACGTTCCGCGACGCCTTCCGCATCGACGTCCGGCTTCGCAGCGAGGCGATGGCCATCGACCTCGACGCGCGCACGGTGGAGGTGCGCGACCACGAGCACGACCGCACCTACGCCCTCGGATTCGACGTCCTCCACATCGCGACCGGCGCCCACCCGATGCGGCCGCCGCTGCCGGGCATCGACGGCGCCGACATCCACGGGGTGCAGACGCTCGACGACGCCGCCCACCTCCTCGACCACGTCACGTCGAAGCAGGTCGACATCCGCGAGAGCCGGGTGGTGATCGTCGGCGGCGGCTACATCGGCCTCGAGATGGCCGAGGCGTTCGTGCGCCGGGGCGCCGACACCACCGTGGTCACGTCGACGGCCCAGCCCCTCAACCTCTTCGACCCCGACATCGGCGAGCTCGTCGGCGACGCCATGCGCGCCCACGGCATCACCGTCCGGTGCAACGAGCGGGTCACCACGTTCGAGGAGACGGGGCGCCGGACGACGCTCGTCCACACCGACGCCGGCGATCCGCCCATCGAGGCCGACCTCGTCGTGCTCGGCATGGGCGTCGGTCCCAACGCCGGCCTGGCGCGCGACGCCGGCCTCGCCACCGGCGACCGGGGCGCCATCAGCACCGACCGCCGCCAGCGCACGAGCGCCGAGGGGGTGTACGCCGCCGGCGACTGCTGCGAGTCGTTCGACCGGGTGACCGGCCGGCGGGTCTACGTGGCCCTCGGCACCGTCGCCAACAAGCAGGGCCGGGTGGCGGGCATCAACATCGGCGGCGGCTACGCCACGTTCCCCGGCGTGATCGGCACCGCCGTCACCAAGCTGTGCGCGCTGGAGGTGGCCCGCACCGGCGTGAGCGAGCGCGAGGCGGTGGAAGCCGGCTTCGAGTACGTCGCCGTGACGATCGACTCGACCACCCGCGCCGGCTACTTCCCCGGGACGCAGCCCATCCGGGTGAAGATGCTCGCCGAGAAGAAGAGCGGCCACGTCATCGGCGCCCAGATCATCGGCCAGGAGGGCGCGGCCAAGCGCATCGACGTGATCGCCACCGCCATCACCGCGGGGATGACGGCCGACGAGATGACCGCGCTCGACCTGTCGTACGCGCCGCCCTTCGCGCCGGTGTGGGACCCGGTGCTGATCGCCGCCCGCAAGGCGGCCGAGGCCCTCGCCGACGCCGGGCAGGCTTAATCTTTCCGAAACATACGGGGAACCCCGACGAAACAACCTGTCGGCAGGCTTTCGCCCCATGGACACCGGCGACACCGCGTGGATGCTCGTCTCCACGGCCCTCGTGCTGTTCATGACACCCGGGCTCGCGTTCTTCTACGGCGGCATGGTCCGCTCGAAGAACGTGCTCGGGATGCTCATGCAGAACTTCTTCGCCATGGGACTCATCGCCGTCCTGTGGGCGGTCCTCGGCTTCAGCCTCGCCTTCGGCGGGTTCGGCAACAAGGGCGTGATCGGATCGCTCGCCCACCTCGGGCTCTCCGGCGTCGGCCAGGGCCTGAAGCTGAGCGACGGCACCCTCGCCCTGACCGTGCCGGTCGTGCTGTTCGCCGCCTACCAGATGACGTTCGCGGTGATCACGCCGGCGCTCATCACCGGGGCCACCGCCGACCGGCTCAAGTTCAGCGCCTACGCCGTCTTCATCGGGCTGTGGCTCGTGCTCGTGTACGCCCCGGTCGCGCACTGGGTGTTCGCCGGCGGGTGGCTCGCCAACCTCGGCGCCCTCGACTTCGCCGGCGGCGCGGTCGTGCACATCAACGCCGGCGCCGCCGCCCTCGGCGTGATCCTCGTGCTCGGCCGCCGGCGGGGCTGGCCCAACGAGCCCATGCCCCCGCACTCGCTGCCGCTCACCCTGCTCGGCACCGGCATCCTCTGGTTCGGGTGGTTCGGCTTCAACGCCGGCTCGGCCCTGGCCGCCAACGGGGTCGCGGCCACCGCCCTCATGAACACGTTCCTCGCCGCGAGCGCCGCCATGCTCGGCTGGCTCGTGGTCGAGCGGATCAAGGACGGCCACGCCACCACCCTCGGCGCGGCCTCCGGCGCCGTCGCCGGCCTGGTCGCCATCACGCCGTGCGCCGGGTTCGTCGGCGGGATGAGCCCGATCGTGATCGGCTTCCTCGCCGGCGGGATCTGCATGCTCGCCGTGAGCCTGAAGTTCCGGTTCAAGTTCGACGACTCGCTCGACGTCATCGGCGTGCACCTCGTCGGCGGCATCCTCGGGTCGCTGTTCCTCGGCCTGTTCGCCGACAAGGCCGTCAACGCCGCCGGCCGCGACGGCCTCTTCCTCGGCGGCGGGCTCGGGCTCCTCGGTGACCAGCTCGTGGCCACGGTGGTGACGCTCGTGTTCTCGCTCGTCGTGTCGTTCGTGCTCGCCAAGGTGATCGACATGACGATGGGGCTGCGGGTGACCCCCGAGCAGGAGGCCGACGGCCTCGACCTCAGCCAGCACGCCGAGACGGCGTACGCATTCGGTGGTGGAAGGATCGGTTGATGAAGCTCGTGACCGCGATCGTCAAGCCGTTCAAGCTCGACGACGTCAAGGAAGCGCTCAAGGACTCGGGCGTGCAGGGCATGACGGTGTCGGAGGCCCAGGGCTTCGGCCGCCAGCGGGGCCACACCGAGGTGTACCGGGGCGCCGAGTACACGATCGACTTCGTGCCGAAGGTGCGCATCGAGCTGATCGTGGAGGACGGCGAGGTCGAGCGGGTGATCGACACGATCCTCGCGGCGGCCCGCACCGACAAGATCGGCGACGGCAAGGTGTGGGTGACGCCGGTCGACGAGATCGTGCGCATCCGCACCGGCGAACGAGGCGCCGACGCCATCTGACCCCGCCCCGGACGTCGACCTCGACGGGTGGCTCGCCGGCCTCGTCGGCGACGAGCGCGACGTCGCGCTCGTCGCGGTCGGCTCGTTCGGGCGCGGCGATCGGGCGCCGCACAGCGACCTCGACCTGGTCCTGCTCCACCGCGGCCGGGGCGACATCAGCGCCGTCGCCGAGCGGCTCTGGTATCCGATCTGGGACCGCGGCCTCGGGCTCGACCACAGCGTCCGCACCGTCAAGCAGGCGCTCGCGGTGGCCGGCACCGACCCGAAGGTCGCGCTCGGGCTGCTCGACCTGCGCTTCATCGCCGGCGACCGCGACCTCGCCGACGACCTCCTCCACCGGGTGCGCGACCAGTGGCGCCGGCGGGCCCGCACGTGGCTGCCGGCGTTGCACAACGCCGCGGTGGCGCGCCACGAGCGCTACGGCGAGGTGGCGTTCCTCCTCGAACCGGAGCTGAAGGAGGGCAAGGGCGGCCTCCGCGACGTGCACGGGCTGCGGGCCGCGGCGCTGGCGTCGCCGGTGCTTGCCGGCCGGGTCGAGGTGCTGGCCGAGCCGGCCGCGCGCCTGGCCGCGGTGCGCGACGCGCTCCACCGCCGCGCCGGCCGCGCCCAGGACCGGTTGGTGCTGCAGGAGCAGGACGCGGTGGCGGCCGCGCTCGGGTTCCGCGACGCCGACGCGCTGATGGCCGAGGTGTCGGCGGCGGCGCGCACCATCGCCTTCGCCCACGACGACGGCTGGCGGCGGGTGTTCAACTGGCTCGAGGGCCCGTCGGGCCGGCGGGCGTCGCGCGATCGGCCCCTCGCCGACGGGGTGGTGCTCCGCGACGGCGAGGTGGTCGCCACCGATCCGGCGAGGTGGCTCGTGGCCGCGGCCGAGGCCGCGACGCTCGGCGCGCCGCTCGCCCGGGCCACGCTCGAGAACGCCGCCCCCGCCGCCCCCGCCGGCGACACGTGGACGCCGGCGACGCGCCACGCCTTCGTCGCCCTCCTCGGCGCCGGCCCGCCGGCGGTCCCGGTGCTCGAGGCGCTCGACCAGCACGACCTCCTCGTCCACCTCATCCCCGAGTGGTCGGGCGTGCGCCACCGCCCTCAGCGCAACGCCTACCACCGCTTCACCGTCGACCGGCACCTTCTCGAAGCGGCGGCCCAGGCCGGCGCCCTCACCCGCCAGGTCGCCCGCCCCGACCTGCTCCTCGTCGGCGCCCTGCTGCACGACATCGGGAAGGGGTCGCCCGGCGATCACACCGACGCCGGCGTGGCGATGATCCCGGCGATCGCCACGCGCATGGGCTTCGAGCGCGCCGACGTCGAGGTGCTGTGCGAGCTGGTGCGCCACCACCTGCTCCTCGCCGAGGTCGCCACCCGGCGCGACCTCGACGACCCCGCGACCGCGGCGATGGTGGCGAAGGCGGTGGGCGACGTCGACACGCTCGACCTCCTCCACGCCCTCACGCGCGCCGACGCCCTCGCCACCGGCCCGGCGGCGTGGAGCGACTGGAAGGCGTCGCTCGTCGCCGACCTCGTCGAGCGCGCCCGCCGGGTGCTGCGCCGCGAGGCGGTGGTGGCCGCGCCGGCGTCGTCCGCGACCGGCCCGCTCGACGAGGCGGCCGCGCTCGCCGACGGCGTCCATGGCCACGACCGGCGGTGCGTGGTCGTCGCCGCCGACCGTCCCGGTCTGTTCAGCATGGTCACCGGGGTGCTCGCGCTCGGCGGGCTCGACGTGCGCTCGGCGTGGGCGGGCGAGCGCGCCGATGGCAAGGCGGTGGAGGTGTTCGACGTCGACCCCGCGTTCGGGGGTGAGCCCGACTGGGCGCGCGTGGCCCGCGATCTCGACGCCGTGCTCGCCGGCCGCCTACCCCTCGAGGCCCGCCTCGCCGAACGGGCCCGGTCCTACCAGGCGCGCTACCGGATCGCCGAGCACGTCGCTCCTCGCGACCGCGTGCTCGTCGACAACGAGGCGAGCGAGCGGGCGACGGTGGTGGAGGTGCGCGCCGCCGACGGCGTTGGGGTGCTGCACGCCATCGCCCGGGCGCTGGCCGACCTCATGCTCGACGTGCGCTTCGCGAGGATCTCGACGCTCGGGCACGAGGTGGTCGACGCGTTCTACGTCGTCGACGCCCGGGGCCGGAAGCTCGAGGACGCCGAGCAGGCCGCCGCGGTGGAGGCCGCCATCCTCCACGCCCTCGGTCAGACGCGCAGCACGTAGCCGACGCCGCGGACCGTCTCGATCAGCGAGGCGCCGGTGCCGAGCTTGCGGCGCAGGCTCGAGACGTGGACCTCGACCAGGTTCTGGTCGTAGCCGTCGAAGCCCCACACCCGGCTGAGCAGCTCGCTCTTCGACACCACCCGGCCGGTCTGCTTGGCGAGCACCGCCAGCAGCTCGAACTCGATGCGGGTGAGGTCGACCTGGTCGTCGCGGAGGAACACCCGCCGGCCGTTCTCGTCGATGCGGAGCGGGCCGGCCTCGAGGGTGCCGCCGGACAAGGCGCCGGAACGACGGAGCAGGGCGCGGACGCGGGCGAGCAGCTCGGCGACCACGAACGGCTTGGGGATGTAGTCGTCGGCGCCGGTCTCGAAGCCGGCGAGGCGGTCTTCGACCTCGTTGGCGTCGGTGAGGAAGACGATCGGGAGGTCGCTGCGCGCCCGCAGCCGCCGGGCCAGGGTGAGCCCGTCGGGGCCGGCGCCGAGGCGGATGTCGAGGATGGCGAGGTCGGGATGCACGGCCTCGACGGCGCGCTCGCCGCCGGCCGCGTCCGCCGCCTCCTCGACCGCGAACCCGTCGCGCGTCAGCGCGGTTCGGAGGAGTTCCCTCATGCCGGGGTCGTCGTCGACGATCAGGATGCGTGACACGTTCACCATGGGCCGCTCGTAAGGGGTAGATCGGCCATCTTCAGGCCATCTTCAGCGAACCCGCGCCATTCCTTCAACTCTCGCGCTCCCCGCCGCGCGTCGCGCCGGCGCGGCGTGATGGCCTGATGCGGCCCCGCACGCTCACTCTCGCCGCCGCCTCGGTGGGTGCGATCGCGGCGGCCGCGGTCGCGGCCGCGCCCGGCCAGCGCTGGATGTGGCAGGCGCCGTCGCCGAGCATCGTGCTCGAGTCGACCGTCGCCCTGGTGTCGATGCTCACCGCGTTCCTGGTGTTCGGCCGGTACCGCCAGTCGTCGCAGCTCGCCGACCTCGCCATCGTCTACGCCTTCGCCGTCGTGGCGGCGGCGACGCTCTTGCCGCCGATCCTGCCGTCGCTCGTGAACGCCGACGACGGCGAGTTCGTGGCCCAGCTGCGGCTCGTCGCCGGCCTCGTCTCCGCCCTCGGCATGGCGCTGGCCGCGATCGCGAAGGAGCGGCGCTTCGATCAGCGGGCGGCGACGCTGGTCGCGGCGCTCGGCTTCGCCGTGCTCGCGCCGGTCGCGTCGATCGTGCTCGTCGTCGCCGTCGACACCGACGGTGCCACGCACGAGTCGATCGGCGCCCTGCGGCTCGTCGCCGCCCTGCTGTTCGCGGTGGCCGCGCTCGGGCTCACCCTGAGAGCCGAGCAGTCGCGGGCGCGCGGCGTCGACGACCAGCTGACGACGTGGATGGCCGCGGCGTGCACCCTCGGCGCCACCTACCGCTTCATCTACGTGCTCGCCCCCGACGACCCCCCCGGCTTCATCCACATCGCCGACGTGTTCCGACTCGGGTTCTCGCTGATGCTGCTCGTCGGCGCGGCGCGGGAGATCGCCGGCTACTGGCGCAGCGTGGGCGTGCTCGACGAGCGCCGGCGCATCGCCCGCGAGCTGCACGACGGCATGGCCCAGGAGCTGGCGTTCATCGTCACCCAGTCGCGGCGGAAGCCCGACGCCATCGCCCTCTACCGCATCGCCGCCGCGGCCGAGCGGGCGCTCGACGAGTCGCGGCGGGCGATCCTCGCCCTCACCCATCCCGTCGACCAGCCGCTCGACGAGGCCATCGCCCAGACCGCCGAGGACGTGGCCGGCCGCGCCGGCGCCCACGTGCGCTTCTCGCTGGTCGAGGACGTGCACGTGTCGCACAAGGTGCGCGAGAACCTGGTGCGCATCGTGCGCGAAGCCGTCGCCAACGCGACCCGGCACGGGCAGGCCGCCAACGTCGAGGTGACGATGACCATCGGCGCCGACGGCCTGCGGCTGCGGGTGATCGACGACGGCCACGGCTTCGACCCCTCATCTTCGCCGGGCGCCGGCCGATTCGGTCTCCAGGGGATGGAGGAACGGACGCGGGCGCTCGGCGGTCGGTTCGAGGTGCGTTCCCATCCTGGTGAGGGCACCCAAGTGGAGGTCGACCTGCCGTGGAGCGCATGATCACCGTGCTGATCGCCGACGATCACCCGCCGACGCGCGCCGGCGTTCGCGACGCGCTGGTGTCGTCGGGCGGGTTCGAGGTGGTCGCCGAGGTCGGGTCGGCCGTCGACGCGGTGGCCGCCGCCCGCGAGGCGAAGCCGGACGCGTGCCTCCTCGACATCAACATGCCCGGCAACGGCATCTCCGCCGCCGCCCAGATCTCGGCCGAGCTGCCCGACACCGCGATCGTGATGCTGACCGTCTCCCGCGACGACGACGACCTGTTCGACGCCCTCCGCGCCGGCGCCTCCGGCTACCTGCTGAAGGACACCGACCCCGACCGTCTCCCGCTCGCGCTCCGCGGCGTGCTCGACGGCGAGGCCGCGCTGCCCCGCACGCTCGTCGCCAAGCTCGTCGGCGAGTTCCAGGACCGCACCCGCCGGCGGATCCCGCTGCTGCAGCGCCCCGCCGGCGCCTCGCTCACGCCCCGCGAGTGGGACGTCCTCGAGATGCTCCGCGACGGCCTCACCACCAACGAGGTCGCCGCCCGCCTCCGCGTCACCCCGGTGACCGTGCGCACCCACGTGGCGGCGATCCTCAAGAAGCTGCAGGTGCCCGACCGGCGGGCCGCCTTCAAGCTGCTCGACCAGTCGCGGTCGTAGGGCGGGCGCCGGCGGGGGCGCCGGCCGGCGCTTGGGGCGACCCGATTCGCGCTGAGCGTGGTCGGCCGGCGGTTGGGCGAAACGGCGCGAATGGTCGGTCCGGGCCAGTGATCCCGGGGCGCCCTGTCTTGGAATTCCTCAGTCGCTGAGCGTTGGGCCGCCCAACGGGTCGTTGATCCCGGCATCACGCGAATGACGAGGAACGGCCATGCCCAGTCAACGCACCGACCGCCGATAGTGGCGGTCGGAACGGTCGCGCCATCGGGCGCGGGGCGGGGAGGGAACTCGGAATGCCAGTCACTGGACCTACGGCTCGTGGGCGACATCGGATTCTCGCAATGCTGGCGGCAGGGGGCTTGATCGGCGGCATGCTCGCGGCGTGGGTCGTTGCCTCGTCCGCGGACCCGGTCAACAACCTGAAGATGGAGATGGATGGCAACACCGCGGCGCCATCTGCGTCGACGTACGACTGGGAGTCGTTCTTCCAGGGACCGGCTGGTACGGACATCAACGAGACGTCGGGCGCTCTCCCGACCGGATTCATCGCGCGAGGAGAGACTGCCGATTACGCGCTTCCTGACGTCAGCACGTTCGCCACGGGCAGCAAGGACACGCTCAACATCGGCTCGATCCCGACGCCAAAGAAGACGGCGGCGGGATGGCAGTGCGGCAACTCGAACAACCTCGGCGCCAAGGATGATCTGGTGAACGTCTACACGGTCGCGTACCGCGACCCGACGACCCATCACCTGTTCCTCTACTTCGGCGCGGAGAAGTCCTCGAACCTCGGTGACAACAACATCGGCATCTGGTTCCTCCAGGACCCGGGCGTCGGCTGCACCCTGTCGTCGAACGGCCGCAACACCGACTTCCAAGGCCACCACTTGCCCGGTGACGTGCTCCTGACGGCCGCGTTCACGAACGGCGGCACGCAGGCGACCGTGGAGTCGCACCTGTGGATGGCCGGCACGGCGAACGGCGGCGAGGGATCGCTCGGCCCCGCCGATGGTGGGTTCTTCTGCACCGGCGGTGGGGCCACGATCGATCATGCCTGCGCGATCACGAACACCGCCGACATCAACCCGCCGTGGAACCATCCGGTCAAGACCCCGGGCGCGGATGGCGTGTCGCTCGCTCCTCAAGAGTTCTATGAGGGCGGCGTGGACGTGACGCAGCTGGCGATCGACGCGGCGACGGCCGCGGGTACGACCCCGGTCGAGCCCTGCATCACCAAGTTCGTCGCCGACACGCGGTCGTCGCAGTCGCCGACCGCCACCTTGTTCGACTACGCAATCGGCGGTTTCCCGGTGTGCAGCCCGAAGACGAGCCTGGCGGCCAGCCCAACCGTCGCGAGCCCGGGGACGATCCACTCCGGCGGTTCGCAGACGTTCACGTTCAGCGAGACGAACACCGGCGATGTCACGTTGACGGACCCGTCGGTGACGACGGACACTTCGGGCTGCTCGCCCGCCTACGTCTCCGGTGACACCGGCGCGACCGCTGGCAGCCTGGATCCGGGCGAGACCTGGGTGTTCACGTGCACCGTCACCAACATCACGTCGACGCTCACGGTCGTCGGCACCGGGCACGGGTATTTCAGCGACGGCGTCCACACCAAGGACGTCACCGCGTGCACCACGAGCGACGACACGCACATCTGCATGGCATCCGAACAGGCGTCGGCGAAGGTCGTGGTGATCAATCCGTCGACAACGATGGCCAACTCGTCCACCGCGGGCTCGCCGGCGACCGCTCACGCGGGCGACACGATCACCTTCACCTTCAAGGAGAAGAACGACGGCGACGTCGACCTCACCAACGTCTACCTCGCCAGCGATGACGCCGGCTGCAACAGCACGCTGGCGTACGTGAGTGGCGACGCCACGCCCCGCGACAACACTCTCAGCGCCGGAGCCGCCGGAGCGGGCGAGGAGTGGACCTTCCAATGCACGACGAGCTTCTCGGCCGCCGGTTCGAAGACCGTGACGGTGTTCGGCCACGGGACCGACCCTCTCGGAGCCGACGTGACCTTCTACCCGACCGCGGTCGGAGCGACGGCGTGCAGCGCGGGTGCCATCGATGCGTCGACCCCGCCGCGCCTGTGTGATCTCCAGGAGAGAGCCACGGCGAGCGTGACGATCATCAACCCGTCGACGGAGCTCCGCGAAGGCGTCTCGGCCGTGGTGACGTTCACCTACTACGAGAAGAACACGGGCGACTCGGTCATCTCGGGCCCGTCGGTCACCTCGACGGCGTGCCCGGGCCCGACCGGCGCGACCCCGGTGCTCGCGACAGGGACGACCCACAACATCGGCGACACCGCCGACATCGGCAACTTCAACCCGGGTGAGACGTGGCAGTTCACCTGCACGAAGACGGTGAATGGCACCGCCGCGATCGGTACGGCGAGTGACAGTTACACCGACACAGGAACCGGGCATGGCACCGATGCCGCCGGCAGTGCGGTCCCGAGCAACGGTGAGACCGATTCGTCGACGGTCACGCTGACCAACAACGCGCCGAACGCGTTCAGCAGCTAGCGCGGGCGGGACGCACCACGACGACGGGGGCCGGCCGCGCCGGCCCCCATCGTCGCGATCGCGGTCAGGACGGCAGGAAGAGGTGCACCCGGTCGTCGGCGAGGCGGGTCAGGAACTCCGGCCTGCTCATGCCCGAGTCCACCCGTTCGTAGCTGGTGTAGAGCTGGCCGAGGTGGCTTGCCGCCTGCCACGACCCGTTTCGGTAGACACTCGTGTAGAGCTGGTCGAACGTCATCGTCGCCGTGTCGATCGGCCGGTAGGCCAGCCACGTCTCGCCGGGTCGCACCACGAGCCCGAGGCTGGAGATGCGCTCGACGTAGGACGGGAGCTGCAGGAAGCTCGGCACACCCGCCGTGTCGATGCGAGCCACCACGGGCCAGCTTCCGGTGACGACCGTCGGGCTCGTCTGGAACATCTGGCGATGGGCGCTCTGATAGGCGAGCGCGATGGTGCCGGTGGACGGATCGGGTGCCGACTCGAGATCGGGGTTCTCGGGGTCGGGGCCCTCGTCCGCGTACTTCGTCACGTTGATGTAGTTCGCGTCCGTCCAGTCGATGGTGACGCCCGAGCCGACCTCCGTCAGGTGGATTGCGCCGATGGCACCCCAGGCGTCGGGATCGGAGAACACCCATACGCTGCCGTCGACCGGGTGCTGGACGACGGTCTGCTTGCTCGCCTTGGTCGGCATGAACTGCAGCGGCCCCGTCACCTGCCAGCCCGTCGCGGCCGGGGCGCGATAGCCGACCCACATGCCCTGCGGGCCGCTCGCGCCCTGCTGGTGCCACACCGCGATGAGGCCGCCGCTCGCGAGCTTGACGAGGTCGCCCATGCGGGTGTCGGTGTCCCCGAAGATGTCATCGGAGACGAGGGTCGCCGACGTCGGCACCGGGCCGCCGGCGAGCGTGTAGTGCCGCACGTTGACGGGACCGCCACCGCCGAAGATCCAAAGGTCAGAAGCGCTTGTCATGGTGTACGCCGCGGTCGACCACCCGTTGTTGTTGTCGACGGGGAGGGAGACGTACGTGGACGTGCCGCTCGAGGCATCTCGGAAGAACACGGCGCGACGCGTCGTGTACTCCTCCCAGTAGAGGGTCGCGGACACCGAACCCCACTCCGCGGCTCGGCCACGCCCGAGCAGCTGGAGGCTGTTCGTGGCGTTCGGGTCGGAGAGCACGACGTCCGACCCACCGGTCGCCGATGGTGTCGGGTTCGAGAACGTCACCCCCACCGACGCCGATCCGGCGTTGCCGGCGGCATCCTTCGCGATGGCCACGATCGTGTGCGAGCCGCTCGGGTAGGTCGATGTGTCGAGCGCAACCGACCACGACGTCGTGCCGGAGGCGTCGATGGCGCTACCGCCATCGACCGAGACGAGCACCGAAGCGACGCCGACGTTGTCGCCGGCGGAGCCGGCCACCGTGATGGTCCCGGCAACCGTCGTCGCAGGAGCCGGCGACGCGATCGACACCGTCGGCGCGGTGGTGTCCGTCGCCGGATTGGAGACCGACACCGTCTCGGACGTGGACGACGCATTGCCCGCCGCATCCGTCGCCCGCGCCACGGCCGTGTGAGATCCGTTCGACATGGCTGACGTGTCGACGTTCACGCCCCACGAGCTCGTGCCCGCGGCGCGCTGCCACGAACCACCGTCGATGGCGACGTCGACGTACGCAACCGAGATGTTGTCGGATGCCGTCCCGGCGATCGCGACCGACCCCGATACGGTCGTGCCGGCGCCCGGCGACGTGATGGCGACGGCGGGCGGTGTGGTGTCGGTCGTGGCGCACTTGCGGCACGATCCGCTGTTCGACGGGGGTTTGGCGGCCCACGCGGGATTCCCTGCGACGATCGAGATCACCGCCGCGCCGACGCCGCCAGCGGTGAGCAGTCTGCGAGCTCGCATTGCCACTCCTTCCTCCAGCTCTCCTGGTGCAGCGCTGGCGGGAGGAGCGGCCGGGCCCCGCAGCCCCTGTCGCTCGTCGTTCGGCAACCCGGCTACCCGTCCTGGGCCCGTGGCTTTGCGTCCCCGCCTCCCGGCGGGTTTGCCCGTTCGCGACTGCTACCTCTGTCAATGGTTCCTCGGTAGGGCCGCGGTAGTCCTTGACGGGGATCATCGGGCCATGACGCCCAAGTGGTGCGCATTGGCCCGCCGACCCGGCGCGAACGGTGGCGATCCGGACATCTCGCCCGCCGGCGCTAAAGCCCCGAACGCCGTTCAACCGATCGTCGGGACGTGGCACCGCCGGAGGTGACCGTGATCGCCTACGAGGGGATCCGGATCGACCTCGTCGCGCGCGAGGTGTGGGTCCGGGGCGAACCGATCCGGCTGGTGCAGCGCGACTTCGACCTGCTCACGCTGCTGGCGTCGCACCCCAACCACGCCTTCACCCGGGCGGAGCTGCTCCGGGACGTGTGGGGCGACGCCGGCCGGCGCGAGCACGAGGAGATCGTGACCAGCCAGATCGTCCGTCTCCGGCGGGCCATCGAGGAGGATCCGAACGCGCCGCGCTGGCTCCACACGGTGGCCGGCGTCGGCTACCGCTTCGACCCCGACGGCAAGGCCCGCCCGGTTGCGATCCGTCCGCTGCTCGGCACCGCCTGCCCCTCCTGACACCCGACCGCCCGCCCGGCGCCCCGACCGGCGCCCGACCGGCGCCCGACCGGCGCCCCGACCGGCGCCCCGAATTCTCGGGTGAAGATCCGGCATGGGAGCGCGGGATCTCCACCCGAGAATCGCGGGGGTCACCGCCCCTCCCGGAGACGCCGGCGCGTCTCGTGCACCACCCGCCACGCCCGCCGGGGGTCGTGCCAGATCCAGTCCTCCTCGATGAACTCGACGGCGCGCCAGCCGGCGGCGAGCAGCGCCTCCCGCCGGCGCTCGTCGGCGATCACATCGGCCGGGCTCGAGTGGTACTCGTCGGACTGCACCTCGAACAGCGCCTTGACCTCGAGGTCGGCGTAGTCGACACGACCCAACCAGTCGTGCCCGCCGACGTCGACCTGTCTGGTGAGCGGGGGCTCCCGGAACCACCCGAGGATGCGCTCGAACCGGCTCTCGAGGTTCGACGCCAACCACCTGGTGTTGGGCCGGCACTTCGCGAGCACCGTCCGCATGGTGGTGACACCGGTCCTGCCACTTCTTGCGAGCAGCGGCAGCAGGCGGTGGCACTCGTGGATCGTGCCCGGGCTGCGCCGGCCGACGTTCGACAGCAGCCGCACCATCTTGTCGGGATGCTCGAACGCCGCGAGCTGGAACAGCACCGGCGCGAGGCGCAGCACCGGGATGCCGGCGACCGACGTGACGAGGTCGGGCGTGAGGTGCGCCAGGCGCGACACGTCGTAGCGGTCGCAGGTTCGGGCCGGCGACGACCGGGGGACCGCGAGCTCGACGCGGTGCAGGCGGTACTCGGGCAGGCGCCACAGCACGGCCGCCGCCCGGCCGGCCACGAC
>DATAKR010000178.1:0-6993 GCA_036261495.1 Acidimicrobiales bacterium | reverse complement strand
GTCTCGCTCCGCAAGCTCCGCTCGACTGTTGCGGCTGCTCGCTGGCGCTCCCAACGCCGCCCGACGACGAGAACCAGGCGATTCGCATGAGGTTGAATCGGCGCATTCTGCTGAACGTGACGTTGTTCGCGATCGCGTTCGTCGTGATGGTCGCCTGGGCCGTCAACCAGGTCGTGAGCGTCGACCAGATCGCCCGCCCGTACCGGGTCTCCGCCCAGTTCGCCAACGCCTTCGGCATCGTGAAGAACGCCGAGGTCACCTACCTCGGCGTCACCTACGGCGGCGTCACCTCGGTGCACCTCGAGCACGACGGTGTTCGCGTCGACATGGACATCGAGCGCGGCAAGAGGATCCCCGCCGACGCCACCGCCATGATCACGCGGAAGTCCGCCATCGGCGAGCCCTACATCGACTTCGAACCGACCCAGACCGACACCGGGCGCGGGCCCTTCCTTCGTGACGGCGACCTCGTGCCCCGGAGCCGGACAGCGGTGCCGCTCGAGTTCTCCGAGCTCCTCCGCAGCGCGAGCGCCCTCGTCGCGTCCGTGCCACCCGACGACGTCGGCAGCCTGGTGCACGAGCTGTCCGTGGGGCTCAACGGACGCAGCGGCGACCTCCGGACCATGGCCGACGCCACCGACAAGCTCGCCGCGACCTTCGCGTCGCGCACCGACACCCTCGACCGGCTCGCGGCCAACAACACCAAGTTGACCCATGTCGTCACGGAACACCGCGAGGCGCTCGGCTCCTCGATCTCCGACCTCAACCTGCTGGCCCAGACGCTCGACAAGTCGAAGGGGAACACCAGCGTGTTGCTCGAGAGGGGAGCGACGCTGCTCACCCAGACCGGAGATCTCGTGGCGGCCGAGAAGGGGAACCTCGACTGCTCGTTGAAGGACCTCACCGTGGTGATCGACGAGACGTCCACGCCTCACCGGCTCCAAGGCCTCAGCGCGCTGCTCACGTACGGGCCGCCGGCCTACGCCGGACTCTGGGACTCCGTCGACCACGAAGCCGACGGCCCGTGGCTGCGTGTCGGCAACATCGCCAACACCGAGAACCCGCCGGCGCAGTACGTGCCACCGAAGAAGCTCCCAGCCGTGAACGCCGTTCCCGCGTGCGACTCGCCGTTGCGTCCCGTCGCGCTGCGGCCCGGCCCCGGCGGGGGCGTCGGCGGCACGGGTGGTGCGGCATCGGCGGGAGGCTCGTCCGCGGTCGGCGCCGGCAGCGGGCGCGCCGCACCACCAGCCGGGCCCGGACCCGACGGCGTGGCCGGCCGGCATCGGAGCAAGACGCCGTCGCTCGGGGCCATCCTCGGCGCGACCGGTGCCGGCGCCGCGCTCGCCGCGCTCTTGCTGCTCGGCGGTCCTGCACTGATCCGCCGCGTCCGCCGAGGCGGCCGCCAGACCCCGCCGAAGGTATGACCGACACCGCCGCCTCCGACTCCACCGTCTCCGATCCCCCCGACGACACGGCCGGGCCGCCGGAGGCGCGACCCGCGCACCCCGCCCGCCCGCAGCGCTGGGTGCTGATCACCATCGCGGTGCTCGGCCTCCTCTGCCTCGCGCTCGCCGGCCTCGCCGTGCAGGCGCGCACGAGCGCGGCCGACCAGACGCGCGAGCGCAAGGAGATCCAACGCGTGTCGTCGGACGTCGCGACCGGCCTTCTCACCTACGACTACCGCAACCTCGACACCTCGAAGAAGCGGGTCGAGTCCAACGCCACGGGGAAGTTCCGCAAGGAGTACGAGAGCGCCTTCGCGTCGGGTCTCGGCGAGCTCCTCAACTCGACGAAGGCGACGTCGCAGGGCACGGTCCGTGATGTCTTCGTATCCGACATCGCCGACAACGCGGCCTCGGCGATCGTCGTGGCCAATGCGGTCGCCGACGGCACCGCCGGCCGGCGGGCGTCGGTCGACTCCTACATCCAGCTCGACCTCGTGAAGGTCGGAGGCAAGTGGCGCGTCGACGGCGTCACCAACCTCAACTTCGGGCAGACCGCGAACGCCGGTGCAGCCGGTGGCGCGGGCGCGGCTCCGCCTGCGGCGCCCACCACCACCGCCAAGCCGTCGAAGTAGCGCCCGAGGCGTCCGTCACACCTCTCGAGCCGCCGTCGAACTAGCGACGGCCCCGGTGTATCGTGCCGGGCCGCGCCACCCCGAACCTGAAGGAACCACATGGCAGACGACGACGAGCTTCTCGAGGACGACGAAGTGGAAGAGCCCGAGGAGCTCGACGAGGAGGACCTCGAGGACCTCGACGAGGAGGAGCTCCTCGACGAGGACGCCGACGTCATCGACGACGACGCCATCGACGACGATGCCGACACCGACGACGAGGAAGAGGAGGAGGGCGCGGCGGCGCGCACCGCACGTCGCGGGGCCGAGGAGGAAGACGAGGACGAAGACGACGAGGAAGACTCCGACGAGGTCGAAGCGTCCCTCGACGAGATCCTGAAGGAACGACTCGTCGTCGTCGACGAGGAAGACGAGGACGAAGAGGACGAGACGCCCGAGCCGGACGAGCGCGGCGAGGCCGGCGGGAAGGTGCTCCCGAAGCAGCCCGACGAGTTCGTGTGCCAGTCGTGCTTCCTCGTGAAGCACCCGAGCCAGCTCGCCGATGCCAAGCGGATGTACTGCCGGGACTGCGTCTGATGGCATATCGGCGCGTGATCGTCGGCACCGACGGCTCCGAGACGGCGGCCGGGGCAGTGCGCTCGGCGGCCCAGCTCGCGGCTGCGGTCGGCGCGGCCGTCACGGTCGTCACCGCCTACGAGGAGCACGAGCGCGCCAACGCCACGGCCCGCGCCGAGGCACCCGACGAGGTGCGCTGGGCGATCAGCGATGCGACGGGCGCCTCCGAGCGCGCCAACGCGGCCCGGCGCCTCGCGGTCGAGGCCGGGGTCAGGGACGTCGACGTGTTCGTCGAGCCCGGAGACCCGGCGTCGGTGGTGATCTCGGCCGCGGAAGCGCGCGGCGGCGACCTCATCGTCGTGGGCTCGAAGGGCATGACATCGGCCAAGCGCTTCCTCTTGGGAAGTGTGCCGAACAAGATTTCGCACCACGCCCCGTGCGATGTGATGATCGTTCATACGGCGCCGTAGTGCGCGGCTGGAGGACCTGATGGCCGACGACAGCAAGACCCCGATCGAGCAGGCGCTCGAGCTGCTCGTGTACGCGCCGCTCGGACTCGCGCTGACTGCCCGCGACAACCTTCCCGCCCTCGTCGAGAAGGGTCGCCAGCAGGTCAGCTCGCAGGTGATGATGGCCAAGATGGTCGGCCAGTTCGCGGTCGGCGAGGCCGAGCGCCAGGCGCGCAAGCGCGTCGACGCGGTCGCCGAGAACCTGGCGGCGCGCTACTCGGCGCCGCCGGCTCCCGCTCCGGCCGAACCGACGGCGCCACCGGCGGCCGCCTCGGAGCCGGCCCCGACCCCGGCGGCCCCGGTCGAGAACGCGCCGGCGCCCAACGCCGCCTCCGGCAACGGAAAGGTGAGCCGGGACGAGCCGCGCGCCGCCGTACCGTCGAGCGACCACCTCGCCATCCCCGGCTACGACACCCTGTCGGCCTCGCAGGTCGTGCAACGCCTGGCCGGACTCTCAAGTACCGAGCTCGAGGCGGTGCGCGAGTACGAGGCGGCGACCCGTGGGCGTCGCACCATCCTGACGAAGGTCGCGCAGCTCCAGTCGGCGTCATAGGTGGAAGGCGCCCGGCCGGCGCGGCCGGACGACGTCGCGCAACTCACGGAGCTGGCCCGCACCGCGCAGGCCGAGCTGGCGCCGATGCGGGGCGGCGCGGTCTACGTCGCCCGCGAGGCCAGGCCGGAGCCGCTCGAGGAGTCGTTCGCCGCCGACCTCGACGACCCGAGCGCCGTCGTGCACGTGGGCACCATCGACGGCGTCGTCGTCGGGTACGCCGCCGGCCGGATCGAGTCGCTCCGCGACGGGACGCGCCTCGGTGTGCTCTCCGAGCTGTTCGTGGAGCCGGGCGCACGCGAGGTCGGTGTCGGTGAGGCCATGATGGCGAGCGTGCTCGACTGGTTCCGCGGGTCCGGATGTGCGGGTGTCGATGCCCTCGCCTTGCCCGGTCACCGCATCACGAAGAACTTCTTCGAAGGCGCCGGCTTCACCGCCCGGCTCCTGGTCATGCACCATCGCCTCGGAGACGCCGACACGTGACCGGCCCCGAGGTGTGCGTCGGGGCCATCGTCGTCGACGCCGGCGACCTCCTCGTGGTGCGGCGGGGGAGGGGGCCGGCTGCCGGGGAGTGGTCGGTGCCGGGCGGGCGCGTCGAGCCGGGGGAGACGCTGGCCGAGGCCGTCGTGCGCGAGCTGGCGGAGGAGACGGGCCTCGAGGGCGTGTGCGACGACCTCGTCGGCTGGGTCGAGCGCATCGACGACGAGCACCACTTCGTCATCCTCGACTTCCGCGTGACCGTGCTCGAGCGCCGCCCGCCCGTGGCGGGAGACGACGCGGCGGAGGCCGCCTGGGTGCCCCTCCTCGACGTGGCCGAGCTCCACCTGGTCGAGGGCCTCGCCGAGTTCCTCCACGAGAACGGCATCCTCGAGGTCATCGCGTGACGAGCGAGGATCGGCCGGCGCCCACGGCCGACCTGTTCGACACGATGCGCACGGCCCGAGCCATCCGCCGCTTCCGGCCCGACCCCGTGCCCGACGAGGTGCTCCTCGAGTGCCTCGAGGCGGCCACGTGGGCGCCGTCGGGCTCCAACCGTCAGGGCTGGCGGTTCGTGGTGCTGCGCTCTCCCGAAGCCCGCGCCCTTCTCGGCCGCGCCTACCGCCGGGGGTGGACCGACAAGGCGGGCCCCGCCGGGATGCCACCGCCCGCGCCCGACGACACCTCGCCTCGGGCAAAGGCGACACGAGCCATGCAGCACTTCGTCGAGCACTTCGAGGAGATCCCCGCCTACGTGCTCTTCTGCGTCCACGACAAGGGTCGCAGGCCCCACGTCACGGATGGTGGCTCGATCTACCCGGCGATGCAGAACTTCCTGCTCGCCGCCCGCGCCGCCGGCCTGGGCGCCGTCGTCACCATGTGGTTCACGTACTGCGAGAAGGAGCTTCGCGAGCTCATCGGCATCCCCGACGACTTCCTCCTGGCCGCGCTGGTGCCCGTCGGGTATCCGCAGGGATCGCACGGGCCGGTTCGCCGCCGCCCGGTCGCGGAAGTCGCGTTCCGCGACCGGTGGGGCGAGTCACTCGCGTCCGGCTGACCCGGTCAGCGACCCTTCCACTGCGGCGCGCGCTTCTCGATGAACGCCTTGGGCCCCTCGGTGAAGTCCTCGCTGCTCGCCACCTTGGCGAAGGCCTCGTTGGTGACGCGCCACAGGTCGTCCTCCCGGTCGCCGCCGGTGGCGGCGAGCACGATCTTGCGGCTCTCGCGGACCGCGAGCGGGGCGTTCACGCAGATCGCCTCGGCCAGGGCGACAGCTTCGTCGACCGCCTGGCCGGGCTCGACGAGGCGGTTCACGAGTCCGAGCGCGTACGCCCGCTCGGCGTCGATGGGATCGCCGGTGAGAGCGAGCTCCATCGCGATCCGGGAGGGGAGTGCGCGAGGGAGCCGGAAGAGGCCGCCGGCCGCCGCGACGAGCGACCGCTTCACCTCGGGCAGGCCGAACCGGGCGTTGCCCGACGCCACGATGAGGTCGCAGGCGAGGGCGATCTCGCAACCGCCGGCGAGGGCGGCGCCGTCGACCGCCGCGATCAGGGGCTTGGTGCGCTCGCGGCGAGCGATGCCCGCGAAGCCGCCCTTCTGGGTGTTCAGCGCCGCGGCCTGCCCGGTCGCGATCGCCTTCAGGTCGGCGCCTGCGGAGAACACCGGACCGGCGCCGGTGACGACACCGACCCACACGTCGTCGTCGGCCTCGAGGCGGTCGATCGCCGCCTCCATCCCCGACGCGACGTCGCCGTTGACGGCGTTGCGAGCTTCCGGACGGTTGATGGTGAGGACCGCGACGTGCCCTCGGACTTCGTACTCGACCATGGCGGCGACGTTATCGACCCGGCACCGACGGGCGTTAGTCCGCCATCCCCGAGTGGGTGGGGAGCGCGAGGGTACGGTGACCGGCGGTGAGCGAGAGGTCCGGACACCTCCAATGCCCGTTCTGCAACTCCTACGACGTCGCGAGGATGTTCATGGCCTCGCTCCGCCTCGACAGCTGCGAGTGCCTCTCCTGCGGCGCTCGCTGGGACGAGGACGTCCGAAGCGGTGAGTACCGCGGCCGCGGCAACCCGTCGTCGGTGATGCTGCCCCGGCGCGCTCGTTGAGGTTCTCACTCGCCGTCTTCGACTTCGACGGAACGCTCCTCGACTCCGACGAGGCGCTCGTCGCGCCGTTCCTCGCACTCGGCGTCCCCCGCGACGAGGTTCGCTTCGGGCCACTCGCCGCCGAGGAGTGCGCGCGCCTCGGGATCCCGCTCGACGCCTACCTCGCGAACTACGACGTCGGCCGGGCGCAGCCATATCCCGGGGTCGAGGAGATGCTGGGCCGCCTCCGGCGCTGGGCCGTGGCATCCAACAAGGTGCGGGCTGCCGGCACGGCCGAGCTGCGTCGCCTCGGGTGGCGGCCCGAGGTGGCGATGTTCGCCGACGACTTCGCCGGACCGAAGCAGCTGGCCCCGCTGTTGGCGCGCCTCGGCGCCCCGGTGCCGGGCGAGGTGGTGTTCGTCGGCGACACCGACCACGACCGCGAGTGCGCCCGAGCCGCGGGCGTCGGCTTCGCGCTCGCGGCGTGGAACCCGCGCGCCACCGCCGAGGACGGCGACCTCGTGCTCGGAACGCCCGGCGACCTGCTCGCCCTGCTCGACGGAGCGGGGGCTACTCGCTGACCGTCGGTGAGTCGGCCGGCGGCGAAGGTGCCTCCGGCTCCGCGGCGGCCTCGGCCTCGGCCGGCTCGCCCGGGTCGGCCGGGTCGGCCGCTGGCGCGGGCTCGGCGGGCGCGGCGGGCACGGCCGCGGGCTGCGGAGTGGGGGAGGGCAGCTG
>DATAKR010000173.1:0-16479 GCA_036261495.1 Acidimicrobiales bacterium | reverse complement strand
CGACGCCGCCCGCCGGCAGGGGTCGAACCGGGAGATCGTGGTCGCGGTCGCCGAGGCCGTCACCGTCCCGGTCCAGACCGGCGGCGGGGTGCGTGACGCCTCCCTTCTCGGTGACGGCATCGACCGTGTCGTGCTCGGCAGCGTGGCGGTGACCGAACCCGTCGTGGCCGAGCAGCTCCTTCGCGACCATCCCGGCCGGGTCGCCGTCGGCCTCGACCACCGCGACGGTGAGGTCCGCTACCGGGGATGGGAAGAGGGGAGCGGGCAGGACCTCTTCGACGTCATCGCCCGCTTCACCTCCGCGGGCGCGGCCGCGTTCGTCGTCACCGACATCACCCGCGACGGCGCGCTGACGGGCCCGGACCTCGACGGCTATCGCCGCGTGATCGCGTCGACCTCGGTCCCCGTGATCGCGAGTGGGGGCGTCGCGACCCTCGACGACCTGCGCGCCCTCCGCGACGCCGGCCTGGCCGGCGCGATCGTGGGCCGGGCGCTGTACGAGGGCCGGTTCACCGTGGAGGAGGCGGTGGCGGCATGCGCTCCGTGAGGGTGATCCCATGCCTCGACGTCGACTGCGGCCGCGTCGTCAAGGGCGTCCAGTTCGTCGAGCTGCGCGACGCCGGCGACCCGGCCGAGCTCGCGGCGCGGTACGACGCCGAGGGCGCGGACGAGGTGGTGTTCCTCGACATCACCGCCTCGTCGGGTGGGCGCGACACGATGCTCGACGTCGTGCGGCGCTGCGCCGAGGAGGTGTTCATCCCCTTGACGGTCGGTGGCGGGATCCGCTCGGTCGAGGACGCCCGCCGGATGCTGCGCGCCGGCGCCGACAAGGTGGGCGTCAACACCGCGGCCGTCCAGCGACCCGAGGTGATCTCCGAGATCGCCGAGGAGTTCGGCGCGCAGTGCGTGGTCGTCGCCATCGACGCCCGCCGTAGGGCGGCGCCGGGAGCGCCGGCGGGCGAGGCCATGTGGGAGGTGCACACGCACGGGGGGCGTACGCCGACGGGCACCGACGCCGTCGAGTGGGCGGCTCGGGCCGAGCGGCTGGGCGCGGGGGAGATCCTCTTGACCTCGATGGACCGCGACGGCACCCGCGACGGCTACGACCTCGAGCTGACGCGTGCCGTCGTCGATGCCTGCAACATCCCGGTGATCGCGAGCGGCGGCGTCGGCACGCTCGACCATCTGGTCGCCGGTGCGATCGAAGGCGCCGCCGACGCCGTGCTCGCGGCATCGATCTTCCACTTCGGCGAGCACTCGGTCGCCGAGGCCAAGGCGCGGCTCGCCGCGGCGGGCGTCTCGGTGCGGCCCCTCCCTCCCTCGCGCCTTCGCTGACTTCTCCGACTCTTCCGTTTCAGGGATGACCTTCGCGTTCCGAAACACGGAGAGTGAGCAAGATGACGCGGTGTGTGGTGTGTGCGGCTTTTGTCGTCGCCGGCATCGTCCTCGCCGGTGCACCCCGGGCCATGGCCTGCGACGGGGTGTCGGGCTCGGTCAGCGTGTGCCCGCCACCGACGATGCTGCCTCCGCCGACGACCACCCCGCCGCCCACGACCACGCCGCCGACGACCACGCCCCCCACGACGCAGCCCCCGACGACGACGGTGCCGCCGGCGACCACCACGACGACGGCGCCGCCGCGCCCGAAGGGCTCCGACGCCGGCGCCGCCGCCCACCTGCTCGACCTCGTCAACGACGAGCGCCGGAACGCGGGCCTCGGCGTGCTCACGGCCCGCGACGACATCGCCGCCGTCGCCGTGCGCTGGAGCGGCGAGATGGCGGCCGCCGGCCAGCTCTCCCACGATGACGCCTACTTCGCCATGCGCGACCAGCTCGGCGCCCGCATGCTCGGCGAGAACGTGGCGCGCAACACCGACATCGACGACGCGCACCGGCGGCTGATGGCCAGCCCGGGGCATCGGGCCAACATCCTCCAGCCCGCGTTCTCCGTCATCGGCATCGGCGCCTTCTGGGGCGGCGACCAGTGGTGGGTGACCGAGGACTTCGCCCAGCCGGTCCCGCTGACGGCGTCCCCGGCGACCGCGCCGGTGAAGCCGGTGGCGACGCCGGCGCCATCTCCCGCCCGTCGCCGCAGCGACCCGCCGGCCGCACCGGCCGCCGAGGCCGTCGCTCCCGAGCCCACGCCCGCCGCCGCGCCGGTCACCTCGCTCGTCCACCTCGCGACGCCGGTCGTCCCCGCGCCGCGGCCGGCGCCGGCCTCCCCGAGGGCCACGGGGGCGATGGCCGCCGCGGCCGGCACGACGCTGATGGCCGGCGACGGCATCGGCGTCGTCGCCTGGGTGCGCCGCCGCCGCCGTCGATCGAGTCGTTGTCGGAAGGCGGGGCGCGCCGCGGCCCGGTGAGGATGGCAAGATCATCGTCCGGTGGCGGACCAGCACACCTTTCGCGTCGTCCTCGTCGACGACGTCCCCGAGATCCGCGAGATCCTCGCGGTCATGCTCGAGCAGAGCGGCCGGTTCCAGGTGGTCGGTCACGCGTCGACGGGCCAGGAAGCCATCGCGGTGGCGATCCGGGAGCGCCCCGATGCGGTCGTGCTCGACATCGACATGCCCGGCATGTCGGGTTGGGAAGCGTTGGGTGAGATCCGCGAGGCCGTGCCGTTCGCGCAGGTCGTGATCCTGTCGGGCGCGCCCGAGGACGTGAAGGCCGCCGACGACGAGACCCGTTCGATGGCGGCCGTCGTGCTCGAGAAGGGCATCACCGGCACTGATCTCGTCGACCAGCTCCTCGAGGTCCTCTCGACCGAGCCGCAGCCACTGCCGCCGGTCCGACCGCAGCCGCCGCAGCTCGACGCCGTCGTCGACGTCGGCCTCGACGGCGTGATCCTCGGGTGGAACGCCGCCGCGGGCCGCCTCTACGACTACGACGCGCGCGATGCGGTGGGCCGCCCGTTCGCGATGCTCGTCCACCCTGACCGCGCCGACGAGCTCGACGACGTGCTCGCGAGGGTCCGCGAGGGCCGGCGCCTCGACTACTGCGAGACCGTTCACGTCACCTCGGACGCCACGCCGATCGACGTGGCGACCTCGATCGCTCCCGTCCACGACGGCGCCGGCCGTCTCGCCGGAGCCTCGATCACCGTGCGCGACGTCACCATGCGACGCCACTCGGCCGCCGCGCTGGCGCGCGCCGTGGCGCAGCTCGAGCGCCAGAACCGCGAGCTCACGCGTTCCAACGAGGAGCTCGACAGCTTCGCCTACGTCGCCTCGCACGACCTGGCCCAGCCGTTGCAGGTGGCGTACGGCTACCTGGAGATGCTCCGCGAGGACTACGGATCGGCCCTCGACCCCACTGCCCAGGAATGGCTCGCGGCCGCGCTCGGGAGTCTCGAGCGCATGCGCCGACTCGTGCGCGACATCCTGCGCTACTCGCGCAGCGGCGCGACCGGCGCCACGCGCGAGCCCGTCGACCTCGAGGATGTCGTCGCCGACGTCGTCGAAGCGCTCGACCTCACCCTCGAGGAGGCCGACGCCCACGTGCAGATGGGCGTCCTGCCCGTCGTCCTGGGCGACGCCGGCCAGATCGGCCAGGTGCTCCAGAACCTGATCACGAACGCGGTGAAGTTCCGGCGACCGGACGAGCCGCCGCTCGTGCGGATCACCGCCGAAGCGACCGCGCCGGAGGAGGTCGAGATCACCGTTGCCGACAACGGCGTCGGTGTCGCCGAGGAGCATCGCGAGCGCGTCTTCGAGATGTTCCAGAGGGGCGGCGCCGGCGATGTGGCGGGCACCGGGCTCGGTCTCGCGATCTGCCGGAAGATCATCGCCCGCCACGGCGGCCGGATCTCGCTCGACGCTCGCCCCGACGGGCCCGGCACCGTGGTCCGGTTCACGCTTCCGACGGCCTGATCCCGTTTCGAGGACGGCGACCTGCTCACCTATCGTCGGGGGATGGCGCCCGACGGCCAGAAGCAGCCGATCCGCATGCTGGCCGACCGCGTGCTCGTGCAGATCCCCAACGCCGAGGGGGAGCGCAAGACGAAGGGCGGGCTCCTCATCCCCGCCACCGCGCAGGTGTCGAAGCGCCTCGCCTGGGCCGAGGTCGTCGCCGTCGGGTCCCACGTGCGCAGCGTCGAGGTCGGCGACAGCGTGCTGTTCAGCCCCGAGGATCGCTACGAGGTCGAGGTGCGCGGCGACGACTACCTGATCCTGCGCGAACGCGACATCCACGCGGTGGCGTCGGAGCGCATCGAAGGGAACACGGGGCTCTACCTATGACCGTCAAGGACATCACCTCGCTCGACGACCTGACGTTCGATGCCAACGGTCTGATCCCGGCGATCGCGCAGGACACCGAGGGCCGCGTGCTGATGTTCGCGTGGATGAACCGCGACACGCTGACCGAGACGCTCGAGACCGGCCGGATGGTCTATTGGAGTCGCAGCCGCCAGGAACGATGGGCCAAGGGCGACACCTCCGGCGACATCCAGCTCGTCAAGGAGGCCTGGTTCGACTGTGACGGCGACGTGCTGCTGTTCGTCGTCGACCAGCACGGCAAGGGTGCGTGCGCGTCGGGTGAGTACTCCTGCTTCTACCGCGCCCTCGGTGATCTCACCCGGTCGTAGCGAGTTCCGCTCGCTCGCTCGCGACCACACCATCGTGCCGGTGTGGCAGGAGGTGCTGGCCGACTTCACCACGCCCGTCGCCGCCTTCGCCCGCCTCGTCGGCGACGAGCCCGGGTTCCTCCTCGAGTCCGTCGAGCGTGAGCGGTGGAGCCGGTGGTCGTTCGTCGGCCGTCGCCCCTCGGCGCGCCTCGTCCTCCAGAGCGGCGGCCGGCTCGAGGTCGAGGGTGACGTGCCGGCGTCGATGCCACGCGACCGGGGGGTGCTCGCGGCGCTGGAGGCGTTGCTGCACGAGTACCGGTCACCGTCGCTCGCCGAGCTCCCACCCCTTCACGGCGGCATCGTCGGCTACCTCGGCTACGACGTGGTGCGCGAGGTCGAGCGCCTGCCGAACGTCCCGGCCGACGACCAGGGTGTCCCCGAGGCCGCGCTGTCGGTCATCGGCGAGCTGGCCGCCTACGACCACTGGCGCCAGCGGGCGACGCTGATCAGCAACGTCGTGGTCCGGCCGGGCATGACCGACGACGAGCTCGATGCTGCCTACGACGACGCCGTGACGCGCCTGCAAGCGTTGGCGGCCGATGGTGCACGACCGGTCGACGAACCCGTGCTCGTACCGCCCGCGCCCGGCGACACCGCGCCCGACGTCCGGCGGTCGGTGTCGGCGGAGCAGTACGCGCGGATGGTCGCGGTTGCCAAGGAGCACATCCTCGAGGGCGACATCTTCCAGGTGGTGCTGGCACAGCGCTTCGACCTCGACCTCGACGCCGACCCGTTCGACCTCTACCGGGCCCTGCGCCAGGTGAACCCGAGCCCGTACATGTACTTCCTGCGCGACCCCGAGGTCACGATCGTCGGATCGTCGCCGGAGCCGATGGTGCAGCTGCTCGACGGTCGGGTGATCTCCCGCCCGATCGCCGGCACCCGGCGCCGGGGCCGCACCGACGAGGACGACCGGCGGATGGCCGGCGAGCTCTCCGAGGACCCGAAGGAGGGGGCCGAGCACGTCATGCTGGTCGACCTGGCGCGCAACGACGTCGGCCGCGTGGTCGAGTTCGGAACCGAGCACGTCGACGAGCTGATGACGCTCGAGTACTACAGCCACGTGATGCACCTGACGTCGCAGGTGTCCGGCCGGCTGCGCTCGGGGCTCGGTCCGATCGACGTCCTGCGGGCCACGCTGCCGGCGGGCACGGTGTCGGGCGCGCCGAAGGTGCGCGCCATGGAGATCATCGACGAGCTCGAGCCCACCAAGCGCGGCCCCTACGCCGGCGTCGTCGGCTACTTCGACTTCTCGGGGAGCCTCGACACGGCCATCGCCATCCGCACCATGGTGGTGCGCCCCGACGGCCGAGCCGCCGTGCAGGCCGGTGCGGGGATCGTCGCCGACAGCGACGCCGAGCTCGAGGACCTCGAGTGCCGCAACAAGGCGGCCGCACTTCTCGCCGCGGTGCCCGCGGCGAGGCGCATGACGCGAACCCGGCGGGGTCGGACGGAGGCGATCGTGGATGGCTGACCTGACCACCGACTACCACTCGCTCCGGCACGAGGTCGGTGCCGTACGACTGGCGCGCGACGTTGTCCGGGTCGTCGGGCCCGACGCCGTCTCCTACCTGCAGGGCCAGCTCAGCCAGGACGTGGAGGTGCTGGCCGGGGGCGCGAGCGCCTGGTCGTTCGTGCTCGAACCGCAGGGCAAGGTCGACGCCTGGTTCCGCGTCACCCGCCTCGACGACGGGGTGCTGATCGACGTCGACGGCGGGGCCGGCGACGCGGTCGTGACCCGTCTCGAGCGCTTCCTTCTCCGCACCAAGGCGACCGTCGAGCGCCTCGACTGGTCGTGCGTGGCCGTGCGGGGCCCGAACACGCCGGCAGCGCTGCCGCCGCCCGAGGGCGGCGTCGCCATCCGCGTGGACTGGCCCCCGATGACGGGCACCGACCTGCTCGGCCCGGCGGTGGCGATCCCCGACGGCGTGCCGGAGTGCGGTGTCGACGCCTATGAGGCGCTCCGCATCGAGGCCGGCATCCCGGCCATGGGCCGGGAGCTCACGCCGGCGACGATCCCGGAGGAGTCCGGTGTCGTCGACCGTTCGGTGAGCTTCACCAAGGGCTGCTACACGGGCCAGGAGCTCGTGGCTCGAGTCGACAGCCGCGGTCGCAACGTGCCCCGGCGCCTGCGGGGCGTCATCATCGGCGCCAACGTGATCCCACCTGTGGGCGCCGCGGTGGTCGTCGGCGGCGACGAGGTCGGCGCGCTCACGAGCGTCGCCCAGTCGCTCGACCTCCGCGCACCGGTGGCGCTGGCCTACATCCGGCGCGGCGTCGAGTCGCCGGCCGACGCCGTGGTGCGGTGGGACGGCGGCGAGGTCGCGGCACAACTCGCGCCGCTGCCCCTCGTAACCTGACGCGGTCATGCGGCTGCGACGTCCCTCCGCCCTCCTGGGCGCGCTCGTGCCGGTGGTGGCCGCGGTCGGGTTGCTCGTCGCCGGCTGCACGCCGGGGTCGGTGCCGCCGCTGCCCGCGCCGCCGAGCCTGCCGTCGACCACGGCGACGACCGCCCCCGTCGACCTCTCCGGGGTGGGCCTCGCCGCCGTGGCCGGGCGCACGACCACGACGGTGGCCATCGGGCCGGGCGGCGCCACCATCACCGGCACCGTGACCGGCCCGGCCGGCGCGGTCGCCGGCGCCGTGGTCCACGCCGAGCGGCTCGTCGACGACGCGGTGGCGTCGGCCGACGTCGTCACCGCCGACGACGGCACCTACGCGCTGCCGCAGATCCTCGGCGGCCGGTACCGCGTCCGCGCCTGGAAGGCGGCGCCCGACAACCTCGCCGACACGTCGCCGGCGGTGTTCTTCCTGGGCGGCAACGAGAGCAAGGTGCTCAACGTGGCGCTGCAGAAGTTCGACGGCACCGATGTGAGCACTGCCATCGCGCCCTCACCGCCGCAGGTCGACGTGGCCGCCAACCTCGTCGTCCAGGTCGTCACCAAGTCGGTGGGCACCGATGGGATCGTGCGGTCGGCGCCGGTCACGGGCGTCCGCGTGGAGCTGTTCGGCCCGGGGAGCTGGAGGCTCGCCTCGCCGGCCGCGACGACGAGCGACGGGTCGGGCCGGGCCCGGTGGCAGCTCACCTGCGGCGCCCCCGGGGCTCAGCCGATCTCGGTCGTCGTGGGCGACTCGCAGACCTTCCCGCTCGATGTGCCGGCGTGCGAGGCCGCGCCCGCTGACACGACGCCGACGAGCGATCCCGGATCGTCGACGACCACCGCGAAGCCGGTGGTCACGACCTCCACGACGGCGAAGGCCGCGACGACCACCACCAGCGCGCGCGGCGGTTCGTCCACGACCACCACGACGGCGAAGCCGTGATCGGCTGACGCGTCAGGTCGCGGCCGGGCCGACCAGCCCGGTCCACCGGCGCAGCCGGATCGTCATCCGGGTACCGGTGGGGCCCGGCGTCGACGCGTCGACGCGTCCACCCATCGCCGCGACGAGCTCGGCCACGATCGCCAGCCCGAGGCCGGTGCCCGCCTTGCGGGCCGGATGGCGCGACGAGGTGTAGAGCCGCTCGAACACGTGGGGCAGGTCGTCGGGGGCGATCCCCGGGCCGTCGTCATCCACCACGATCAGGACCTCGTCGGTGGTTGCCGTCGTGGCCACCGTGATCGCCGAGGTGGCGAACTTCAGCGCGTTCTCGACGAGGTTCGCGACCGCCTGAGCGAGCCGGTCGGGGTCGGCGGATGCGTGCAGCGGCTCGGCGGGGAGGTCGACGTGGAGGGCGACGCCAAGCTCGTCGAGCTCGGGCCGGAAGCCTTCGGCGGTGACGGCGACGACCTCGCCCACGTCGGTGCGGCGCACGTCGAGGGAGAACCGCCTCGCGTCGAGCTTGGCCAGCTCGAGGAGGTCGGCGACGAGCCGCTCGAGGCGTCGCGACTCGGCCGCGATCACCTCGGCGGCCTTCTCGTGGTCGGGGGCGGCTCCGTCGGCGATGGCCTCGGCGAAGCCTCGGATCGATGTGAGGGGCGTGCGCAGGTCGTGCGACACCGCAAGCAGGAACTGCCGCTCGAGACCACGCGAGCGCGCCAGCGAGTCGGCCATCCCGTTCACCGAGCGGGCGAGCGACTGCAGCTCGGGGTCGCCGGCGCCCGGGTCGGGCACGCGGGCCCCGAGGTCGCCGGCGGCGATCCGGCGGGTCGCCTCCTCGACGTGCTCGATCGGCGCGGCGATGCGCCGGCCCAGGCGGTCGCCCACGATCGCGGCGATCGCGAGCGTGACGAGCGCTGACAGCACGAACCAGCGGAAGCCGGGGGCCAGGCCGGCGTCGGCCTTCCGGGTGACGACGACGGCGGTGAGCGAGAACGGTCGGAGTCGCTGCACGGCGGCGGGCGGCTCGACCCGCGCCGCGGCGAACACGTGGCCGTTGCGCACACCGGTGATCGTCTGCCCTTCGGCGAGGCGCGCCGGTTGGACGTCGGTGGCTCGCACCCCGTCCGGCAGCTGGCCCTCGACCGCGCCGCTGCGGGTGAAGGTCACCCGCGCCAGCCCGTCGAGCCGGAGGGCCTTCGACGCCGCGGCGAGGGCGCGGAAGGTCGCGAGATCGTCGGCCTGGGCGGCGATCTCGTCGGCCTGCGACGCCAGCTCGCGCCGGGTCTGCTGGCGGGCTGCGAGCCCGGTCAGCACGAGCGCGAGCAGTCCCGAGACGACGAGCCCGAGCGCGACCACGGCGACGGTCCCGAGGGTCAGACGGCGGCGCACGCTCAGCCCAGCCGGTACCCGACGCCCCACACGGTGTCGAGTGGAAGGGCGCCGCCGAGCTTCTTGCGGAGCTGGCGGACGTGGACGTCGACGGTGCGCTCGTCGCCGTACCACCCGTGACCCCATGCGCCGTCGAGCAGCTGGCGCCTCGACAGCGCCACGCCGGCGTTCTCGGCGAGGAACTGGAGCAGGTCGAACTCGCGTGTGGCGAGCGCGACGGGTGCGCCGTTGACCCGAGCCTCACGCCGGCGGACGTCGACCTCGACGTCGCCCGCCATCAAGACGTCGGGGGCTCCGGGTTTCGGACCGTCGGTGCGGCGCAGGATCGCCTTCACGCGCGCCACGAGCTCGCGGGGCGAGAACGGCTTGGTCACGTAGTCGTCGGCGCCGAGCTCGAGCCCGAGCACGCGGTCGATCTCGCCGTCGCGGGCGGTGAGCATGAGGACCGGCACCGCGCTGGTCGACCGCACGCGGCGGCACACCTCGAGGCCGTCGATGCCGCCGGGGAGCCCGACGTCGAGGATCACCATCCGCGGACGCTCGCGGTCGATCGTCGCCAGCCCCGCCTCGCCGTCGGGCGCCTGGATGACCCGAAACCCTTCGCGGCGGAGGTACATGTCGACGAGGTCGGCGATGTGCGGGTCGTCCTCGACGACCACGATCGTGCTCGCGTCGGCGGTCACGGTGACAGCGTGACATCCGACTGTGAGAGAAGTGTGAACGCGGCGCGAGGGATGCGGGAGACGCGAGGACCCGCCGGTACGCTGATCCCCGCCGTGGCGACCTACCTCGACCGCATCCTCGCCGCGCACCGCGCGCGGGCACGCGTCGATGCGCGCCCGCGGCGCGACCTCGAGGCCGCGCTCACCAGGGCACCGGCTCCCCGCGACTTTGCGGCGGCGCTCCACAGCCCGGGGTTGTCGGTGATCGCCGAGGTCAAGCGGCGATCGCCCTCGAAGGGGCTGCTCGCGCCCGAGCTCGACCCCCGGGCCGTCGCCCGGGCGTACGAGGCCGGCGGTGCCGCGTGCCTGTCGGTGCTCACCGACGCCGAGTTCTTCGGTGGGTCGCCCGACGACCTCGCCGCCGCCCGTTCGGCCACCGCGCTCCCCGTCCTCCGCAAGGACTTCACCGTCTCCGAGGCCGACGTCCTCGACGCCCGGGCGATGGGCGCCGACGCCGTGCTGCTCATCGTCGCGGCCCTCGACGATGCCGAGCTGCGGGCCTTCGCCGACCTGGCGCGCGAGATCGGGCTCGCCGCGCTGATCGAGTGCCACGACGAGGACGAGGTCGAGCGCGCGCTGGCGGCCGGGGCCGACATCGTCGGGGTCAACCAGCGCGACCTCGTCACCTTCGCGGTCGACACCGATCGGGCGATCCGTGTCGCGTCCGCCATCCCCGCCGGCGTCGTCAAGGTCGCGGAGTCGGGCATCCGCACGGCCGACGATGCCGCCCGCCTCGCGGCCGCGGGCTACGACGCCGTCCTCGTGGGCGAGCACCTCGTCACCAGCACCGACCCGGCCTCGGCGGTGCGAGCCCTGGTCGCCGCTCCGCTCGCTGCTCCACCGGTCGCCGGGTAGGCGCCGATGTTCGTGAAGATCTGCGGGATCACGAGCGAGGAGGACGCCCTCCTCGCGGTCGCGTGCGGCGCCGATGCGGTCGGGTTCATCTTCGCCCCCTCCCGGCGCCAGATCAGCCCCGTCACCGCGGGCGACATCGTGAAGCGGCTGCCCACCGACGTCCTCACCGTCGGGGTGTTCCGCGACGAGTCGCCCAAGCGCGTCGTCGAGACGGTGCAGGCCGCGGGGCTCCGGGCCGCGCAGCTGTCGGGTCACGAAGCGCCCGAGGACACCGCGTGGGTGCGCGAGCGCATCCCGTTCGTGATCAAGGGCTTCGCCGCCGGCGGCGCGGGGGTCGCGGAGGCGGCTCGGCACCGCGCCGACGTGATCCTGCTCGACAACGCCGAGCCCGGATCCGGCCGGCTGTTCGACTGGCGCCTGGCGAGCGACGTCCCGAAGAACGCCCGCCTGCTGCTCGCCGGCGGCCTCACCCCCGACAACGTCGCCGAGGCGGTGGTCCACGTCCGGCCCTGGGGGGTCGACGTGGCCACGGGGGTGGAGTCGACGCCGGGGCGGAAGGACGCGCGCAAGGTCCGGGCGTTCGTGGCCGCGGCCAAGGCCGCCGCTCCGCCCGACGACGGTGACGCCGGCGCCGCCGGTTCCCCCTACGACTGGCAGGCAGACGGCTGATGACGTTTCCCGACGACATGATGCGCCGGCCCGACGACACGGGTCGCTTCGGCGAGTTCGGCGGCCGGTACATCCCCGAGTCGCTCGTGCCGGCGTGCCTCGAGCTCGAGGCTGCCTTCACCGAGGCGTGGCGCGACCCTGCCTTCCTCGAGGAGTACCGGTCGATCCTGCGCGACTACGGCGGACGGCCCACTCCCGTCACCGAGTGCCGGCGCCTGTCCGCCGACCTCGGCGTGCGCATCCTGCTCAAGCGCGAGGACCTCACGCACACGGGCTCGCACAAGATCAACAACGTCATCGGCCAGGCGCTCCTCACCCAGCGCATGGGCAAGCGGCGGGTCGTCGCCGAGACCGGCGCGGGCCAGCACGGCGTCGCCACCGCGACCGCGTGCGCGCTGTTCGGCCTCGAATGCGTCGTCTACATGGGCGAGGTCGACGTGGCCCGCCAGGCGCTCAACGTCTTCCGCATGCGGCTGCTCGGCGCCGAGGTGCATCCGGTGAGCTCGGGCAGCCGCACGCTCAAGGACGCGGTGAACGAGGCCATGCGCGACTGGGTGGCGACGGTGGAGACCACGCACTACTGCCTGGGGTCGGTGATGGGTCCGCACCCGTATCCGTGGATGGTGCGCGAGTTCCAGCGGATCGTGGGCGACGAGGCCCGCGAGCAGTGCCGGGCGATCCTCGACGGCCGCGACCCCGACTACGTGGTCGCCTGCGTGGGAGGCGGCTCGAACGCGGCGGGCACGTTCGCGGGGTTCGTCGACACCGACGCCAAGCTCGTCGGCGTCGAGCCCGAGGGCGGCGCGGCCATCAACCGGGGCGTGCCCGGGGTGGTGCACGGCATGAAGTCGTACCTGCTGCAGGACGAGTTCGGCCAGGTGCTCGAGGCCCAGTCGATCTCGGCCGGGCTCGACTACCCGGGCGTCGGACCCGAGCACGCCTTCCTGTCGTCGATCGGCCGGGCGGAGTACGTGACCGCCGTCGACGCCGAGGTGCTCGACGCGTTCCAGCTGCTGTCGAGGACGGAGGGCATCATCCCCGCCTTCGAGCCGTCGCACGCGGTCGCGTGGGTCGTGCGGGCAGCACGGTCGGGTGAGCTGCCGGCGGGCTCGACGGTGATGATCACCATGTCCGGACGCGGCGACAAGGACGCCGCCCAGGCCATGGAGATGTTGGCGTGAGTGCGCCGGTGGTGCCGCTCGAGTCGACGTTGCGGGCGGCACGCGACGGGGGGCGCAAGCTGCTCGTCCCCTACGTCACCGGGGGCCTCGGTCCACAGTGGGGCGACGTGCTGCGCGCCTTCGCCGACGCCGGCGCCGACGCGGCCGAGATCGGCATCCCGTTCTCCGACCCGGTGATGGACGGGCCCACCATCCAGGAGGCGTCACAGCGCGCCCTCGACCTGGGCGCCACGCCGATGTCGATCCTCGACCAGGCCCGCGAGGTCGACGCCGGCATCCCGCTCGTGGCGATGACCTACTACAACCTCGTGTTCCGGGCCGGGCATCGCCGGTTCGCGAGGTCGCTCGTCGACAGCGGGATCGCGGGGGCGATCGTGCCCGACCTCCCGCTCGAAGAGCTGGAGCCCTGGGCCGGGGCTGCCGATGAGGCAGGTGTGGAGACGGTGCTGCTCGCGTCACCGGTGACCCCCGACGACCGCCTGGTGCGGATCGCCGAGCGGTCGCGTGGGTTCGTGTACGGCGTGGGTCTCATGGGCGTCACCGGCGCGCGGGAGCGGCTCGCCGAGACGGCCGCGGTGATGGCCAAGCGGTTGAAGGCCGTCACCGACCGGCCGGTGCTCATCGGGTTCGGGGTCTCGACCCCGGAGCAGGCAGTGGAGCTGTGCCACGACGCCGACGGCGTGATCATCGCGTCGGCGCTGATGCGCATGTTCCTCGACGGCGGGAGTCCTTCGGAGCTCGGTGCGTTCCTCGCCGGCGTCCGGAGGGCGCTCGATCGGGGCTGATGCGGGGCGCCCGGCGGGCGCTGGTCGTGCGGCCGCTCATCATGGCGGTGGTGCTCGCTGTCGCCGCGACCGGCGTCGGCATCGCCGGCATGCGCCCGGCTGCCGCGGCCGGCTTCGACGGGTCGCCGCTGTTCCCGGGCGATCTCCCCGACCCCTTCGTCGTTCGGACGCCGTCGGGCTACTTCGCCTTCGGCACCAACGGGCTCAACGGCTTCAACGTGCCGGTCGTCGCCTCGGGCGATCTGTCGTCGTGGGGCACGGTTCACGATGCGTTGCCCGAGCTCCCGCCGTGGGCGTCGGCGGGTCACACCTGGGCACCGTCGGTGGCGAGGCTCGGCAGCTCCTACGTCCTCTTCTACGCGGCCCGCCACGCCACGACGGGGCGCCAGTGCATCGGACGCGCGGTGGCGTCGTCACCGGCCGGCCCCTATCACGACACGAGCGCCCAGCCCTTCGTGTGCCAGCTCGACCGGGGTGGGTCGATCGATCCGTCGGTGTTCGTCGACCGCACCGGCGCTCCGTGGTTGCTCTACAAGAGCGAGGGTGTCGCCGGATCCGAGCCGACGAGGATCTGGTCCCAACCGCTGAGCGGCGACGGCTCGGCGTTCGCCGGCGGCGCCGTCGAGCTGGCGACGACGGATCAGGCGTGGGAGGGCAACATCGTCGAGGGTCCCGCCATGGTCGACCTCGGTGGCAGCTACTGGCTGCTCTACGGGGGCAACACCTGGGAGAACGCGTCGTACGCCATCGGCTACGCGCGGTGCGACACGCCGGCCGGCCCGTGTGTGAAGGACGGGCGCGGCCCGCTCGTGTCGTCGGCGACGACCGGCGTGGCGGCCGGCCCGGGCGGACCCGAGGTGGTGCAGGCGCCGGACGGGTCGATGCTGCTCACGTTCCACGCGTGGGACCCGGCGCGCATCGGCTACCCGAACGGCGGCCGCCGCACCCTCCGCGCCCTGCCGCTGTCGGTCGTCGACGCCCGGCTCGCGGTCCCCGGCACGGCGCCGGCGGTGGCCGACGGCTACCGGCTCATCGCGTCCGACGGGGGGATCTTCGCGTTCGGCGCCGCGGGGTTCTACGGATCGACCGGCGACATGACGCTCAACGCCCCGATCGTCACCGCGGCATCGACGCCCAGTGGCCACGGGTACTGGCTGGTGGGCTCCGACGGCGGCATCTTCTCGTTCGGCGACGCCCGCTTCTACGGGTCGACCGGCGGGATGCGGCTCAACAAGTCGATCGTCGGCATGGCGCCCACGCCGACGGGGCGGGGCTACTGGCTCGTGGCTTCCGATGGCGGCATCTTCGCGTTCGGCGACGCCACCTACGCGGGCTCGACCGGGAACATCCGGCTCAACCGGCCGATCATCGCCATGGCGTCGACCCCGACCGGGCGCGGCTACTGGCTGGTCGCGTCCGACGGCGGGATGTTCTCCTTCGGCGACGCCCGGTTCCTCGGGTCGACCGGCTCGATCTCGCTCAACGCGCCGATCGCGGCGATGGTGGCGACGACGTGGGGCGATGGCTACTGGCTCGTCGCCTCCGACGGCGGCGTGTTCGCCTTCGGCGCCGCGCCGTATCTCGGCTCGACCGGCGGCGTCCGGCTGAACGCCCCGATCGTGGGCGCGGCCGCCACGCCGGCGGCCGACGGCTACTGGTTCGTCGCCTCCGACGGCGGGCTCTTCGCGTTCGGTGCGGCGCCGTTCCACGGGTCGATGGGCGCCAGCGCGCTCAACCGCCCGATCGTGGCCTTCGGCACCTGAGCCGGCCGTCGCACGGGTCGCGCGCCGAGCGCTCAGCCGATCCGCGACGACGAGCGGCTCGCCGCGCACCGATGGACGGCCCTCCCGGGTCATCGCGCCGGCTCGACGGCGCCGAACCAGCGCTGCGCGAGATCCTTCACGGACCCGAACCGGTCGGCAGGGTCCGCCGCGCAGGCGCGGACGGCGATCTCGAACAGCTCGCCGCTGCCGCGGAAGTGGGCGCGATCGGCAGGGCCGTCGCGGTCACAACCGAGCAGCACCAGGGCGAAGCGGCCGAGGGTGAACATCGTGGTCCGCTCGTCGATCGTGGCGCCGCGCTGCCACTCCTCGGGCGCCATGAAGGCGCGCGAGCCGTACTGGCGGTCGAGCTCGAGGATGAACGGGCCGGGGCGATACATGTCGAGGTCGATCAACGACAGCCGGCGGTGCTCGAAGTCGTACAGGAGGCAGCCGTCGTAGAGGTCGACGGCGACGAACCCGGCGGCGGCGACCGCGACGTGGGCGTCGAGCAGCTGGCCCACCACGTCGACGACCTCCTCGACGGGCAGCGCGAGGAGCCGCCGGTACGGCGAGGCGGGATCGTTTCGGGAGGCGACGTCGGGATCGAACGCATCGACGAGCACCTCCCCGGCCGCCCAGGGCTGCACGGTCGCGAGCCCGTCGGGAGTCGTGAGGTGGTGCACCACCGGTGCGATCACCGGATGTGAGACCGCGTCGTGGAAGCGGATGGCCGAGCGGAGCCAGCCCACCGCCTCCGGATCCGTCGCGTGCTTCACGACGAGGGGCCCCGAGTCCGTCTCGATGCCGACGATCGTCGTCCTCGAGTCGACCCGGTCACCGAAGGGCCGCACGATGCGACCGACGGTCGGCAGGAAGTCCGCGAGGGGGACCTCGAGGCGGTCGGGCCACGGCAGCACGCGCTCCATGATGGCGGCGTGCGCCACGGGCTGGCGACGGCGCCTAACGTCGCCGGCCGTGCAGGAGGGCGACGACGTCACGAGGGTGAAGGTCGCGGGGTGCGAGCTGTGCGAGGCGGCGCGGTTCACGCCGTGGCACCACGAGGACGACGTCTGCTGGGTGGCTGACTGCGAGGTGTGCGACGTGCCGATGGTGGTGTGGAACTTCCACGGCACCGAGCCGCCGGCCGACGACGTCGAGCACATGATCGCC
>DATAKR010000169.1:0-19718 GCA_036261495.1 Acidimicrobiales bacterium | reverse complement strand
CCGGCGCGGTCGTCGTCATCGCCGCGCTCGCCGCGCTCGGCGGGATCGCGGGCCGGGCCGTCGACCTGGCCGGACGCCGCCGCGGTGTCGACCTCGCTCGCGAGCACCTGGCGCGCGGCCTCGCCTCTGGCCGCCGGTCGTCGCGCCCGGCCCCGGCGTCGCTCCGGCGGCGGGCGTGGCTCCACGTGGCGCTGCCCCTCGCCGCGAGCCAGGCGCTCGTCAACGCCGGCGTGGCGTGGCTCACGTTCCACGACTACCGCTCGACGGCGGTTCCGGGCCGGCGGCTCCTCACCGAGCACGACGTGCTGGCCGAGGTCGGCACGATCGTCCTCGTGCTGGTCGTGCTGTTCGCGACGACCGTCCGCCGCTGGGGCGCGGTAGACGCCGCGCTCGGCCGCGTCGACGTCTCGGAGCCGAGCGCGCCGGTGGGCCCGCAGGTCTTCGTGTACGTCGTGCTCGCCGGGCTCCTGCTCGCTCCGACCGTCGGCTGGGCGTTGCCGCCGGCGCCATCGCTGCTCCGGGTGATGATGGTGCGCGCCCTGCTGTCGTTCGGCCTCGTGCTGCTCACCGCCGCGCTCGCCTATGTGAGGGGCGCGACCAACGAGCGAGCCACGCCGGTGCTCGTGCTCGACGCCGTCGGGGTGCAGCCGTGAAGCGCGCCACCGCGCTCGTCGCGCTGGCCACGATGGTCGCGACGCTCGCCCTCACGGCCGCGGGCACGTGGGCCGCCCACGGTGCCGACGACGACGGCCTGCAAGGCGTGCTGTCGGCCGAGTTCGACGCGTTCGCGGTGCGGGTGGAGTACGACATCCCGCTCCCGGCCAGCACCGGCACCATCCCCCACGTGGTCGGCGAGGCCCGTCGCTCCGAAGCGGGCGAGAACGCCAAGGGGCTCGCCGCCGCGCCGACCCATCTCGACGCCGTCGTCGGCGGCAAGTACTACGACCCCAACGGCGACGGGCAGGGCGACAACCTGCCGCCGCAGGTCGAGTGCTTCTACCCGGGCGCGCTCGTCGACACCAAGTTCGGCTTCCCCACCGACACGCGCAATGAGACCAAGGGCGTTCCCGCCACCGCGTACGCCACTGCCCAGTGCAGCGCCGGGCCCACGGTGCAGCTCCGCTCCTCGGGCGTCGCCGGCGACCTCCCCTCGGTGTCGGTGCACGACAGCGCCGCCGACGGCAACGCCCGCCCGGTGAAGAACCGCCTCGGATCCGACGCGTCAGCGCGCGCCTCGGGCATCTCCCTCGCCGGCGGTGCCATCACCGTGGGCTCGGTGGAGGCGGCCGGTGCCTCGTCCGTCACCGGCAAGCCCGGTAACGCCACCACCGACGCCCGCATCGTCGTGAACGACATCGTCGCCGGCGGCGTCCACTTCTCCGTGGCCAACGATCGCCTCGTCGTGGGTGGCCAGGAGGTGGCGATCGATTCGGCGCAGGCGCAGTCCACGATCGACGCCGCCAACGCCGCCTTGAAACCGCTCGGCACCGGCTGCCGCATCGATGTCACGACCCGCCCCGACAGCTACCCGCAGGGCTACCTCCTCGGCCGCAAGCCGCCGGTGATCGGGCTGTCGGCCGACGGCCGCACGGCGTCGTCGATGCGTGCCGGCGTCCAGGTCTTGTGCGACCTCCCGCACTCGATCACCGACCCGTCCGGGTTCAGTCCGCAGCGGATGCAGGTGATCCTGGGCTTTGTCTACACGGGTGCGTTCGCGTCGGACGAGCCGGGTGGGTTCGGGCTCGGCGACCTCGGGGGCAGCCTCAGCGACGCGTCGTTCGGGCCGGCGCTCCCGTCGTCCGCGATCACCGCCGGCCCGGCCGACGTGGTGGCGCCGCCCCTCGCGGCGGCACCCGCGGTGAGCGCGACGCCGGCCCCGGCCGCGCCCGACGCGGGGCCGGCGTCGCCGCCGAGGACGAGGACGGTGACGCGCTACCGGACGGTCGCCGCGATGGTCACGCCGATGGCCGGCGCGTCGCGCGCCGCGCTCGCGCTCGCCTGCCTCGCGGTGTTCGCGCTCCTGACCCACCTCGGCCTCCGGCGCCTGCGCGGGGTCACCGAACCGTGAGGCGGCCGTGACCGAGCTCCTGTCCACCTTCCCCGGTGGCATCGTCACCGGCGCCGTCTACGCGTTGCTCGCCATGGGTCTCGTGCTGATCTACAAGGCGACGCGCGTCCCCAACTTCGCCTACGGCGCCATGGCGACGATCGTCGCCTTCTTCCACTACGACCTGGTCGACGGCCGCCGGGTCGGGTTCGGGCTCGACCTCCTGTTCGTCCACGTGCACTGGCATGCCACCGTGCGGCTGTCGTTCTGGGCGGCCATGCCGGTGAGCCTCGGGTTCGCGCTGCTCCTCGGCCTCGCCATCGAGCGCTTCGTGATACGGCCCTTCGCCCGTGCCGCGATGGTCGTCCACGTCATCGTCACGCTCGGCCTCGCGTTGCTCCTGTCGGCCGCAACCCAACAGCTGTTCGGCGCCAACGACCTGATCGTCCCGAACGACCGGGCGATCTTCCCCCGCACCGCCGCCTTCGCCGTGGGCGGCGTCAACGTGAGCTGGGAGCGCCTCGGCGTGATCCTGCTCGTCGTCGTCCTCGCCGCCGCCGTGTTCGCGTTCTTCCGGTTCACGGCGACCGGTCTCGCGATCCGCGCCGTGGCCACCGACCGCGACGTCGCCAGCCTCCTCGGCGTGTCGGCCCGCCAGCTCTCGGTCGTGTCGTGGGTGGGCGGCTCGGCGATGGCCGGCGTGGCGGGCATCGCGCTCGCGTCGCTCGTCGTGTCGTCGAACCCGAACCTTCTGCTGCTGCTCACGGTGAAGGGCTTTGCCGCGGCGATCGTCGGCGGCATGACGTCGTTCCCGATCGCGGTGGCCGCCGGCTTCGCCATCGGCATGGGCGAGGAGCTGGTGCGTCACTACCTGCTACCGGTGAACCGCCAGCTCTTCCAGGGCGCCGGCGAGGTCCTCACCCTCGGATCGGTGATCGTCGTCCTCGCGCTCCGGCCGCGGTGGATCTTCACCGGCATCCGTGAGGACGAGGACTCGGGTGTGACGGCCCGCGCCGGCACCGCCGACTCCGCGCTGGCGCGGTGGATCGACCCCACCGACGCCTACCGTCTGCTCCGCGCCACCTTCCCGCTCGACTCGAAGCGGTGGCTGCGGTGGTCGCGCCGGGCCCGGTCGGGCGTGGTGATCGCCCTCGCCGCCTTCGCCGTGCTGTTCCCCGCCTTGCCTCTGCCGGGCTTCTGGACACTTCCCGCCAACCTCACGCTCATCTACCTCCTGGTGATGCTGTCGTTCGTGGTGCTCGTCGGCTGGGTCGGTCAGATCTCGCTGGCGCAGGGGGCGTTCGTGGCCGTCGGGGGCGCGGGCACGGCGATCGCGGCCAACACGCTGCACCTCCCGTTCCCGCTCCCGCTGCTCGGAGGGGTCCTCCTGTCGGTGCCCGTGTCGATCGTCGTCGGGCTGCCCGCGCTCCGGTTGCGCGGCCTGCACCTGGCGGTCGCCACGCTCGCGTTCGGGCTCGCCGCCGAGCGGGCCATCGTCCCCCGGTTCGACGTCGCGCACCCGGTGCGGCTGCCCCACGCGTGGGACCACGACGCGGTGCGCTACTACCTCTTCCTCGCGCTCGCCGCCGTCACCATGCTCCTGGCCTGGCGCATCCAACGGACCCGGGTCGGGCGGGCCTTCTTCGCCATCCGCGACTCCGAGACGGTCGCGGCCGCCTACGGCATCCGGCCGGTGCGCACGAAGCTCACCGGGTTCGTGGTGAGCGGTGCGATCGCGGCGCTGGCGGGCACGATGCTCACCTACCAGCTCGGCGGCGTGAACACGCAGTACGCCTCGGTGTTCTTCTCGATCTCCTGGCTCGCCAACTCGGTGGTCGCGGGCATCGGCTCGATCGCGGGGCCGGTGATCGGCGCCGTGATGTTCGGGCTCTATCCCGAGCTGACCAAGTCGGCGGTGCAGGCCACGTCGATCTCGTTCCTGCCGGCGATCATCTCTTCGGCCCTGCTGATCGTGGTGATGATGGTCAACCCCGGCGGCCTGGCCTCGATGAGTCGCTTCGTCCGGGCCCGCTCGTCGGCGTACGACGCCGGCGATGCCGCCGGCCGCGGCGACGCCGGCGCCGGGGAGGCCGCCGACCTCGAGGCCGCGTTCGGTGCGGCCGCGGTGCTCGACCTCGACTCGATCGACGACGGCGCTCCCGCGGGAGCGGAGGAGGTTCCGGCATGACGGGCGCGGCGCTCCGGATCCTCGACGTGGCGGTGCACTTCGGCGGCGTGCATGCCCTCGACGGCGTGACGTTCGACGTCGCGCCGGGCAGCGTCACCGGCATCATCGGGCCGAACGGCGCCGGCAAGACGACGCTGTTCGACTGCGTCTCCGGCTTCCGGCGCCTGACCTACGGCGCCATCGAGCTCGACGGCGTCGACCTCACCCGACGGGCGTCGTGGGAGCGCACCGCACTCGGCGTCGGCCGGACCTTCCAGAACGCGCGGCTGTTCCGGTCGATGCCGATCCGCGACATCCTGCGGACGGTCCAGCACGACCGCATGAGCCGGTCGGGGTTCTTCCGGTCGGTGCTGGGCCTGGGCGGGGCGCGAGCCGACGAGGCCGACGTCGCGGCGCGAGCCGACGAGGTCCTCGAGCTGGTCGGCCTGGCCTCCCACGCCGACAAGCCGGCCATGGAGCTGTCGACCGGCATGCTCCGCCTGGCCGAGCTCGCCGCCGTGGTCGCCGTGCGGCCCCGCCTGCTGCTGCTCGACGAGCCGTCGTCGGGCATCGCCCAGGCCGAGACGGAGGCGCTCGCGCCGATGCTCCGCCGGCTGGCGTCGTACCTCGACGCCACCGTGCTGCTGATCGAGCACGACATGCCGCTCGTGATGGGCATCTCCGACGAGATCGTGGCCATGGCTGCCGGCCGGATGATCACGCGGGGCACACCCGACGAGGTCCGCAACCACCCGCAGGTGCTCGAGTCGTATCTCGGGGCGACGGCATGAGCGGCGCCGGGACCGGCCCGCTCCTCGACGCCCGCGGGCTCGACCTCCACTACGGCCGCATCCAGGTGCTGTTCGGCGTGTCGATCGCCATCGAGCGGCGCGAGATGGTGGCGCTCCTCGGCACCAACGGCGCCGGCAAGTCGACGTTCCTCAAGGCGGTGTCGAACCTCTCGCCCATCTCCGCGGGCACGGTGCGCTTCGACGGCGACGACATCACCGGGATGCCGCCGGACGCCATCGCCGCCCTCGGGCTGGCCCACGTGCCGGGGGGCCGCGGCCTGCTCGCGGACCTCACGGTCGAGGAGAACGTCCGCCTGGGCGGCCACCTCCTGCGCCGCGACCGGCGAGCCCTGGCCGAGGGGATGGAACGGGCCGTCGCCCTGTTCCCCTGGATCGGTGTGCGCCGGCGCCAGCTCGCCGGCACGCTGTCGGGCGGCGAGCAGCAGATGCTCGCCATCGCGAGGGCGCTGGTCACCCGGCCCAAGATGCTGATGATCGACGAGCTGTCGCTCGGGCTGGCCCCGATCATCGTCGAGGAGCTGATGGGCACCCTCACGGCGCTCCGCGACACCGGGATCACGATCCTCCTCGTGGAGCAGCACGCCACCTTCGCCATGCAGTTCTGCGACCGCGTGCTGTTCATGGAGAAGGGCGAGGTCCGGTTCTCGGGCGCCGGCACCGACCTGCTCGGCCGCGACGACCTCCTGCGATCGGTGTTCCTCGGGGGCGGGCTCGGCGCGGTCGCGGCTGGGCGCTGACCGCGACGGTCAGCAGCGCCCGCTGGCGGGGGCGAGCGAGGCGAGGTAGGCGCGGGCCGCGGTGGCGGCGTCGCCGGTCAGCGGGATCGGGCGACCGCCGCCGTCGATGCGTGCGGGCGTGAACTCGGTGGCGGTCACCCCGCTCTGGGCGAGCTCGACGGACAGCACGCCGGTCAGGTCGGCCGGTGGGGAGTTGTCGTACCAGACGAAGTTGCCGAGGCTGTACGCCACCATCGACCCGCCGACGGTCGTGAGCCCCTGCAGCACGTGCGGATGTCCGCCGGCGACGACCTCGGCACCGGCCGCGACGAGGGCGGCGGCGGTGGCGCGCTGCAGCCCGCTGGGGCACACGTCGCGCTCGATGCCCCAGTGGATCATCACGACGACGTGGTCGGCGGCGGCTCGCGCGGCGCGGATCGCGTTGGTCGCGCTGGCGAGGTCGTACACACTCGCAACACCGGGACGGCCGGGACCCGCGGCCCAGCCCGGCGGCACCACCTGGCTCAGGCCGATGACGGCAACGCTGCCGCCCGGCGTGGCGATCACCGCCGGTGCGTACGCCTCGCTCGAGTCGCGCCCGGCACCGACGATGGCGAGGCCCGCCGCTCGCGCCAGGTCGATCGTCTCCAGCAGCCCGGCCGCGCCGTAGTCGAGGGCGTGGTTGTTGGCCAGGTTGACGACGCCGACGCCCGCGGCCCGGAGGGCGGAGAGGAGCGACGGCGGCGACTGGAACACGTACTGCTTCGCCTGCGGCGCGCCGGCCGATCCGACCGCGGTCTCGAGGTTGACCACGTTGACGTCGTTGGTCGCGAACGTCGCGGCGATCGGCGCGAGCGGGTTCATGCCCGACGCGAGGGTGGCCCCCACGCGGCCGACACCGTGGACGTCGCCCGCGAACCCGACGCGGACCCGGCCCGGCACGGCGAGCATCCAGTAGCTGCCGGCCGACGGAAGCGGAACCAGGCCGGCGGCGACGCGGCCCGCGCCGAGCCGGCCGGTTCCGGAGCCCGCGAACGCCGCGTCGCCGAAGGCGAAGATGCCGCCGTCGCGGGCGGCGAGCCAGTAGCCGTCGCCGGTGGGGGTGGCGGCCATGGCGACGATGGGTTGGTTGAGGGTGAGGTTGCCGGTCGATCCGTAGAAGCGGGCGTCGCCGAAGGCGAAGATGCCGCCGTCGCTCGCGGTCAGCCAGTAGCCGCCGGCGGTCGGCGTGGGCGTGATGCCGAGAATTGGGCGGCGCGGCCGGAGCGTCGACGGATCGGGCGGCGCCGGCGCGGGCCCGAAGGCCAGGACGGTCGGGCCCGCGGCGAGCACGGGCGACGGCCCCGCCGTCTCGGCCGCGGCGGCGAGGCCGGCGCCGCGCCCGGATGGCGACACCGGTGTGGTCGCGACGATGGCCACGATCGCGCTAGCAACGAGGAGCGCCGCCAGCCGGGCCGATCGATTCCGCTCGCCGCGCCCCGTTCGCTGCCGCGGGCGTCCCGTCACGGGGGGAGTATCGCCTGTGGTGGGTGGCGGATGTAGGCCCGTTCGTCACTGCCGGGCGGCGCGGCGCGGGCGGCGCGTGGTCCGCTCGTGGATCCTTCCGCCCGGCAGGTACCACGCCGCCTTCTTGCGGACGGCCGGCGAGGGGTCGTGGACGGCGGCGTGCTCGATCGCGACGCGTGCCTCGTCGTCGTCGTGGACCCACCTCGCCAGCACCTCGAGGGCGATGGCGCGCACGTGCGGATCGGCATCGGAGGTCACGAGGTTCGTCGCGGCCGCCACGAGCTCGTCGTGCGGGAGTGCGCACACGTCGTCGGCCTTGCACCGGTCACAGGCGAGCGCATGGATGGCGTGGCGGCGCACGCGGGGGTCGGGATCGTCGAGGAGGAGCATCACCAGCTCGAAGGACTCGTTGCCCGCCAGCCGGTCGATGAGGAGGGTGCACTGCACGCGAAGGTCAGCGTCGTCCGAGAACAGGCCCTCCTCGACCGCGGGGCGCGCGGCCTCGCCGAGCAGCCGGAGGGTCCAGTAGGCGTCCTTCTGCCGGTGGGGGACCGTCAGCTCAGTGATGGCGCGCCGGATGCGCTGGTCGAGCAGCAGACGGTCGGCGGTCGGCGACGACGACACGGCGCCGGTGGACTTCTTCCCCATGGCCGGCGACGCTAGGGAGCCGTCGCCGGCGCCGTCACCCGATTTCCTCCGCGGCGGGCCTACTCGAGGCCGGTCGCCTCGGCGGCCGCGATCGCGGCTTGCAGCTCGGCGAGGAGCGCTCGGCCCGACGCCAGGTCGAGCTCGACGGCGACGCGGGCGCCGGGGCCGAGGCCGCGGTTCATGAAGTCGAGGAGCAGGGCGTGCTCGGCAGGGCTGTGGGTCGCGTGGTCGTAGCCGACGCAGGCGTGGGTGACGTCGAACCAGCCGTCGGCACCCTTGGCGACGCCCCGGACCGCGGTGGTGTTGGCGATCATCGTGCACATCGCGGTCAGCCCTTCCCCCTGAGGTGGCGGCCGAAGAAGTCGAAGATCTTCGCCCATCCGTCCATGGCCTGCTGGGCCCGGTAGATGGGCCAGTGGTAGTAGAAGAACCCGTGTCCGGCGCCGTCGTAGCGGTGGAACTCGTAGGTCTTGCCCTGCTTCTTCAGCTCCTCCTCGTGCACGTCGACCTGCTCCGGCGTGGGTGACTGGTCGTCGTTGCCGAAGATGCCGAGGAGCGGGGCCTCGAGCTTCGACGTGTAGTCGATCGGTGCCACCGGGCGGGCCTCCGACAGCTGGTCGGGTGCCATGACCACCCCGCCGCCCAGAGGTCGACGACGGCGTCGAAGCCGGGCACCAGCGAGGCGGTGAGGACGGCGTGGCGGCCGCCGGAGCACGAGCCGATGATGCCGACCCTGCCGTTGCTCGTCGGGAGCGCCTTCAACCACGTCATGGCCGCCTGGCAGTCGGCGACGACACTGTCGTCGTGGACGCCGCCCTGTGAGCGCACGGTGGCCGTCACGTCGTCGGGGGTGCCGTGGCCGAAGCGGCAGTACAGGTCGGGGGCGATGACGTCGTAGCCGTGGCGGGCGAGACGCTCGCAGAACTCCATGTAGAACTCGTCCCAGCCGGGCATGTGGTGGATCGCCACGATGCCGCCCCGCCGCTCGTCGCCGGCCGGCCGGGCGACGTAGGCGTGGATCTGGTCGCCGTTCCCGCCTTCGATCGTCGTGATCTCCGCCGTGATGCCGAGCGGCTCACCGGTGTTGAACGAGTTCCACACTGGCCCTCCCCCTGATGCGTGTCGCGCCCCACTCTGGGCGGACCAGGTGACCCTATCGGTCCCGTGCTGGGGCAAGCAGGCGAGGGCCGTCAGAGCTTCGGGATGCAGGCGCCCAGCCCGAGCTGGGCGAGGCCGTGGAGGTCGCCGTTGCCGAAGTCGTGGACGCCACGCACGACGGCCGGGTTCATCAGCTCGTGCTCGTCGGCGACGTGGTGCAGGCCGACGAGGTGCGCGAGCTCGTGGAGGATCACGCCCTTGGCGACGTCGCGGCCCTCCCGGTAGCGGAGGACATCGGCGAGCTGGGGTCCGTCGAGGACGAGCTCGCCGCTGACGTAGACGAGCGTGCCCGACGCCGGGTCGCGATACGGGCGACTCCCCGCGAAGCCGGCGACACCGCCGGCGAGCGTCGGTGCCTCGCCCGGGTCGCTCCAGGAGATGAGGACGGGAGCCCACCGGTCGCCGAAGCGGTCGGGCTGGAACGCCGGTCGGGGCTCGCTGGGCGGCTCGTCCGTCACGCCCTCGGCCCGAAACGTGAGACCGGTGATGGCACTGATCTCGGCGATGGCCTCGTCGACGAGCCCGGCCGCCTTCGGTGGCATCGTCCGGGCGTTGAGCACGAACGGGATCGCCCGGCACGGGTCGTAGGTGACCGGCGCCGCCGATCCCGCCTGGGTGGCCATGAACTGGTAGGGGCCCGAGCCGGTCGGCGCCGGCGCCGGCCGCCCGAGCGGCTGGAGGTTCTCGGCGGGCCGTGGCGTCGGGTGGGGTTCGCTCCCGCCGACGTTGCTCACGGCCGGGGTGTCGGCGGCGAGCAGGTCGATGGCGGTCGTGGTGGGCGGTGCCGCCGGCGCCGGGCCCGAGCTCGAGGAGGTCGACCTTCGGGTCGACGAGGCGCGCGTGTCGTACACGAGGTAGGCCGCGGCCAACGCGATGAGCACGAGCACGGCTACGACCTTCTTGCCGCCGGCGTTGCGCAGGGCGCGGAGAAGCCGGCGGTGCGGGCGGTTGGCCCGGTGGTGCGCCCGCTTGACCCGGCGTATCCGGTCGCGCTCCTCGTCGAGGCGGATCAGGTCGGCTTGGGCGCGGCGCAGCCGGTCGGCCGCGGCCAGCTCGCGCGCCGGCGCACCCTTCACGAAGTCGTCGTCGAGTCGCAGCCCGTCGAACTCGTCGTGGCCGTCGTCCATGCCTTGCCCGCCTTCGGTCCCACCGCCCGGCACCACCACCGCACCCTGATCGGCCGGTTCCGCGGTGAGTGTAGGAGCGTGACATCCCGGCACCGGTGTGACGTTCGGCTCGTGGCCCGTCAGCGCGAGTCGCGGAACGTTCGCGGTGCGCGGTACGACGCGCCGACGAACGGCTTCCCCGTGCGGCGCGCGAAGCGCCACTGCAGCGAGATCCTCGGCGCGACCTGCTCACGGGTCAGGTAGGGCACCGAGTGCTCCCAGTCGGCCTGGCACCGGCCGCCCATCACCAGGAGGTCGCCGCCGGCGGGCGCGAGGTCGTGCGTCGCGCCCCGCCCGGGCGACTGGTCGAAGCGGCTCGATCGCGGGCGCAGCAGCCACGGCCGGCGGGCGCCGAGGGTGAGGATGGCGATGAGCGTGTCGTCGAGCCAGCGCATGTCGGTGTCGCGGTGGAACGCCTGGCCGTCGCGTCCGTCGCGGTAGAGGATCAGCCCGAAGCCGTCGAACTCGACGCGATAGTCGCGCTGGAGGGCCCGGTGGACCTCGGCCAGGCTCGGGTCGGGCAGCGGCCGTCCCCGACGCCAGAACGAGCCGAGGCGCCGCTCCTCGACGAAGTGGTCGTACCGGAACAGCCGGCTGGTCTGCCACGCCACGCGCTCTCGCAGCGAGGCGTACAGCTCGTCGGCCCCTTCGAGCCAGCCCCGGCGGACGTCGACCCACGAGGTCTGGTCGAGGTGGACGCGCTCGACGGGTGCGTCCGGGTTGACGCGGATGGCGGACGCGACGGTCACCGCTCCAGCATGCCAAGCGGTGCCCGCGGCCGCCCGCTACTGGCTGACGACGATCTTGCCGAAGTGGCGGTTGGCGCGCATGTGGGCCAGCGCGTCGGGGAGCATCTCGAAGGAGAAGATGCGGTCGATCGGCAGCCGAAGGGCGCCGGCGGCGAGCGCGTCCCACAGGTCGGCGACGGCGCGCCGGGTGATCCGGCGGACCTCGGCCTTCGAGCGCGTCCGGAACGTCACACCGATGTAGGTGATGCGGCGGAGGGCGTGGAGGTCGAAGTCGAACTCGGCGCGCTCACCGCCGAGGCGGCCGACGTTGACGATGCGCCCGCGGATGGCGGTGGCGCGCATCGTCGGCGTGACGGCGGCGCCCGACACCTGATCGATCACGAGGTCGACACCCCGGCCGTCGGTCGCGCCGAGCACCTCCTCGACCCAGCGGTCGTCGCGCGGGTCGAGCGCGAGGTCGGCGCCGAACTCCGCCAGCCGGGCCCGGCGGGCCGGGTCGGTGGACGTCCCTATGACGAGGGCCGCACCCTTGTGCCGCGCGATCTGCATCGCCATCAGTCCGACTCCCGAGCTGGCACCCTGCACGAGGACGCGGTCGCCCCGCCGGAGCCGGCCGTTGGTGACGACGGCGTCGTGCATGGTCTGCACGGCGACGGGCAGGGTGGCGGCCTGCTCGAAGGAGACGCCATCGGGGATCGGCAGGACGCGCCCGCGGTCGCTCGTCGCGTACTCGGCGAAGGCGCCCGCGCCGGAGCCCATGACCCGCTCGCCGCGCCGGACCGCGGTCACCCGGCGACCGGTGTCCACGACCTCGCCGGCCCACTCCATGCCGAGCACCGCGCCGGCGCCGCCGGCCCGGCCGTGGAGGCGTCCGGCCGCCATGCCGAGGTCGGCCCGGTTGAGGGCGCACGCGTGGACCTTGACGAGCACGTCGTCGGGCCCGACCGCCGGCTCGTCGACCTCCTCCAGCACCGGACCGTGCTCGCCGACCACATAGGCCCTCATCCGTCCCTCCCTCGTGTCGGTGCGCCGCCGGGCGCTCGCCGGAACCGGCCGGGCCCGAGGACGTCGGTCGACAGCCCCATGGTGACAAGGTCGTCGGGCAGCCGCCCGGCGAGGACGAGGGATGCCGCCGCGGCCGCCATCGCCGGCGCCGTCTGGATCCCGTAGCCGCCTTGCCCCACGACCCAGCAGAACTGCCGGTCCGGCTCCACGCCGACCACCGGCGTCCGGTCGGGCGCGAACGTCCGCAGCCCGGCCCAGGCCCGCCGCACCCGGCGCGCCTGCCGGGCGGCCGGGAGCACGGTGACGATGCGGTCGAGCGCGAGCGCGACGTCCGCCTCCTCGGGAGAGGCGTCGCAGGGGCTCGACGGCGTCTCGTCGGCGAGTGATCCGAGGAGCAGACCGCTGTCGGGCTTGAAGTAGTAGCGCTCGTCGGCGTCGATCACGAGCGGCCACCCGCGCAGGTCGCCCGGAGCGACGCCGGCGGGTGGGTCGAACAGGAACGCCGTGCGGCGCATGGGCTGCAGGCCGACGGGTTCGATGCCGCAGGCGGCCGCGGTCTCGTCACCCCAGGCGCCGGCGGCATCGACGATCCAGCCGGCGGTGATGCGGTCGCCCGCCGCGGTCGTCGCCCGCCATCCGCCATCGACCGGCTCGGCCGCGACGAGCGCGGCCCCTGTGCGCACGCGCCCGCCGGCAGCGCGGAGCACCCGCAGGTAGCCCTGCAGGAGGGCGTCGACGTCGATGTCGCGGGCGTCGGGCTCCCACACGGATCCGGCGACGCGGGTCGCGTCGAGCGCGGGGCAGTGGGCGAGCGTGGCGGGGAGGTCGAGGCGTTCGATGGTGGGCACGAGCGTCCGGCCGGACGCGGCGAGGGCGTCGAGCCGGTGGCGCTGGTGCTCGTCGCCGATGGTGAGAGCCCCGCGGGGAGTCAGGATGGCGACGTCCGCGAAGCCGCCGGGTGGGCGCTCGAGGAACGAGCGGCTGGCGATGGTGAGGGCGCGCACGACGTCGTTGCCGTAGTTCTCGGTGAACACCGCGGCCGAGCGTCCGGTGGTGTGCCGGGCGGGTGCGTCCTCGCGCTCGAGCACGACGACGGCGGGCCGCTCGGGTGACGCCGCCAGGACGGCCGCGGCCGAGACGCCGGCGATGCCCGCGCCGACGACGACCACGTCGACGTGGATCTCCTTGGCCGTCACGTGAGGGTCGCGCCCGGCTCGTACGTCGCGGCCGGGTCGGTCGGCCACAGCGGCCGGGTGGCCCGCGCGTGGGAGAACACCTCCACGCGGTTGGTGGTGAGGCCGGGCGCGTCGGCAGTGATGATCTCGGCGGCCAGCGGGGCGAATCCGGCCCGGAAGTGGTTCGACGACTTCACTCCGACGACACGGCACCGCCGCACGTCGATCCCGTGGAGGAGGAACACCTCCGGATCGAACGTCTGCGTACGCCGCTCGGCGACGATCACGTCGATGCCGCCGACCTGCAGCCGCGCCGTTCGGCCGAGACCGACGCGGGCGCCCACCGCCAGCGCGGTCAGCACGAACCGTCCGTCGGTGAGCGACTTCACGTAGGCGGCGGCCCGGAGTGGTTCGCCGTGCAGCGAGTCGTGCTTGCCGCCGAGGCTCACCTCGATCGTCTGGCCGACCCCGGCGGTGTGGGCGGCGGCCACCACCTCGGGGTCGAACATCGTCCCGAAGGCGGAGGCGGTCGCACCACCCTCGATCATCGCCCGCAGCAGATGGGTGCCGTCGCCGGGCGTGCCGCCGCCCGGGTTGTCGCTGGTCTCGTTGACGACCACCGGCCGCTGCTCGCCGTCGGGCCGGTCCGCGAGCTGGGCGTCCCACGCCGCCAGCGCGAGGCGTACCGCCTGGTCGGGCGTCGGGCTCTCGGTGCGGAACCGCTCGCGGTGCTGCCAGATCCACCGGCCCACCTCGCCGCCCACGCGGCGCGCCAGGTCGGGGTCGCCGTCGGTCGTGACCGCGACGTGCACGCCGACCTGGGGCACGTCCGTGAAGGGGAAGCCGTGGAAGACCGTGCAGTCGACGACCCCGTCGATCTCCTCGAGGCGGGCGCAGAGCTCGTTCATGTCGAAGGCGGGGAACCCCCGGTCGGTCGTCGACGTGGGCAGGAGGACCGGCAGGTGCTCGACGTGGGCGGCGGGGCGGAGCGACCCGTCGAGGAGTCGGGGGAGCAGCAGGACCGCCTCGTGGCCGCGCTCCCACATGTCGGTGTGGGGGTAGAGGTGGTAGCCGAGCATGACGTCGAAGAGGCGCGCCATGTCGTCGCTCACGTTGCCGTGGAGGTCGAGCGTGACGACCACCGGGATGTCGCCGACCAGCTCGCGCACGGCCCGCCCGAGATCGGCCTCGAGGTCGGCGGTGCCCTCGACGACGCCGGCGCCGTGGAGGTCGAGCGCGAGGGCGTCGAGGGGAAGGGCTCGCTCGATGGCCGCGAGCAGCTCGCCGCGCATCGTCTCGTAGGCCGCGGCCGCGATCGTCCCGCTCGGCTCGGCCGACGCCCACCACAGGGGCACGACCTCGGCCCCGACCTCGTCGGCCCCCGCGAGCATGCCGCCGAGGCACGACCGCACGCCGCGCTGGGTCGCGAGGATGCGCTCACCTTCGAGCACGCGGAACGCCTGTCGGTCGGTCTCGCCGAAGGTGGCAGTGGCGTAGGTGTTGGTCTCGTGGACGAGGCCGCCGATCCCGAGCCGGAACGACGGGGCAGGAGAGGTCACCGGTGCCTCGTGGCGGTCGCCTTCTTCGCGGGCGCCTTCTTCGCGGCCGGCTTCTTGGCGGTCGCCGGCTTCGTGGTGCGAGCGGCGCGCGTGCGGACGCGACGCGCCACCCGGCCGATCATCACGTAGCCCGGGCGGCCGCGTTCGAAGTCGAGGAACAGCACCACACCGTCGACGCCACCGATGCGCGCCACGAAGCGCTCGCGATCGATCGGTCGCAGCCGCAACGGCGGTTGGGCGGCACCCTGCTGGAGGTCGGCCATCGAACCGGTGAGCTCGGGCGTGGCCACCAGCTCGCCGCCCGCGACCTCGATGCGATAGCGGACGCCGAGGCGCTCGTAGGTGCCGGCGTACACGGAGAGGTCGAGCTCCGGTGCCGGGTCGGGAGCCTTCGGCGGCGACGGCATGCGAACACCCGCGAGCTCCTCGAACAGCCAGCGCCCCAGGTCGCGCCAGAGCAGTCCGCCGGTCATCGAGTTGGTCAGAAGCGCCACCACGAGCCCGTCGTCGGGGAGGGCCTCGAGGAACGACAGCTGGCCGATGGTGCCGCCGCCGTGGCCGATCACCCGCCGGCCGTCCCACTCCTCCATCAGCCAGCCCAACCCTTGCGTGAGCGGCACCGTCGACGTGGGTGGACGCGGGAACTGCACCTGCTGCATGGCCCGCACCGAGTCCTCGGAGAGGATCCGGTCGCCGCTCGGCGTCACCCCGCCGGCGAGGTGCATCTGCACGAACCGCACCAGCTCGGCGGCCGTCGACGTCGTCATGCTGCCAGCCGGCGCCTGGGCGTACTCCATCACGACCGTGGGCGGCACGACGGGGCCGGACGGGCCGACGACGTGGCCGACGGCACAGCGGTTGGCGATCATCTCGTCGGGGACGACGGTCATCTTGCGCAGCCCCAACGGGGCTGTGATGCGCTCCTTCAAGGCGGTGCGGTAGGGCCGGTCGGAGAGCACCTCGACGAGACGGCCGGCGACGACGAAGCCCGAGTTGCAGTACGACCACATCGAGCCCGGCCGGTGCACGAGGTCGATGTCGCGGAGCGAGGCGACGTAGCGCTCGATGGCCTCGTCGCCGCGACCGAAGGGATCGAAGTAGTCACCCTGGATGCCGCTCGTGTGGGTGAGCAGCTGGCGCACCGTGATCTCCTCGGTGCCCGAGCGGTCGGCCAGCTCGAAGTCGGGCAGGTAGGTGCGGACCGGGGCGTCGAGGTCGACACGGCCGGCGTCGACGAGCTGCATCACGAGCGTGGTCGTCAGCAGCTTGGTGTTGGAGCCGATCTGGAACACGGAATCGGTCGTGGTCTCGACACCCGTGTTGACGTTGAGCACCCCCGTCGCGAAGTCGAGGAGCTCGTCACCAGCGGCGATGGCGAGCGTCGCTCCCGGGACACGGTGGCGGCGCGCGAGCGCGTCGAGGCGGTCCTGGATGTCGGTCAGGCGAGCGACCAGCGTGGGCATGGGGCAAAACGTACAAGCGCGCTCGTCGAGCGCGCCGGGCGACGCGCCGCGCCCCGTGCCGGCTGGGGTGCTGCCAACCTGGAGCGGTGAGCTCGATGGCGGACGAGGCGGGCACCGCCGGTGAACCCGACGGACCGGAGGTGCTGCACTGCTACCGGCACCGCACGCGTGAGACCGGGCTGCGATGCACGCGGTGCGGAACGCCGGCGTGCTGGGAGTGCCTCCGGCCGGCGCCGGTCGGATCCCACTGCCTGAAGTGCATCCGCGAGGGCGCGCGCACGCAGCGCCACGTCACCCTGCCGTGGGAGCGGCGCTCCGGCGCCGCCGTGGTCGCGCTCGTGCTCGCGTGCGTCGCCGTCTACCTGCTGCAGACGTCGGGCACCACCGCCCTCGGGCGGCCTGGCGGCGGGGTCGGTCCGGGTCGCGGCGCGCGCGGCGTCGGCCTCGACACCTTCACCCTCCGCTACGCCGCGGTCGGGTCGAAGATCGCCGCCGGCGAGTGGTACCGCCTGGTGACCGCGGTGTTCCTCCACGGCGGCGTGATGCACCTCGCACTCAACATGTTCGCCCTCTGGATCTTCGGTCAGGAGATCGAGCGTCGCGAGGGCGCCGTGCGGTTCCTGGCGATCTTCCTCGGTGCCGGCATCGTCGGCAACGTGGTCGCGTACTTCATCCTCCCCGGCACCACCGTGTCGGTCGGCGCGTCGGGTGGCGTGTTCGGGCTCCTCGGCGTCGCACTCGTGTGGGCGTGGCGTTCGCACGGCGACGTCCGGCCCATCGCCGCCCTGATCGGTCTCAACCTCCTCCTGCCCCTCGCGGTGCCGGGCATCAACGTGGCCGCCCATCTCGGTGGACTGGTCGCCGGCGCGGCCTACGGCCTCGTGGTCTCGCCCGTCGCGCGCGGCTGGCGCTCGTGGGCCGGCGTCGCGCTCCTGCTGGCGCTGGTCGCCGCCGGCGTGCTCGCGGTCGGCGCGTCGGATCCGGGATCGCTCCGCGCCGGCAGCGCGGCCGCGACCCGCGCCGGCGATCAGGCCACGAGGGCGAGGTCGGCGAGCGGCGCGAACCGCGGCTCGTTGACGATGAGCGCCGCCAGCTTGTCGCTCGTCCGCTTGACCACCTGACGGACGGCGGCGGGCTGCATCCCGAACCGCCGGCCGGTGGTGATCGCGGGCGAGGGATCGCCGAGGCTCGCCTGCAGGCGGTAGGCGAGCAGGATGCGCTGGTTGCGCTCCGAGGCGATCGTGGCGAGCGCCTCGCACAGGAGGCGGGCGTCGCCCCGACGCGCCGCGAGCGAGCGCAGCGTCTCGATCTCGTCGTCATCGCCCCGGCCGTCGAGGTCGGCGTCACCGGACTCCCATCGAGGCTCGTCGTCGACGCCGACCGCAGCCCGGCTGCAGCGCGACGCGCTCGCCTCGTCGAGCTCGTCGGCCCACTGCCCGACGAAGCCGCTCGCCAGCATCCGCAGCCGCCGCGACGCCCACACCCACGGCAACGCGCCGCCACCCGGGCTCCACGACCCGGCGCGAAGGCACAGCTCGATGCAGGCGTCGAGCACGAGGCCCTGCAGGTCGTCGGCGGCGACGTGGTGGGCGCCGAGGTCGTCGAGATGGCGGCGCATCGCGGCCGCGATCGGACCGCCGAACTCCATGTAGAGCGCCACCACGGCGTCGCCCTCGCCGCGTGCCGCGGACGCCATGATCTCCGCCACCCGCCGGCGCCTGTCCCGCTGGTTCGACGCCTGCCGCGTCTCGTGCCCGCCCATGGGAACGAGGGAACCACCGGGCGGTGACACGAACCCGCGTTCGCCGGCCGCCGGCATCGACGCGGTGACCTACGATCCGCGCCAGTCGCCACGATTCGCAAGGGGGGCATCGTGGGCTTCGTGACCGTCAACGGGTTCGACCTGCACTACCTCGACGAGGGGCAGGGTCAGCCGGTCGTGTTCATCCACGGGTTCGGCGGTTGCGCCGAGGGCTGGTACCAGCAGTTCGAGGCGCTCACGCCCCACTACCGGGTGATCGCCTACGACAGCGTGAACCACGGCCACTCGGTGAACACGCCGGCGGGCGAGCCCGAACCCGACCGGGCCGACGAGCTCGAGGGCTTCCTCGCCGCACTCGGCATCGACCGGCCGGTGCTCGCCGGCAACTCGATGGGCGCCCTCACGCTCCTCCGTTGGGCCACCCGCCACCCCGGCGACGCCGTCGCCCTCGTGCCCTCCGGGATGGGCATCACGCCGCCCGACGCCGACCTGGCGGCGGAGGCCGAGCGCGGACGGGCGATCACCGCGGCGGTGCCTGACGACGTGCTCTTCCTGCCGTCGGAGGCCGCCTTCACGCGCGAGTTCCGCGAGGCGCGCGCCGAGCAGTACGAGCGGTATGTGCGGCTGCGCTCGACCGCCACCCGCATCGAAGCCTCACACCGACCGCGCCGTGCCACGATGCGCAACCCGTCGCGCGACGAGCTCGGGGCGGCGGTGGCGTCGATCACGGCGCCGATGCAGATCGTCATCGGCGACCGCGACTGGCTGTTCGCCGCGGCGCGCCACCTGCACGAGCTGGTGCCGGCGTCGCGCCTCCATGTCATCGACGGCGCGCCGCACAACGCGTACTTCGAGCGGGCCGACGACTACAACCGCGTCGTTCTCGACTTCCTCGCCGCCATGACGGCGGAACCGGCGGCCCGGCGATAGCCCGCGACCCGCCGTCCGCCCCGCGGGAGCTACGCCGCCGTCAGCTCGTCGAGCACCTCGGCGACGTGGTCGGGCCGCTCGAAGGGGAGCATGTGGCCGGCCTCGGGGAGCACCTCGAGCCGGGCGTCGGGGAGCAGCATCACCAGCCGCCTGGCGTGCACCGGGGGCGTCAGCCGGTCGTGGCTTCCCACCAGAACGACCGCCGGCTTGTCGAGGGCCGGCAGCGTGGCCGCCAGATCGAGGCCGAGGATCGCGGTCAGGCACCCGGCACGCGCGTCGGGGGTGGTGCCCACGAACGTCGCGCGCATGGCATCGAGGTGCGAGAGGGCTGCCGCCTTGCCCACGGTGTTGCGCATGAGCGCGGGGCCGAGGCGGGCCGATGCCATGGCCCGTTCGAGGCGAGGATGGGCGATCAGCCAGGGGCCGACGGTGTCGGCACGCGGGGCGGCGCCGCGGAGCCCGTCGCACGCCGTCGACACGAGGCCGACCGCTCGCACCCGTGACGCGAAGGCGTCGGCGTGGAGCGCGGCGAACGCCTGGGCCGCCATCCCGCCCATCGAGTGGCCGGCCAGCACCGCGCCGCGGAGGTCGAAGTGCTCGAGCACGGCGCGCACGTCGCCGGCGAGGGCATCGAGCGAGAACCCGTCGTCGCCGGTGCCGGAGCGGCCGTGGCCCCGGTGGTCCCACATCACGACGCGGTGGCCGCGATCGACGAGGCGTTGGGCCACGGCGCCCCAGATGCGGCGGTCGTTGGTCCACCCGTGGGCAAGGACGACCGGCGTGCCGTCACGCGGGCCGGCGTCGGTGGCCCACAACGGGGCGCCGTCGGCCGACCGCACGACCACCTCGGCGCCC
>DATAKR010000165.1:0-6130 GCA_036261495.1 Acidimicrobiales bacterium | reverse complement strand
AGCGATGAACCCGCGCTCGGTGAGCACCTGGTGGCAGATGCCGGCGTGACCGAGGAAGTTGCGCACGCCGTAGCGCTCCACGAGCTCCCGCGCGATCTTGTGGCCCTGGGCGTGGCGCTCGGTCGGCGCCGGGAAGAAGTGATCGAGGATCACGTAGACCGAGTCGGGGTCGGCGAGCCTCTCGACGCCGAGCCGGGCGAGGGTGATCCCGCACAGCGTGAACGCCTCGTGGCACATCACCTTGTCGACGTGGCCGGTCACGTACTCGCCGGCGCGCACCTCCGACCGGCCGGCGGCCCGGGCCAGCACCTTCTCCGCCATTGTCATCGGCACTGTCACAATCGTGCTCCGATCGCGTCGGCCATCTCCTCCGTCGACGCCGATCCGCCCTGGTCGGGTGTCAGGTGCGTGCCCTCGGCGTAGACGCGCTCGACGGCGCGCTCGAGGCGCCGGGCCTCGTCGACGAAGCCCAGGTGCTCGACGAGCATCGCCGCGGAGAGGATCTGCGCGGTGGGGTTGATGACGCCCTTGCCGGCGATGTCGGGGGCGGTGCCGTGCGACGGCTCGAAGTAGGCGTAGTCGTGCCCGTAGCACCCGCTCGGCGCGACTCCGAGGCCGCCCACGAGACCGGCGGCAGCGTCGGAAAGGATGTCGCCGTAGAGGTTCGGGAGGACGACGACGTCGAGCGCCTTCGGGTCGGCGACGATGCGCCGGGCCAGGTCGTCGACGATGTAGCTCTCCACCTCGATGTCGGGATAGGCCCGGGCGACGTCGAGGGCGACCTCGCGGAAGTAGCCGTCGGACCGCCGGAGCATGTTGTGCTTCGTGCCGACCGTCACGAGGCTCCGGCCGCGCGCCGCCGCGGTCCGCCGGCGAGCCAGCTCGAAGGCGGCGGTGACCACGTCGCGCGTCGCCGCCTCGGTGATCACCTTCACCGCGTACCGCCCCGGCGCGTGGTCGACGACGGGCGTCCCGTCACGGTGGCGGAACCCGAGGGGCGCGAGGTCGGTGAGGTCGCCCTCGAGGCCGAGGTAGAGGTCCTCGAGGTTCTCGCGGACGATGACGAAGTCGATGCCGGACGCGTCGGCAAAGGGCGTGCGGGCCCCGGGCATCCAGCGGATGGGACGGACGTTGGCGAACGTCTTCTTGCCCCACCGCAGGTAGAACAGCGCCGGCGCCGACGGCCCGCTGGTCGATCCGAAGAACGTGGCGTCAGCCGCATCGATTGCCGCCCGGGCCTCGTCGGGGAACAGCGACCCGTGCGACTCGGTGGCGGCGGCGCCGACCGGCGGGCGGACCCACTCGATCCCGGTGCCAAGGGCATCGACGAGACGGACGGCAGGGCGAACGACCTCGGGTGCCGCGTCCTCGCCCTCGATCACCACGACCGCCGGCATGCACGCATGATGGCAGCATCGGCAGATGAGCGGCGGCGCCGACGGCAGCGGCAGCACCGAGAGCACCGAGAGCACCGAGCGCACCGAGAGCACTGATGTGGTCGCCGAGGTGCGCCGCGCGTGCCGGCGGGTGGCCGCCGAGAGCGTGCACGTGACGATCGACGACGAGCGCCTCGACTCGTTCGCCCGGTCGATCGCCACCGACGGGGCCCGAGGACCGAGCGTCGACCCCGACTACTTCTTCCTCGGGGGGCCCGAGGAGACCGCCGCGTACGTCCTCACCTTCACCGCGGTGAACTTCGGGTCGGGGTGGCACCCCCACGTCCGCAAGGTGCCGGGGCGGTCGGGGTCGATCACGATGATGACCCGCCTGACCGAGCGCTTCCGGCGCGGCGGGCCGATCGGCGCCGAGGAGCTGGCCGCGATGACGCCCGGGCGCGCGGCCGTGATCTTCGATCAGCCGCTCGACCCGCCCGTCGACGAGCTCATGGCCCTGTTCGCCCGCGGGCTCTCGCAGCTCGGGCGGCTCCTGCTGGACGGCTTCGACGGCAGTGTCGCCGCCCTGATCGAGTCGGCGGAGCACTCCGCCGTGCGGCTCGCCGGCGTCCTTCTCGCCATGCCGATGTTCGCCGACGTGGCCACCTACCACGGCTTCGCGGTGCCGATGCTGAAACGGGCGCAGATCGCCGGCGCCGACCTGTCCGCGGCGCTCGGTGGCCAGGGGCTCGGGCGCTTCGACGACCTCGACCGGCTCACGATCTTCGCCGACAACCTCGTGCCGCACGTGCTGCGCGTCGAGGGGGTGCTCCGCTATCGAGCCGAGCTGGTGGCGCGCATCGACGCCGGCGAGCTGATCCCGGCGGGGTCGGAGGAGGAGGTCGAGATGCGGGCCTGCGCCGTCGAGAGCGTCGAGCGGATGGTCGCGCTGCTCCGCGCCGAGGGCCACGCGGTCACGGCGGTCGGCCTCGACTACGTCCTGTGGTCGAGCGGCCAGGCGCCGCGGTACAAGGCGCGGCCGCGCCACCGCACCCGCACCTGGTTCTACTGACCCGTCCGCCGCCCCCTCCGGCGCGACCCCCCGATCTTTCGAGGCGAACGCGCCCGCTGACGTGGACGTATGGCACCCGTTCGCCTCGAAAACGTCGGCGAGGCGAACTTCGCCAATCGCCTCTGAAGATGCCGGACGACGACCGCGACCCGCCGGCGGGACGTTCGCCCCTGTGCACGCCCGCCCACCAGGCGTCGACTGGAGGCATGAAGGCACGGAACCTCTTCCTCATCATCGCGGGCGCCCTCGCCGTCCTCATCGGGTTCAGCGTGGCCGCCGCCGGCGGCGTCCTGGCGTGGGCGTACGGCACGCAGCGCGACGCCGCCGGGTACTTCACCACCGGCAGCCACGTGCTGCGGACCAACACCTACGCCATCACGTCGGAGCACATCGACCTGGGCTCGAACCCGGGCGACGTCGACTGGGCGCTCGGCGGCGCGAAGGTCCGGCTGCGTGTCGAGAACGCCTCGGGCGAGGTCCCGGTGTTCGTGGGCGTCGCCCGCCAGGCCGACGTCACCCGCTACCTCTCCGGCGTCGCGCACGACGAGGTCGTCAACATCACCGGGTCGCCGTTCCGTGCCCAGTACCGCACGACGGGCGGCGGCGCCGCGCCGGCAACACCGGGCGAGCAGGGCTTCTGGGTGGCGCGGGCGAGCGGCTCGGGTGCGCAGACGCTGACGTGGACGGCCGAGACGGGCCGATGGAGCGTCGTGATCATGAACGCCGACGCCTCGCCGGTCGTCGCGGCGTCGACGTCGGTCGGCGCGCAGGCCGGGTTCGTCGCGCCGCTCGCCGGCGGGCTTCTCGCCTTCGGGTTGCTCGCGCTTCTCGCTGGCACCTTGATGCTGATCTTCGGTGCCCGCGGGGTCGCGGCACCGCCGATGGCGACGCCGATCGTGCCGGAGCACCGCACCTACCCCGTGCGGCTCGACGCCGCGCTCGACTCGGCGGTCAGCCGCTGGATGTGGCTCGTGAAGCCGATCCTCGTGATCCCGCACGTGTTCGTGCTCGCGCTGCTGTGGGTGGCGTTCTCGGTGCTCACCATCGTCGCCTGGTTCGCGATCCTCTTCACCGGCCGGTACCCGCGCGGCATCTTCGACTTCAACGTCGGCGTGCTGCGGTGGTCGTGGCGGGTGTCGTACTACGCCTTCGGCGTGCTCGGATCCGACCGCTACCCGCCCTTCACGCTGGCCGACGTCGGCGACTACCCGGCCCACCTCGAGATCGACTACCCCGATCGCCTGTCGCGGGGGTTGGTCCTCGTGAAGTCGTGGCTGCTCGCCATCCCGCACCTCATCATCGTGGGGATCTTCGGCAGCGGTCTCGCCGTCGGCTGGACGCAGTTCCAGCAGTCGGGCGGCGAGCGGTGGGCGGGCTGGAGTGGTGGGCTCATCGGCATCCTCGTGCTGGTCGCCGCCCTCACCCTGCTGTTCACCGGCCGCTATCCGGGCACGGTGTTCGACCTCGTCATGGGGCTGCAGCGCTGGAGCTACCGGGTCGTGGGCTATGTGGCGCTGATGCGTGACGAGTACCCGCCGTTCCGCCTCGACCTGGGCGGCCACGATCCCGCGAGCCCGCCGGTCCCGCCGCTGGCGCCGACCGCCCCCACGGCGCCGACGGCGCCCGAGGCAGCGCCTCGCGCCGCCTGACGCGGCCCGGCAGGTCCGGGCCTCCGACCGGGCTCAGGCGACGACGTCGAGGGTGACCTTGCGGGTGACGGGATCCGCTCCCATCACCCGCAAGGTCACCTCGTCGCCGAGGCGGGCACCCGCGGCGGTCACGTTCGTGACGATCGCCGGCTGGCGGATCTGCACCTGCGCATGGCTGTCGCGCACGTCGACGACGATGCCCCGCACGACGTCGCCGATGCGTCCCGCGAGCACGGCGGCCTCGACCAGATCGAGCGCCATCCCGTTGGCCGCGCCCTCGCGGTGACGGGCCGTCTGCATCTCGTCGGGAAGGCTGGCCAGCGCGGCGCGGGCCCACTCCGGAACCTCGACGCCGGCGCACACGGCGAGCACGACCTCGTTGCCGAACCGGTCGACGAGCCGGCGCAGCGGCGCGGTGACGTGCGCGTACGGGGCCGCGACCGCGGCGTGGACGGCGCCGGCACCGGAGGGCGGGTTCCCGTCGAAGGCGACGTAGCCGGCGCCGCGGAACAGCCGGGCGGCCTGTCGAAGCAGCGCGGCGTGGTCGGGGACGAGCGGGTGGAGCGACCGGATGAAGCCCGGGTAGCCCAGCGCGGCCGGCCACGGCACGCCCAGCGCGCCGGCCCGGCGACGGAGGCGAGCGACGGTGCCGTCGTCGGGCGGGGGAAGCGTGCGCAGCACGCCGATCCCCGCGTCGAGCATGAGCTTCGCGGCGGCCATCCCGGTGAGCAGCGAGATCTGCTCGTTCCACCCCTCCGACGCGAGGGGGGCCCGGAACGCGAGCTCGAAGCGCCCGGCGGCGCGGACCACGACCTGCTCCGGTGCATCGAGGCTGACGCCGCCGCGGGCTGCCTCGCGGGCCTGACGGAGGCGGCCGACGTCGCGCAGCAGCAGCAGCTGCTCCTCGGCGGAGCCCGCCTCGATCGCGGCCTCCACCTCGGGATAGGAGTAGGCCCGCCGGTTGCGCACGGTCGCGCGCTCGACGTGGACCGCTCCCATCGCCCCGTCGCCATCGAGCTCGATCCGCCACACGAGCGCTTGGCGGTCCTGCCCGGGCAGCAAGCTCGTCGCACCCTCGCTGAGCACCGGTGGGTGCAGCGGCGCCTTCTCGTCTGGCAGGTAGATCGTGACGCCGCGCTCGTGCACGGCTGAATCGAGCTGGCTTCCGGGGGCGACGAACGCGGCGACGTCGGCGATCGCGTACCGCACCACGTAGCCGGCGCCTGCCGACGATCGCTCGATCGACAGCGCCTGGTCGAGATCACGGCTTCCGGGTGGGTCGATGCTCACGAACGGCACGTCGCGCCGGTCGGCGACGGGCGCGACCGCCGGTCCCGTGCGGGCCGCCTCGTCGGCCTGCGCCTCGACGGCGGGGGCGAAGCCATCGACGATGCCGAGCTCCGAGCGGATCGCGGCGAAGCCGGCCGACAGCTCGGCGCCGGCTTCGACTCGGAGGGGAAGCTTCGGCACCGGCGGGACGATAGGCGCCGCCGTGGAAGGAACGGGCCGATCTGCCCTAGAGCGCTCGCCGCCGGCCCGGGCACGCTTCCTCCATGAGAGGAGCGCCGGCCGTGCCCACCGGGCGCCGGTTCGCCGCCAGCGCCATCGACCTGCCGTTCGCGGCGGGCGCCGCACTGGTGCTGATCTTCGGGTTCCAGCTCGGCATGTTCGCCATGCCCGCCATCTTCGTGCTGTTGACACTCGCGTCCTGGGGCGGCCGCAGTCCCGGCATGCGGCTCACCGACCTCACGGTGGTCGACGCCGCATCGGGGACGCCCATCGGCGTCACGCGGGCGGCGGCGCGTGCCCTCGCGCAGCTCGTCGCCCTCGTGATCACGTTCTGGCTCACCTGTGTCATCGCGATCGCGCTCTTCGGGGCGATCGCGACATTCGTCCTCGGGTCAGGCCGCCTCGAACGGGATCTGACGCCGATCGTCGTGCCGGTGGCCGCCACCGTGCTGCTGGCGACGACCGGCTTGGATGCCGTGGTGGCCCGCCGTACGGGAAGTGCGCCGTGGGACGTGCTCACGCGCACG
>DATAKR010000160.1:0-8908 GCA_036261495.1 Acidimicrobiales bacterium | reverse complement strand
GGGCGGCGCCGCCGTCGTGGGCTCCGCCGTGGTCGGCGGGGCCGTGGTCGGCGGGGCCGCCGTGGTCGGCGGGGCCGTGGTCGGTGGCGACGTGGTCGGCGGCGCGGTCGTGGACGCCGACGTGACCGTCACACCCTGGGCCGCCGCGGGCGGCGGGCGCGTCGCCACCACGAGGCCGAGCGCGCCGAGGACGACCACGGCGAGAGCCACCACGACGGACAACCGCACGGCGGCCATCTTGGCCGATGGGCGCGCCGGTGCGGTGTCAGCGGGATCCGGCGTCGGCGCCCTCAGGCGGTGCCGGTGTGCTTGTGGATCAGCTCGATCCGCTCCGAGGCGTGGTTGGCGTCGAGGCCCTTCTCCCCGAGGAGTGCAGCCCGGTCGGCCTCGGCCTCCCGGCGGGCCTTCTCCGTGTCGGCCCGGGCCAGGACCGCCTCGGCGCCGTCGTGCAGGATCTCCTCGGCGTAGCGCACGAGCGTCTCGACCATCTCGTCCTCGGGCACGACCGCGACGTTGCGACCCTTGATGAAGAGGTGGCCCTTCTTGCGACCGGCGGCGATGCCGAGGTCGGCGTCGCGCGCCTCGCCGGGGCCGTTCACCACGCATCCCATCACGGCCACCTGCAGCGGGATCTCGCGATCGCCGAAGGCCTCCATGGCTCGCTTGGCCACGTCGATCACGTCGATCTCGGCCCGGCCGCACGACGGGCACGCGATCAGGTCGACGTTCTTGCGCTCGCGCAGCCCGAGGGCCTCGAGCAGCTGGCGGCCGGCCCGCGCCTCCTCGACGGGGTCGGCGGTGAGCGAGTACCGGATCGTGTCGCCGATGCCCTCGCAGAGCAGCGTCGCCAGGCCCGCGGTGGCCTTGACGACACCGGCCGGCGGCGGCCCCGCCTCGGTGACGCCGAGGTGGAGCGGGTGGTCGGTGGCCTCGGAGAGCTGGCGGTAGGCCTCGACCATGAGCGGGACGTTGGAGGCCTTCACCGAGATCTTGATGAGGTCGAAGCCGACCTCGTCGAAGTAGCGCATCTCGATCTGCGCCGACTCCACCATCGCCTCGGGCGTGACCCGGCCGCCGTGCTTCTTGTAGAGCTCGGGATCGAGCGAGCCGCCGTTGACGCCGATGCGGATGGGCACCTTCCGGTCGCGGCAGGCCTCGGCGACAGCCTTGATGTGCTCGGGGCGACGGATGTTGCCCGGGTTGAGCCGCAGGCCCTGCACGCCGGCGTCGAGGGCGGCGAGGGCCATGCGGTACTGGTGGTGGATGTCGGCGATGATCGGCACCGGCGAGCGCGGCACGATCTGGGCGAGCCCCTCGGCGGCCTCGACCTCGTTGCACGTGCACCGCACGATGTCGCATCCCGCCGCCGCCAGGGCGTAGATCTGCTGCAGGGTGCCCTCGACGTCGGCGGTCTTGGTGGTCGTCATCGACTGGACCGTGATCGGCGCGTCGCCGCCCACCGGCACGTTGCCGACCATGATCTGGCGCGTACGCCGGCGGGGATACCTCGACTCGCTGAACTGCATGGGATGGCCTGCCCTACTTGAAGTTGAGCGGGTGGACGATGTCGAGGTAGAGGGCCGACACGCCCAGGAACACGAGGATCATCACCACCGCGTACGTGATCGGCAGCAGCTTGGCGACGTCGACGTAGTAGCGACGCCCGCGGATCTTCGACCGGATCGCCTCGTAGACCGCGATCACCACGTGGCCGCCGTCGAGCGGCAAGAGCGGCAGGAGGTTGAAGAGGCCGACGAACAGGTTGATGGCGATGAGGAGCAGCAGCACCTCGAACAGCCCGGTGTTGGCCGCCTGGCCGGCCACCCGCACGAAGCCGACGGGTGAGAGGAAACGGGTGCCGCCGTCTTCGGGTGTGGCGGTCGACGACGGGCTGGTCAAGGTGTGGAAGTAGCCCGAGACGCCCTTCGGGCTGAAGATGTGGCCGAGCGCCGCGGCGTTGTCGACGAGGCCCGGCGCCACCTGGGTGCCGTTCGGGTAGTCGCCACCGACGAACTGCCGGCCGGCCCGGCCGAAGGCGACGAGCGGGTTCACCTTGTCGAACTCGATCTTCGGCCCGATGCCGACGAACCCCGTGGGAGTCGCGGTCGCCGGCATGCCCTCGACCTTCACCTGGCTGAGATCGACCGGCGTGACCGAGAGCGGCACCCGCTGGCCGTTGCGCTCGACGACGAGTTGGATCGCCTGCCCCGGCTTCTTGCGGATGTAGGGCGGGAGCTCGTCCCACGACGAGACCTGGTGCCCGTCGACCGAGACGACCCGGTCGCCGAGCTGGATCCCGGCGAGCTGGGCGGGGCTCTCGCTTCCCGAGATCTTCGAGATCTCGCCGATGCGGAGCGACGGCGAGGGGACGCCGACGAAGGCGTTGATCGTGAAGAACAGCAGGAAGGCGATCAGGAAGTGCATCGTCGAGCCGGCCACGGCGACGGCGAGGCGCTGCGGGAACGGCTGCTGGCGGTAGGTGCGCGGCTCGTCGGCGGGGTCCTCGATCCTGTCGAGGTTGTGCATGCCGATGATCTTCACGTAGCCGCCGACCGGGAGGGCCTTGACGCCGTACTCGGTCTCGCCCTTGCGCACCGACCACAGCCGCGGCCCGAAGCCGACGAAGAACTCGGTGACCTTCATGTGACCGAGCTTGGCCGTGAGGTAGTGACCGAACTCGTGGAGCATGATCATCACGATCAGCGCCACCACGACGAGCACGGTCTTGGTGGTGCGGGTGACGACGGTGGCCAGCGCCGCCGCGAGCAGCACCATCACCAGCCGGACGAACGCCGATCGCTGCTCCGCAGCCGTCGGTTCGGCCTGGGGGGCGGCGGCCTCGTCGGCGCCGGCGGCGTCGGTTCTCTGCTCGGTGTCGGTCATGCCGCGCTCGCTCTCCGCTGCACCGCGCCGGCGGCCCTGGTGCGAGCGGCCTGGTCGGCGTCGATGACGTCGTCGACGGTGTCGGGTGTTCCTCCATTGTGGCCGTCGAGCACCTCCTTTATTACGTCGGAGATGCTCGTCCACCTGAGCTCGCCCCCGAGGAAGGCGGCGACGGCCACCTCGTTGGCCGCGTTCAGCACCGCGGGGGCCAGCCCGCCCGCCCTCCCGGCCTCGTAGGCGAGGCCCAGACACGGGAACGCCTCGAAGTCCGGCGTGTCGAAGTCGAGCCGCCCGAGGGCGGTCCAGTCGATCGCCCCGAACGGCGTGCCGAGGCGGTCGGGCCAGGCCAGGGCGTAGCCGATGGGTAGCCGCATGTCGGGCAGGGAGAGCTGGGCGATCGTGGCGCCGTCGGTGTACTCGACCATCGAGTGCACCACCGACTGGGGGTGCACGACGACGTCGATGCGGTCGTAGCCGACGCCGAACAGCTCGTGGGCCTCGATCACCTCCAGCCCCTTGTTCATCAGCGTCGAGGAGTCGACGGTGATCTTGGGGCCCATCGACCAGGTGGGATGGGCGAGGGCGTCGGCCACGGTGACGTCGGCGAGGTCGGCACGGGAGCGGCCCCGGAACGGCCCGCCGCTCGCAGTGAGCACGATCCGCCGCACCCGATCGAGAGGGCCGCCGGCGAGGCACTGGTGCACCGCGCAGTGCTCGGAGTCGACGGGCACGATCTCGGCGCCCGGCGTGGCCCGCACCTTCTGCACGACCGGGCCGCCGGCGATCAGCGACTCCTTGTTGGCCAGGGCCAGGCGCCGGCCGGCCCGCAGCGCGGCCATCGTGACGGGCAGCCCGGCGAACCCGACGACGCCGTTCACGATCACGTCGGCCTCGACGGCCACGCTCTCGAGGGCGTGCTCGCCGGCGCGCACCTCGACGCCACGCGGCACCGCGGCTTCGAGCTCGGCCGCGCGCGACTCGTCGGCGATGGCGACCACGTCGGGGCGCAGCTCACGGGCCTGCTCGGCGAGCAGGTCGACGGAGCGGCCGGCCGCGAGCGCGGTGATCCGGTAGCGACCGGAGTTGGCCCGGACGATGTCGATCGTCTGCGTGCCGATCGACCCGGTCGACCCGACGACGCTGACCGTGCGGGTCACTTGCCCGGCAGGTTGAGGACCTCGACGAGGTAGTACACCGCCGGCAGCACGAAGAGGAGGGCGTCGAACCGATCGAGGATCCCGCCGTGGCCCGGGAGGATGCTGCCCATGTCCTTGATGCCGAGGTCGCGCTTCACCATCGACTCGCACAGATCGCCGGCCGGCCCGACGAGCGACACCACGACGGCGAGGATCACGGCGGATCCGAAGCCCCACGGGTGGATGCGCATCACGAAGATCAGCGACGCGATCAGCGTGAGGGCGAAGCCGCCGAGGAACCCCTCGACGGTCTTGTGGGGGCTGATCTCCGGGGCGAGGGGCGTGCGGCCGAACTGGCGGCCTGCGAACAGCGCGCCCACGTCGTTGGCCACCACTGCGATCACCGTGCCGAGGAGGAAGGCGATGCCCTGCCGGTGCGGATACCGCAGCATCAGCGACGCGAACGAACCGAGGAACCCGACCCACAGGAACCCGAGGAGCGTGACGCCGAGGTTGATGGTGGGCCGGGCCCGGACGACGCCGAACAGGTACCAGAACATCGAGAACACCACGCCGAGCGCCAGGATGAGCGGGATCGCCCGCTCGCCCTTCTCGTAGGCGCCGATCATCAGCGCGACCGTGCCGACGAGGCCGAGGAGCGTGGCCGGGCGGTGACCGGCGCGGTGGAGCACGTCGAAGGCCTCGATGGCGGCGAGCACCACGACGATCGTCGCCAGCGCGGCGACCCACCCGGGGCCGAGCTTGAAGCAGGCGAGGGCGACGATGCCGAGGCCGAGGCCAGCGGCGATGGCCACCGGAAGGTCGCGATCCGACGACCTCGACCCGGCGTAGGGGTCGGCGGCGGCGGACGGGCGGGTGCGGATCTGGCGGGTGGCCGGCCGGGCCGTGCGCACCGGCGGCGGCAGCTCCTCCTCGTCGTCGGCCTCGAGCTCGTCGAAGTCGTCGTCGAAGGAGAAGACGTTGCCCCGCGGCGTCTCGTCGAGCGCGCCGAGCTTCACCTCGTCGTCGTCGCCGAGCAGCCCGTCGTCGTCGAAGTCGGCCTCCTGCCAGTCGTCGCCCTCGCGCCAGCGGGGCTGGCGGCGCAGCGCCGCCCACGCCTCGAGGTCGTCCTCGTCGCTGGCCTCGTCGGTGGCCAGGATGCGCGGCACCTCACCCGTCGGCGGCTCCGTCCAGTGCGGCATCTCGGTGGTGCCGGAGACGATGGGCTTGGCCTCCTGGTCCTCGGGGAGCGGGAAGCGCACGGCGGGACGGGGGCCCGTCGGCTGCGGCGGCACGTCGCCGAACCGGGGCGCGTCGTCGGGGAGGCGGCCGGACAGCTCGGCCTCCCGCTTGGCGGCCTCTTGCGCGCCGATGATCCGCACCCCCTCACCAGGGGGACGGGGCGGAGCGACCGGGCGCTCCTCTTCCTCGTCGTAGTCATCGTCGGCCATGGGTGGGCTCCCCTCGCGGCGCTAGACCTCGAGCAGCTCCTGCTCCTTGTGCTGCAACATGCGGTCGATCTCGGTGACGAAGTCGTGCGTCACCTTCTCGAACCCCTTCTCGGCGCGGTCGAGCTCGTCGCTCGAGATGTCGCCATCCTTCTCGAGCGCCTCGAGGTCGTGGCGGGCCTGCCGGCGCACGTTGCGCACCGCGACCCGCGCGTCCTCGGCCTTGTGCTTGGCCAGCTTCACGAACTCCTTGCGGCGCTCCTCGGTGAGCGGGGGGAACGCCAGCCGGATCACGTTGCCGTCGTTCGACGGCTGGATGCCGACATCGGAGTTCTGGATCGCCTTCTCGATCGCCTTCAGCGAGCTCTTGTCGTAGGGCGAGATGACGAGCAGCCGCGCTTCGGGGACGTTGAAGCCGGCGATCTGCTGGAGCGGCACCTCGGAGCCGTAGTAGTCGACCTTCAGCTGTTCGACGAGCGCCGGCGAGGCGCGACCGGTGCGGATCGCCGTGAAGTCCGACTGCAGGTGCTGGACGGCCTTGCGCATCTTGTCCTTGGCGTCGTCGTACACGGCGTCGATGAGCGTCTCTTCAGCCATCAGCGGATCAGCGTACCGATCGAGTCGCCTTCGAGGGCGCGGCGGAGGTTGCCGGTCGTGCTCACGTCGAACACGAGGATGGGCAGGTCGTTCTCCTTGCAGAGCGTGAAGGCGGTGAGGTCCATCACCCGCAGCTCCTTCGCGATGCACTCGTCGAAGGTGACCTCGTCGAGCTTCGTCGCGGTCGGGTCGGTGCGGGGGTCGGCGGTGTAGACGCCGTCGACGCCGCCGTGCGTGCCCTTCAGCAGCACGTCGGCCTCGATCTCGACGGCCCGCAGTGCCGCCGGGGTGTCGGTGGTGAAGAACGGGTTGCCCATGCCGGCGGCGAAGATGACGACCCGGCCCTTCTCGAGGTGGCGCATGGCGCGGCGCCGGATGAACGGCTCGGCCACCTCCGACATCTCGATGGCCGACTGCACGCGGGTGGGCTGGTCGTGGCGCTCGAGCGCATCCTGCAGGGCGAGCGCGTTGATGACGGTCGCGAGCATCCCCATGTGGTCGGCCGTGGCGCGGTCCATGCCGACGCGCTCGCCGGTGGCGCCCCGCCAGATGTTGCCGCCGCCGACCACCACCGCGATCTCGACGCCGAGCTGGATGTGGCTGTCCGCGATCTCCCCGGCGATGCGGTCGACGACGCCCATGTCGATGGTCTCGTCGACCGTCGACGAGGCGAAGGCCTCGCCGGAGAGCTTGAGGACGACCCTCTTCCAGCGCGACGCCGGATCGCTCACTCGCCGATGAGCAGCTGGGCGAAGGTGACGACCGAGGCCCCGCCGAGCACCTGCTGGACCGACTTCTTGTCGTCCTTGGCGTAGGGCTGCTCGAGGAGCGCACCGCCGGGCGCCCGCTTGAACCAGCCGTTCAGCTTGCCGTCGACGATCTTCTCCCACGCCGCCTCGGGCTTGCCCTCGTTCTGCGTCTCCTTGAGGAACGCCTCGCGCTCCTCGGCGACGCGCTCGGCCGGCACGTCGTCGCGGCGCAGCACGCTCGGCTTGGCGAAGGCGATGTGCACGGCGATGTCGTGGGCCAGCTCCTGGTCGCCACCGTCGATGACGACGACGACGCCGTTCACCCCACGACCGCCCTGCACGTGCAGGTAGGTGTCGAGCACCTGGCCGCCCGTCGCCTCGACGCGGACGACCTGGCCCAGCTCGATGTTCTCCTTGAGCGTGATGCGGAGGTCGTCGATGGCGTCGGCCTTCTGGCTCGCCGCGCCCTCGCCCTCCTTGGCGACGAGCTCGGCGAGGTCGTTGGCCACGTTGACGAAGTCGGGCGACTTGGCGACGAAGTCGGTCTCGCACTTGAGCTGCACGAGGGCGGCCACGTTGTCGAACTTCGCGAGCGCGACCGCGCCCTCGACGTTCTCGCGACCGGCGCGCTCGGCCGCCTTTCCGAGACCCTTCTCGCGGAGCCACTTGCCCGCGGCCTCGAAGTCGCCGTCGCTCTCGGTGAGGGCGCGCTTGGCGTCCATCATCCCGGCGCCGGTGGCATCGCGGAGGCGCTTGACGTCTTGTGCGGTGAAGTCGGGCATTGCGTGGGCTCCTACTGCTCCTGGGTGGTCTGGGCTGCGCCCAGCGCCTCGTCGACCTCCTGCAGCGCCGGCGACGTGCCGGCGTTGGGGTCGGTCGGGCGCGCGTCGACGGCGCCTTCGGGCGCAGCGTCCTCGTCGGCGGCGATGGCGCGCTGGCCCTGCTCGGCGGCGAGGCGGGCCTCGCGCTCACGCTGGGCGAGGGCGGCCTGGCGGCGGGCCTCGGCCTGCTGCTGGGCGATCGCCGCCTCTTCCTCCGGCGTGCGCTGCGGGGCGGCCGGGGCGGCCACGTTGCCGCGGCGGGCGGCGAGGTTGCGGCCTTCGACGACACCGTCGGCGATCACGCGGCACATGAGGCTCGCGGCGCGGATGGCGTCGTCGTTGCCGGGGATGACGTACTGGATGACGTCGGGGTCGCAGTTGGTGTCGACGACCGCGACGATCGGGATGCCGAGCTTGTTGGCCTCGGTGACCGCGATGTGCTCCTTCTTGGTGTCGATGATGAACACCGCGTCGGGCAGGCGGTTCATGTTGCGGAGGCCGCCGAGGTTGCGCGAGAGCTTCTCGAGCTCGCGCGAGTGCATCAGCGCTTCCTTCTTGGGCATGGCGTCGAAGTCGCCCATGGCCCGCATGCGCTCGAGCTCCTGGAGCTTCTTCACGCGGCCGCTGATCGTCTGGAAGTTGGTGAGCATGCCGCCGAGCCAGCGCTCGTTGATGTAGGGCATGCCGCACTCGGCGGCGTAGCGCGACAACGGGTCCTGCGTCTGCTTCTTGGTGCCGACGAACAGGATCGTGCCGCCGTCGGCGACGAGGTCGCGCACGAAGCGGTACGCCTTGTCGATGCCGTCGAGCGACTTGTTGAGGTCGATGAGATAGATGCCGTTGCGCTCACCGAAGATGTAGCGCTTCATCTTCGGGTTCCAGCGGCGGGTCTGGTGGCCGAAGTGGACGCCGGCCTCCAAGAGCTGCTTCATCGAGACGACAGCCATGATGATCCTCTCCCTGCGGTTGGTCTGACCCGGGCGCGGCGTCTCGCAGGAGACGACCGAGGGTGCGACCGGGCGGAGGTGTGTGCCTCGACCGGTTGATCGAGGTCGGTCCAGTGTAGTGGCGGGCGGCGACTACGACCCACCCGCGGGCGCCGACCACGCCCGGAGTGCACGCGTGATGAGCCCGGCCACGGCGAGCAGGAGGGCGATGGCCAGCCACGCCGCGGGGTGGCCGGCGGCGAGGCGGGCGGTGGCCGCCGCCGGCGTCGCACCCAGTGTCGTCGCGGCGTCGGGCCGGGCGCGGTGCGCCGGCGGGTGGCGATGCCC
>DATAKR010000154.1:0-9029 GCA_036261495.1 Acidimicrobiales bacterium | reverse complement strand
GAAGCCATGCGTACCTCGGTAGAGGCCACCGTCGACGACGATCCCGCCGCCGATGCCCGTGCCGAGGGTGACGAGGATGCAGTTGTCTCGGCCCCGCGCGGCGCCGGCCTGGCGCTCACCCCACCCGGCCGCGCTGGCGTCGTTCTCGACGACGACGGGGAGCCCCAGCCGGTCCGAGAGCGTGGCGCCCACGGGGAGGTCGATCACCCCCGGCAGGTTGGGAGCGAAGCGGAGCACGCCGCCGCGATCGACCAGGCCGGGCACGCCGACGCCCACACCGTCGACGGTGACGCCGGCGCGGCCGACCAGCTCCTGGGCGACACCCTCGACGGCGGCGAGGATGGCATCGGCTCCCACCGGGGTGGGCACGCGATGCAGGTCGCGGATCGTGCCGTCGTCGTCGACGAGCGCGCCAAGGCACTTGGTGCCCCCGAGGTCCACCCCGATCGCCGGCATCAGAAGCGGAGGAGTGCTCCGATGCGGCCGAGCACGTCGAGATCGGCGTTGTCGACCACGACGTTCACGCGCGACCCGCCGAGGAGCGCATCCTCGATGGCCTGCTCGACCACGTCGTCGAGCAGCGTCATGTGCGCCTGGCAGTCGGGGCACTTCCGGCCCTTCGTGGCCAACCGGCCGCACGCGTCGCACCGCCAGCCCGGCGTCTGGTAGCCGTCCGAGACCACGAGGGTGGCGATGCGACGCTCGCCCAGCGCCCGCAGCACGTCGTCGACGCCGGCCACGGCGCCCTTGCCGGCGCCGGCCCCCGCTCGCACCTTGTCGACCAGGGCCGCGTCGTCGGCGCGCTCGGCCTGGTGCTCGGCTTCGACGGCGGCGTCGCGCACCTCCGCCTCGGGCGCGTTCGGCGCCACCGCGATGCGGCCCACGGTGCGCTCGCGCAGGTAGCGGTGGAGCAGGCCCTCGAGCTCGTGGAGGATGTCGTCGGGCGCGCCGATCGCCAGCCGCTCCAACGGCTTCACCTTGTGCATCTCGAACGCGACCTGCGCGGCCCGCTTGAGGTGCTGGTGCGCGGCCGCCTCCACGTGCGCCTTGTCGTGGCGGCGATCGGCGCCGCCGGCGTCGTCGTCGTGGCGCGGGAGCGCTTCGAACATCTCGCTCTTCTCGGTCAGGTCACCCATCTCGAAGACGAACATGCGGGCCCGTTGCCGGTCGGCGAGGAGCACGCCGAAGCGGGCATGGTTCTCGACCGCGCCCTCGAGCTGCGCCACGTGGGCGTGATCGTTGACGACGAGCTGGTCACGGACGCGGACCGGGAGCGGCATGACCTCCCACAGCTCGGCGCCGCTGGCGAAGATCGCCACGCCCCGGGTGCGCTTGCGGTCGATGCCGTGCTTGACGTGGGCGTCGATGCGTCGGAGGTCGTCGGCGGCCGGCGACGAGGCGCCCGCCCGCTCGATCGCCTCCTTCACCATCCGCTCGAGGCGGGACTCGCACTCCTGGAACCGGGGCCACCGGCGGCCGTCGACGTCGAGGTAGACGCTCACGACCGGCCGGCCGGCGCCACGGAACGACGCCAACGTCCGGATGGTCTCCTCGGTGATCGCGCTCACAGGGCCTCCTCGATACTCGATGGTCAGAACGTGCGGGCGGCGGCCCGCCCGCCGAGACCGCGTCCCCAGGCCATGAGATCGCCGCCGCCGACGACCACCACCTGCACGCGGTCGCCGGCCCGGTCGAGCAGCGCGAGCAGCCGCCGGCGGGCGCTGGCGGGATGCTCGGTGATCACGCGGCCGTCGATCACGACCGCTGCCCCATCGGCGGCCGCGGTGGCAAGGCGGGCGAGCAGGACCGCTTCGGTGACGACGAGCGGACGGGTGGCCGCGCGGCGTTGCTCGCCCTCCGCGTGCGCCTCCCGCGCGGCCTCGGCCGACCGAGCCGCGGCGGCTCCCGCCTCACGCGCCGCGGCCAGCGCGGCCTCGGCCTCCGCCACCCGACGGCGAGCGTCGTCGACCGTCGCCTGGCGCTCGTCGAGGCCGGCTTCGAGCCCTGCGATCCGGGTGCGCTCGGCGGCCTCGCGATCGAGCTGGGCGGTCGCCTCGGTCATCGCCGCCTGGGCTTCCTTCTCCGCGGCCTCCGACTCCTCGAGGGCGGCGGCGAGCACCGCGAAGGGATCGTTGGGCGAGATGCCCCCACGCTGCTCCTCGGCGGCGCGCCCCTCGACGCTCTCCTCGTCGTCGAGGCCGAAGTGGGTGAGGGCCCGGAGCCGCTCGAGCTGCTCGTCGACCTCCGCCAGTCGCGACTCCACGGTGCCGAGCTCCGACTGCATCTCGCCCTGACGCTCTCGCAGCGCCGGCGCCTCCCGCAACCACTCCTCGGCCGACACCTCCACGTCGTCGCCGACCATGGCGCCGGACCGGCGCAGCGCGTCCGCGAGATCCTCCTCCGCCCATCCGGTGTCGACGACGGACTCCACATGCCCACGGAGGCGAGCCTCGATCTCGTCGTCGGCGCAGTCGGCGCCGAGCAGGTCGGCGGCTTCGGCCCGCACGGCCACGACCTCCTCGCGGGCCGCGGTCCAGGCCGGGTCGACCGACCCGCCGTGCAGCTGGCCCCACACCGCCTCGGCGTTCGCGAGGGCGGCGCGGGCCTCGGACACCCGCCGGTCGTCGACCTGCCCGCCCTCGAGCACCGGCACCACGTCCTGCAGGAAATCGCCGTAGGACGACACGCCGAGGGCGTGCAGCGCGGCGCGCTCCGCCTCCTCGGCCTGCTCCAACCGCCGGCGGTTGATGCGGCTGCCCTTTCGCACCGCCCGCTGCTCGGCGTCGAGCAGCTCGGCGTGGGCCTTCTCGACCTCGGCGACCTGCGCGCGGTCGTAACCGCCGGCCGCCCCGCCTCGCTCGGCCTCCTGCAGGGCGCGCCGCGCGTCCTGGAGCGCGACGAGGGCCGGGGTCGCCAGCCACTCGGGAGGCGACGGCGGCGCCGGCATCGACGCGAGCGTCGCCTGCACCGCGACCCACCGGTCGGCGAGCGCGAGGGCGCGTGACGACGGCTTGGGCTTCACCTCACGCAGCCGCCGCAGCGCCGACAGCGCGTCCTCGATCGCTTGCGGTTCGGCATCGCCGATGGCGGCGAGCGACTTCGTCAGGTCGTCGCGGCGCGCCGCGAGCTCCGACCGCTCGGTGTCGAGCGCGTCGATCCGGTCACGGCGGCGAGCGTCGGCGGCGCGTCGTTCCTCCGCGTCACGGTCGGCGGTCTCCCGGGCCTCGACGAGGGCCCGCCGTGCCGCGGCGGCACCGGCCGACGCGACCTCGAGCCGCGCTTCGGCGGCCTCGAGCGCAGCCCGCGCCGCGGCGACGTCGATCGCGTCGGCATCGCGGTGCGCCTGCATCAGCGTGGACTCGGCGTCGGTCCAGGCGGCCTCGGCGGCGCGCAGCGAGGCGCGACTGTCGTGCACCGCGCTCTCGGCCAGCGCGACAGCGGCCTCGGCTTCCGCGGTCGCGTCAGGCGGCGCGGTCGTCGCCGCCGGTCGTGGCACGGGCACGTCGCCGGCGACGATCACGACCGGGCGGGGACCGCATGCAGCGACGTCGCGCGTGACGCGCTGGCGCCGGCCGTCGACCTCGGCCGTGACGTCGAGGTCGCCGCCCTCGCCGCGCAGCGCCTTGGCGATCGACGCCGTCACGTCGGACGACTTCCGGCCGTGCGGGTCGATCACGGTGACCCGCGGGTGGACGGCGATCGGCTTCGCCTTGCCCTTCGCCGGCCGGATCTCGACGAGGATCACGACACGCGGATCCGGCTGACGGGAGACGCGTCCGTGTCGTTCTGGCCGGTCGGTCCGCTCGGCCCCGGAGCCGCCGATGGCGCGGCAGCCGCCGCCGCGGCACCCGCCGCCATGCGCCCGAGGTCGACGAGGTCGCTCGCGAAGGCGGCGGCACGGCCGGGTTCGCGCACGACCTGCTCGGCGACGTCGAGGAACGCCCGGACCGCGGAGATCACCTCGAGCGCAGCCGCCTGGAGGTGCTCGACGCCCTCTTTCGCCCGCTCGTCGCTCACACGTCCTCCTCGGCAGCCCCGAACGTCACCTCGAGGCGATCATCCACCATGGTCGCGCCCGCGACGGAACGCCGGCGCAGGCTGTCGGGCAGCATCAGCGCGCGCCGGTGCGGACCGACGCGCACGAGCAGCTCGTCGTGCCGGCGGCCGAGCTCGAGCTCGTCACGGTCGGCGAAGGGGAGCTCGAGCACGAGCACGAGCGCGTCGCCGCGCCGCTCCACGCGAAGCGGCGGCTCGGAGTGCAGCACGGCGGCCGCGTCGACCGACTCGTACAGCTCCTCGGCCAGCTCGCGAAGTCGCGCCAGCCCGACGATCTCGTCGGCCGCCAGGTCGGCCCGCAGGAGCGGCAGCGGCGAGAACGCGTCCTCGATCTCGGCGACGTGCTCGGCCTGGGTCTCCTTCCACGCCTTGAACCACGGGTCGGTCACCGCGTCGGGGAGCAGGCGGTTCACGACGACGGCGTCGACGCGGTAGCCGAACAGCGAGAGGTACGTCGACAGCCGGCGGGCCTCGGCGATCACCATGCGCTCGGGGGTGATGACGAGGCGGGCGCTCGTGAGCTCGGGGTCGGTGAGCAGCGCCCGGACGCCGTCGAGGCGCTCGTAGAAGCGCCGCGTCGCCGCGAACACGTCGTCGCCGGCGACCGGGGCGGAGGTGATCCGCGACACGAGTGGTCGGAGCAAGCCGGCGACGCCGCGGGTGGCCGGGAAGATCCGGTCCATGTACCAGCCGAGGATGTCGGGCAGCGACAGGAGCCGAAGCGTCTCCGCGGTCGGGGCACAGTCGACGATGACGACGTCCCAGTCGCCCGACTCGGCGAACGCCTTGATGTCGGCGAGGGCGAAGATCTCCTCGAGCCCAGGGATGACCGCGAGCTCCTCGGCCTCGACCGTGTCGGCGCCGGCCCACTGGAGCACCGCCACGATGTAGGACTGGATCTCGCCCCACGCGTCCTCGAGCCGCTCGGTGGCGTCGAGCTGCTGGCCCCAGAGGTCACCGTCGATGCGGCGCGGGGCCGAGCCGAGCTCGATGCCGAAGGCGTCGCCGAGGGAGTGGGCCGGGTCGGTCGAGAGCACCATCGTCCGGAGCCCGGCGTCGGCCGTCGCGAGCGCGGTGGCGGCGGCGACCGTGGTCTTGCCGACGCCGCCCTTGCCGGTGACGAGGAGGATGCGGCTCGAGACCGCCGACCGCGACGAGGTCACGACTCGGCGCGTGCCTTGAGCTCGCGCAGGGCCGTGCCGAGGATGCGGCTCTCCGCCCGCCGCTTGATGAACCGGATCAGCGGGACCTTCAGCTCGACGGTGAGCTGGTAGGTCATCTCGGTGCCGCCGGCGGGAGCGTCGTCGAACACGTAGCTGCCGTCGAGCTTGCGCGTCATGTCGCCGGCGACCTGGACCCACGACAGCACGCGCGGCGCCTCGGCGTAGTCGTAGACGAGGGTGTAGCCGACGCTCTGGCCCATGGCCGCGGCCCGGAACCTCACGCGGCTCGCACGGCCCTCGTCGTCACGCTCGAGGACCTCGACGCTCTTGATGTCGGCCGCCCACTCGGGATAGCGCTCGAAGTCGGTCGCGATCTCGTAGCAGCGCTCCGGCGGGGTGTCGATGTGGATGCGTTCGCTGGCTTCGTCGGTCATCGCAGATCAGCTCGTCCTTGGTGCGTTGCGCTTCACCACTGACCAGTAGTAGCCGAGCACGATGCCGTACCCGATGAGGACGGGCACCAGCACGAAGGCGACGCCCAGCCAGGGCAGCCACGCCCGGCGGTCGCCCGAACCCTCGGGGAAGTCGCTCGGCTCGCGGTTGAGGCAATCGAGGAACGCGAGGATCGCGGGGAACTCGAGCCCGAAGATCAGGATCAACCAGCGCACGGACCGCTCAGCCTACCGGCCCCGCTCATCCGCGCGGGGCTCGAACGACCCGTGGCGGGCCCCCCAAAGGCCCATGGCGCCGAGCCCGTACACGGGCACCAGGATGCCGAAGGCGAGGCTCGTGTAGAGCGCGAGGGAGGCGGTCACGATGGCGACGACGATCTGCACCGCCAAGGAGGCACCGAGCGACCGCCGCACCGCCGCCGGCGCGGTGTCGCCGGCGAGGAAGTAGAGGCCGCCGATGCCGATGGCGTCGGTGCGGCTGCGGCCGACCGCGATGGCGTAGGCCCAGAAGAACAGCACGCACCCGGCGAGGAACAGCACGGTGGCGACGGCGAACGCGACCGGGCGAAGGGCGGCGACGACGACGCCGAGGAGGCTCGTGAGCGTGAACGCCGCCGTGCCGGCCCACGAGGCCAGCGCGATGCGCCCGCCGCCGGTCACCGCGCCACCGTCGCGAGCCCGTCGGCGAGGCGGGCGGCGAGCACGTCCCACGAGAAGTCGCGTTGGGCGCGAACTCGCGCCGCGGCGCCCATGGTGGCGCGGCGCCCCTCGTCGGCGAGAAGGTCCTCGATCGCGGCGGCGACCGCTCGCGGGTCGCCGGGGCGACCGACGACCACACCCGTGTCGCCGTCAACGACCGCTTCGGCCGCGCCGCCGCTGTCGCCGGCGACCTGGGGCACCCCGCACGCCGCCGCCTCGACGAACACGATCCCGAACCCCTCCTGCTCCAGGCCGGCCCACCGGTTCCGGCAGAGCATGGCGAAGGCGTCGGCACACCCGTAGAGCGCGGGCAGGTCGGTGTCGTCGACCCGGCCGAGCAGGCGCACCGGGGCCGCGGTCGCGGCGGCCCGAGCCTCGAGCCGCCGGCGGTCACGTCCGGTGCCGCCGATGGCGACGACCAGATCCGGGTGCCGGGGCCCGAGCTCGGCGGCCGCGTCGATGAGCACGTCGAAGCCCTTGCGGGGGACGAGCCGGCTGAGGCCGACGACGACCCGGGCGCCGGCCGCGAACCCGAACCGCTCGCGAGCCGCGGCCCGCTGGCCGGCGTCGAGCGGGCGGAACCGGTCGACGTCGACTCCGGGCGGGACGATCACCGTCGGCGGCATGCGCCGCCCGGCCGCGTGCCTGGCCTCGCCGGCCGCGTACTCGCCGGCCGACACCACCACTGCCGCGGACCGCAGCGCCCGGGCCAGCGCCTGCCGGCCTCCGGGCAGCCGCGCCGGCACGGTGACCTCGGCGCCGTGGAGCACCAGGCCGTACGGGCGAGCCAGCCGCGGGCCGAGGAGGCCGAGCGGGGGCCAGAGCACCGGATCGAGGAGGACGACCGACGCGTCGACCTCGGCGGCGAGGCGGTCGATGCGGCGCACCAGGTCGGGCGTCGGGAGCATCACGGCGGCATCGATGCGCTCCACCCGGAAGGGCTGCGCGGCGTCGAACTCGGCCGCCCCCTCATGGGTGGTGGTGAGCACGGTCGCCTCGCCCGGCGGCAACCGCCGCCACAGCTCCCACAGGTAGGTCTGGATGCCGCCGACCTTCGGAGGGAAGTCGTTGGTGACGAGCAGGTGCGGCATCGGTGGCGCCATGGTTACCGGCGCGGCACGGCGGCACCAACCTCCTCGAGCACGTAGGCATCGGTCTCCGTCGCGGCCAGGTCGTCGACGAGGTCGTCGAGGCCGAGGCGGCGCGCCGCCCAGACGGCGTGGCCGCGCACGATGGCATCGTTCGACACCAGCGCGGTCTCCACCGCCCGGCGGACGGCGGCACTGCCGGGATCGCCGACGTTGCCGAGCGCGATGAGCGCGTTGCGACGCAGGTAGCGCGCCTCCCGGCGAGGTATGTACCAGCGACCGAGGCGACGGAGGAGCTCGTCGTCAGGCGTGGCCAGCAGATCGACGAGGTCGACCCATGGCTCCGCTCCGGGCGGCGCCGGCGGCGGGGGCTCGCGCCGCTCCGCAGCGCGGTTGGGCGGACACACCTCCTGACAGTCGTCGCACCCGTAGATGCGCCCGCCCAGCGCGACGCGGTGCTCGCGCGGGAACGGGCCCGGCGCCTCCAGCAGCCACGCGAGGCACCGCCTGGCGTCGAGCACCCCCGGCTCCACGAGCGCCCCGGTCGGACACGCCGTCAGGCAGCGGGTGCAGGCGCCGCACTGGTCGGCGGCCGGCGCCGGCTCGGCCGGGAGCGGCGCGTCGGTGACGACGGAGCCGAGCACGAACCACGATCCACGCCCGGGCAGGAGCAGGTTGGTGTTCTTGCCCCACCATCCGAGGCCGGCGCGATGCGCGGCGGCGCGGTCGACGAGCGCGTTGTCGTCGACGAGCACCCGGGCGCGCCACCCGCGCTGCTCGAGCTCGCCGGCGACGGCCTCGAGCCCGCGACGGAGCGGGGCGTAGTGGTCCTCCCACGAGTAGCGGGCGACGGCGCCGGCCGCGTGGCGGGTGGGGACGTCGGCGCCGGCGTCGCCTGACTCCTGAGGATCGCGCCGGAGGTACGACCGGGCGCCGACGACGAGGCTGCGGGCGCCGGGAAGGGCGCGGCTCGGATCGGTCGAGCGCGCCGGGTTGCGGTAGGTGAACGCCATGCCGCCCGACAGGCCGCGCCCACGCCGCGCCTCGAGCGTGCGCCGTACATCGTCGAACGGCTCGGCGCCGGCGAAGCCGACCTCGTCGAGGCCGGCGGCTCGACCGACGCCGGCGAGGAGGCGGGCGAGGCCGGCGCGATCGTCCTCGTCGTCAGCGGGTGACACGGCTCCATCGTGCCCGCCCGCCGCGAGAGGCTGCGTCGACGGTGGTAGGGGTGGGTGAACGCCCGGTTTCAGGCGTCGCCGCGGCGAAGGTGCCGCCGGGGCGCGGCGGCCGGTTGTGCCGGTCGCAACGTCCGGCCGGCGGGAAGCACCACGTGGTCGTCGGCGGCCGGCGCTCGGGGTCCGGCGCGCTCGGCCCGGATCGTGACGGGAGGGGCGTCGACCTCCGGGATCGCGCTCGGCTCGCGCCATGGGTCGCGGTCGGCCGGTGTCGAGGTCGGCGAGAACGGCGATGCGACGTCGAGGCGGCCGGGCGGGCCGTCGACAGGACGGTCCGCCGGGCGGTCAACCGCGCGGTCAACCGGACGGTCCGCTCGGCCGGCGGTCACGCCGCCG
>DATAKR010000143.1:0-8908 GCA_036261495.1 Acidimicrobiales bacterium | reverse complement strand
GAAGAACTCCTCGAACGAGGCGGTCGTCGCCCCGGTGCCGGCGCCGCCGCCCTCGGGCCGCGACTCCGAGCGGGCGCCGACCGGCGAAGGCTCGCGGTCGCCACGGTCGCCACGGTCACCGCGATCGCGGCCGCCGCCGCCGCCGCCCGACCCGCCGAGCGGCTGGCCGCTCTCGTCGACCGGGGTGAGGCTGACCTTGCCCTGCGGGTCGATGTCGTCGACGCGGACGCGGATGTCGTCGCCGAGGTTCACGACGTCCTCGACCCGGTCGACCCGCTTGCCCTGGCCGAGCTTCGAGATGTGCACGAGGCCGTCGCGGCCCGGAAGGATGTTGACGAAGGCGCCGAACTTGGTGATGTTGACGACCTTGCCGGTGTAGATCTCGCCGACCGACGCCTTGGGCGGGTCGAGGATCAGCTCGATGCGCCGGCGGGCCTCCTTGACGGCGCCGCCGTCCTTCGAGCCGATGGTGACGGTGCCGACGGTGCCGTCGTCGTCGACGCTGATGTCGGCGCCCGTCTCCTGCTGGATGGCGTTGATCACCTTGCCCTTGGGGCCGATGACCTCACCGATCTTGTCGAGCGGGATCTCGAAGCTGATGATCTTCGGCGCGGTGTCGCGCACCTCGGCGCGCGGCTCGCTGATCGCCTCGTTCATGATGTCGAGGATGTGCAGGCGGGCCTCGCGGGCCTGCTGCAGGGCCTGGGCGAGGACGTCGGCCGGGAGGCCGTCGATCTTCGTGTCGAGCTGCAGGGCCGTGACGAAGTCGGCGGTGCCGGCGACCTTGAAGTCCATGTCGCCGAAGGCGTCCTCGGCACCGAGGATGTCGGTGAGGGTGAGGTACTTGCCGTCATCGGCGATGAGGCCCATCGCGATGCCGGCGACGGGCGCCTTGATCGGCACGCCGGCATCCATGAGGGAGAGGCTCGACGAGCACACCGAGGCCATCGAGGTCGACCCGTTCGACGACAGCACCTCCGACACGAGGCGCAGCGTGTAGGGGAACTCCTCCTGGGGCGGCACGACCGGCAGCAGGGCGCGCTCGGCGAGCAGGCCGTGGCCGATCTCACGACGCTTCGTGCCACCCACACGGCCGGTCTCGCCGTTGGCGAAGGGCGGCATGTTGTAGTGGTGCATGTAGCGCTTGCGGTCGTCGATGCCGATGGTGTCGAGCATCTGGTCCATCTTCGGCATGCCGAGGGTGGTGACGTTGAGGACCTGGGTCTCGCCCCGCTGGAACAGGCCGGAGCCGTGCGCCGTCGGGAGGATGCCGACCTGGGCCGAGACGGGCCGGAGGTCCTTGGGGCCGCGCCCGTCGATGCGGACGCCCTCCTCGACGATGCGCGTGCGGACCACCTTCTTGGTGACCGAGCGGACGGCAGCCTTGATCTCGCCCTCGCGGCCCTCGAACTCGGAGGCGAGCTCGGCGAGGATGGCGCTGGTGGCCTCGTCCGACGCCGCGCTGCGCTCCGCCTTGTCGGCGATGCTGTTGGCCTCGCGGAGGCGGTCGCTGCCGACCTCGGCGACCCGGGCGAGGACGTCGTCGCCGTAGTCCTTGGCCGGCACGAACGGCAGCGGCTCGCGGACGCCGGCCTTCTCCATCAGCTGGCGCTGCAGGTCGATCGACTCGCGGATCCACGTCTTGGCGTCCTCGAGCCCCTGGGCGATCACCTCTTCGGTGACCTTGGGCGCGCCCTGCTCGTAGTAGCGCCAGGCGTCCTCGGTGCCGGACGCCTCGACCATCATGATCGCCACGTCGCCGTCGATCTGGCGGCCGGCGACGACGAGCTCGAACGTGGCGGCGTCGCCCTCCTGGTAGGTGGGATGCGGGACCCACTTGCCCTCGGTCGACCACGCGATGCGGACGGCGCCGATCGGGCCCTCGAACGGGATCCCCGACAGCATGAGCGCCGCCGACGCCGCGTTGATCGCGACCACGTCGTGCGGGTTCTCCTGGTCGGCGCCCATGATCGTGCCGATCACCTGGGTCTCGTTGCGGTAGCCCTCGGCGAAGGAGGGGCGCAGCGGCCGGTCGATGAGGCGGCACGTGAGGATCGCCTGGTCGGTGGGCCGGCCCTCACGCCGGAAGAACGAGCCCGGGATCTTCCCGGCCGCGTACATGCGCTCCTCGATGTCGACCGTGAGCGGGAAGAAGTCGATGCCGTCGCGGCCCTTCTTCTCGGCGTTCGCGGTGACGAGCACCACGGTGTCGCCGATGCGGCCCACGACCGCTCCCTGCGACTGCTGCGCGAGCAGGCCGGTCTCGAACGTGAGCGTCTTGTCGGTGCCGCTGATGGGCCCCGACACGGTGATGGCTTCAGCCATCCACCCTCCTTGAGTTGTTGCAGGGGTGGTGGCCCGGGCCAGTTCCCAGTGGAAGGCCTCCGGAGCCGTTCTCCGGGGATCTGCCACTGGCAGCTGACCGCTGCCACCACCGATGCCGATATGTGAAACGAGCGCCCCCCTTGGGGCGCTCGCGGACCTTACCGGCGCAGCCCGAGTCGGGCGTTGATCTCCCGCAGCCGCTCGACGTCGGTCTTGCGGAGGTAGGCCTGCAGCCGCCGGCGTCGGCCGACGAGCTTCAGGAGCCCACGCTGCGTGTGGTAGTCGTGCTTGTGCACCTTCAGATGCTCGTTGAGCGCGTTGATGCGCTCGGTCAGCAGGGCGATCTGGACCTCGGGCGAGCCGGTGTCGGTCTCGTGCTTCCGATACGTCTCGATCGTCGTCGACTTGTCGGGCATCCAGGTACCTCAGGTGCGTCGGTAAGGGGCGCCGGGCGGGGTGCCGCGGCGGTCCCCAAGGGTAGCAGAGGCCTCCGCGAACGCCCCTTCCGGCGCCCGGTACGGTCGCGTCGGCCATGGTCGACGACGCAGTGCTGCGGGTGACGCGGTCGTGCGCGATCCCCCTCGACGAGCTCGAGTGGCGGTTCACCGCGAGCGGCGGCCCCGGCGGCCAGCACGCCAACCGGTCGAACACCAAGGTGGAGGTCCGCTTCGACGTCGAGTCGTCGCCGTCGCTCGGGCCCGTGCAGCGCGCCCGCCTGCTCGCCCGGCTCGGGCCCGTCGTCCGCGTCGTCGCCGACGACGAGCGCTCCCAGCTGCGCAACCGCGACCTGGCCCTCGACCGGCTCCGGTCCCGCCTGGCCGAGGGGCTCGCCGTCGAGAAGGTCCGCCGGCCGACCCGGCCGACGAAGGCGTCGAAGGTCCGCCGGGTGGAGTCGAAGCGCCGGCGCGGCGACCTCAAGCGGCAGCGCCGCGGCGACGACGACTGACCCCCCCACGTTCTGGAGTGCCACACCCACGCGTGACGTGGCCGTGGCACTCCAGAACCGGGGGTCAGCGGGCGAGCAGGGTGCGGGCGGCGGCGACGTCGCGCTCCATCTGGGCCACGAGCGCCTCGACCGAGTCGAAGCGCTCCTCGCCCCGGAGCCGGGCCACGAAGCGCACCCGGGCCTCCTCGCCGTAGAGATCGCCCTCGAAGTCGAGGAGGTAGGCCTCGAGCAGCGACGATCCGGCGCTGGCGTAGAACGTCGGGCGGCGGCCCAGGCTGATGGCCGCGGGATGCACCGACCCGTCGGGCCGCTCGTACCAGCCCGCGTAGATGCCGTCGGCGGGCAGCAGCAGGTCACCCGACACCTCGAGGTTCGCCGTCGGGAACCCGAGCTCGCGGCCGCGCTTGTCGCCGTGCTGCACCACGCCGCGGACCTCGTGGGGCCGCCCGAGCAGCGCGGCGGCCTCGGCCACCCGGCCGGCGGCGAGGAGTGACCGGACCCGGGTGGAAGAGATCGTCTCCTGGCCCTGGGCATCGGCGACGAGGTTGATGCCGAGCACGTCGAAGCCGTGCTCGGCCCCCATCGCCTGGAGCATCGGGACGTTGCCACGCCGGCCGTGACCGAAGTGGAAGTCGTGGCCGACGACGACGGCACGGGCCCGCAGGCAGTCGACGAGCACCTCGTGCACGAAGTCCTCCGCCGACTCGTTGGCACGGTCGTCGTCGAAGTGGACGACGACGACGTAGTCGACCCCGGTCGACTCGAGCAGCTCGAGGCGCTCGTCGAGGCCGGTGAGCAGCTTCGGCGCCGAATCCGGGCGTACGACCGTGGCCGGGTGGCGGTCGAAGGTGACGACGGCGCTGGCCGCGTCGAGCTCGGCTGCCATGTGGCGCACCCGCTCGATGAGGGCCCGATGCCCGAGGTGGACGCCGTCGTAGACGCCGATCGTGATGACCGAACCCCGCGACGGCTGCGGGCACATCCCGCCGGGATAGGCGACGACCTCCATCAGCCGCTCACGCTACGCCGTGCCCGACGTCGAGACGTGGCCCCGCCCCCCACCCCCCCCGTTCTGCAGGCACGGGCGCGGTTCCGGCCCGCGCCAGTGCCTGCAGAACGAGATGGGGTTATGGCGAGGGGAGGACGACGGCCGGTTTGGCGCCCTCCCACACGGCGAGCAGCTCTCCGCGGGGGTCGAGCACCCGGAACGGGCCGGCGACGCCGGCGGGCGCGAGATCGAGGGGGCGCCCGTTGCGGACCAGCGCGGCGGTCTCGTCGTCGACGTCGACGGCCGGGTAGTCGCGCAGCGCCGCCGCCGGCGTGAGCACGCTGTCGAGCCCGACCCGCTCGATGGGCCGGGCGTCGGCGAGCGAGAACGAGCCGATCGCCGTGCGGCGCAGGTCGCGCAGGTGCGCCCCGCCGCCCAGCAAGGCACCGAGATCGGCCGCCAGCGTGCGGACGTAGGTGCCCGACGAGCAGTCGACCTCGATCGGGAAGGCGCCGGGGCCGACCGGGTCGTGGACGTCGAAGCGGTGGACGACGACCGGCCGGGGTTCCCGCTCGACCTCCACCCCCTCGCGTGCCAGCTCGTGCAGTCGCCGGCCGCCGACCTTCACCGCCGACACCATCGGGGGCACCTGCAGGATGGCGCCCGTGAGGGAGGCGGCGGCGGCACGGACATCGGCGACGGTCGCGCTCGACATGTCCCACTCCCCCACCACCTCGCCCGACGCGTCGAGCGTCGACGTGGCCACACCGAGCACGACCACACCCGTGTACGACTTCGGGAGGTCGGTGAGGAAGCGGAGCAGCCGGGTGACCCGGCCCAGGCCGACCAGGAGCACGCCGGTGGCGTCGGGGTCGAGGGTTCCCGAGTGGCCGATGCGCTTCTGGTGGAAGATCCCCCGGCACTTCCCGACCACGTCGTGCGACGTCCATCCGGCCGCCTTGTCGACGACGACGAGCCCGTCGACGGTCGGCGTCAAGATGCCTGGCGGTGGCGGGACGAGATCTGGGCGCGCAGCTCGCGCTTGATCGTCGCGAGCACGTCGGTGACCGGATAGGCGGCGACGAAGCCGGCGGCGTAGCGGTGGCCGCCGCCGCCGAGCCGGGTGGCGATCTCGCCGACGTCGATGCCCGGGTTCACCGAGCGCAGCGACACGCGAACCCCTTCGTCGGTCTCCTTGCACACGCAGGCCACGTCGGCTTCCGCGGTTCGGCGGACGAGGTCGATCAGCCCCTCGCACTCGTCGAGGTCGACCCGGAACCCGTCGAGGTCGAAGTTGGTGATCCAGGTGGCGACGAAGTGCAGCTCCGGATCGAGCTCCGCCCGCGACAGGCAGGCGCCGAGCATCTTCATGTAGGGGAAGCGGTGCATCTCGAACAGCTGGCGCGTGATGTCTTCGATGGGCAGGTCGAACGAGGCGAGCTCTCGAGCGAACTCGAAGACGGCCGGCGTCGTGTTGGCGTACTGGAAGCGGCCGGTGTCGGTGACGAGGCCGGTGTAGAGGCACAGGGCCGCGTCCCTGGTGAGCCCCCACCCCAGTCGCTCGGCGAGCTCGCGGACGACGACCGCGGTGGCCGCCGCCTCGGGTTCGACGACGTTGATCGACCCGAACCGCAGGTTGCTGGCGTGGTGGTCGAGGACGATCAGCTCACGAGCCGCCCGCGCCGGCGCCTCGAGGTCGCCCAGCCGGTCGAGGGCGCCACAGTCGAAGGTGATCATCACGTCGGGCTCGACCGGGAACTCCGAGGGCCTCACCGGCAGGTCGAGGCCGGGCAGGAACGTGTACTGCGGCGGGACGGCGAACGGCTCCGACCACGACGCCACCGACTCGAGCCCGTTCGCCCGGCACAGGTGGTGCAGCGCCAGCATCGACCCCAGGGCGTCGCCGTCGGGGTTGACGTGGCAGGCGAGGGCCAGCGACGACGCGCCGCGGATCACCTCGACCGCATGCTCGAAGTCGGCGTCAGTCGTGCTCACCCGCATCTCTCGATCCCTGCCCTGCGACGTCCTTCAGGATCTCCTCGATCCGCCACCCACTCGTTACACCCGGATCGACCATGAAGGAAAGCTGAGGGGTGCGCTTGAGACGAACTTCACGTGCCACCGCGGCCTGGAGGCGCACGCGGCATGCGGCCAGGGCGTCGCCGGCGCCCTCGTGGCGTGCCGTGTAGAAGACGGTCGCGTGGTGCAGGTCGGCATCGACCTGCACGCCGGTGATGGTGACGAGATCGAGCCGCTCGTCGTCGTCGGCGAACTCCTCCAGCCGCTCGGCGAGCACCTCGCGGAGGACCTCGTTGAGTCGCGCCGTGCGCGGGTACTGCCGTCTAGGCATCGGCCCAGCTCCTCTCCATCCAGCTCCGCTCGACCCGGACGACCTCGACCTCGGGGAACGACCACACGAACCGCTCGACCGCGTCGAGCACCTCCTCGACGAAGGAGGCGGACGCACCGACGGCCGCCATTCCCAGCACCGCTCGCTGCCACACGTCGTTGGCATCGACCTCGGCGGACGCCACCCTGAACCGGTTCCGCGCGCCGTCGAGGATCGGACGGATCACGGCGCGCTTGTCCTTCAAGGAGTGCACGTCGGGAAGGTGGAGGTCGAAGCGGATGGCGGCGACGTGCATGTGCTGCTCGGCGTTCTTCGTCGCGTGAGCCGCGCTCGGCGCGGCTCACACGACACGGTGGATGCGGGACCGGGCTAGGTGCGGGGGATCTCCCGCTCCTCGAAGGTCTCGATGATGTCGCCGACCCGCAGATCCTGGAAGTCGGAGAGCATGATGCCGCACTCGAAGCCGGCCTGGACCTCCCGGACGTCGTCCTTGAAGCGACGCAGCGACGGCAGCGTGCCCTTCCAGATGATCGTCCCCTCGCGGAGGTAGCGGACCTTCGAGTTGCGGGTGATGGTGCCGTTCTGGACGTAGCAGCCGGCGACCTTGCCCCGGGGCGTCGAGAAGATCTCCCGCACCTCGGCATCACCGGTGACGACCTCCTCGTACTCCGGCTTGAGCATCCCGACCATGGCCGCTTCGAGGTCTTCGAGCAGCTTGTAGATGATCTCGTAGGTGCGGATCTCCACGCCCTGCTGGTCGGCGCGCTCGCGAGCCTTGCGATCGGGTCGAACGTTGAAGCCGATGATCGTCGACCCGGACGTGGCGGCCAGGTCGATGTCGCTCTCGGAGATCCCGCCCACCGCGCGGCGCACGAACGCGATCTTCACCTCGTCACGCTCGAGCTTTCGAACGGCCTCGGTGAGCGCCTCGAGCGACCCGTGGACGTCGGCCTTGAGGATCAGGTTCAGCGTGGCGGTCTCGCCCCGCTGGATCTGGTCGAAGATGTCCTCGAGCTTGGCGCCGCCACCGGTGGCCGCGGCCGAGCCCCGCTGCTGCTGGAAGCGCAGACGCTGGGCGCGGGCGTTGGCGACCGCCTTGGCAACCTTGTCGTCGGTGGTGGCGCGCAGCTCGTCACCGGCCTGGGGCACGTCGGAGAGCCCGAGCACCTGGACCGGCATCGACGGGAGCGCCTCCTTGACGTTGTCGCCCTTGTCGTCGATGAGCGCCCGGACCTTGCCCCATGCCGCGCCGGCGACGATGGTGTCGCCGACGCGGAGCGTGCCCTTCTCGACGAGGACGGTGGCCACCGGGCCGCGGCCGACGTCGAGGTTGGACTCCAGGACGAACCCGCGGGCGAGGCCCTCGGGATTGGCCTGGAGCTCCTCGGTGAGCTGGATCTCGGCGACGAGGAGCACCTGTTCGAGGAGCTCCTCGATCCCGATCTCCTGGAGCGCCGAGATCGGCACGGTGATCGTGTCGCCGCCCCAGTCCTCGGGGGTGAGCCCCTGCTCGGACAGCTGCTGCTTGACCCGGTCGATGTTGGCGTTCTCGCGGTCGATCTTGTTGATCGCCACCACGATCGGCACCTCGGCCGCCTTGGCGTGGTCGATGGCCTCGATCGTGGTCGGCATCACGCCGTCGTCGGCGGCGACGATGAGGATCACGATGTCGGTGATGTCGGCGCCGCGGGCGCGCATGGCGGTGAACGCCTCGTGGCCCGGGGTATCGATGAACGTGATGAGCCGCCCGTCCTTGTCGACCTGGTAGGCGCCGATGTGCTGGGTGATGCCGCCGGCCTCGCCGGCGACGACGTTGGCGTGGCGGATCTTGTCGAGTAGCAAGGTCTTGCCGTGGTCGACGTGGCCCATCACCGTGATCACCGGCGGGCGGGGGCGGAGGTTCTCGTCTTCGTCCTCGTCGCCCTCGGCGAAAAACTTGGCGATGAGCTCGGCTTCCTGCTGCTCTCCGCGGTCGACGAGGCGGATGCTGGCGTTGAGCTCGAGCGCGAAGAGCTCGATCTGCTCGTCCGACAGCGACTGGGTGGCGGTGACCATCTCGCCCTGCTGGAGCAGGAAGCGGATGACGTCGGCCGCCGAGCGGTTGAACTTGGGCGCGATCTCCTGCGCCGTCGAACCCCGCTCGAGGATGATCTCGCCCTCGGGGACGGGCGCGTTCGACGGCGTGTAGCGCGTGAGCTCCTGGGCCTCGAGCTCCTCGTAGTTGCGACGCCGGCGGCGCGCCGTGCGGCGCCGGCCACCCCCGGGTCCACCGAAGCGGCCGCCACCGGGGCGCCCGCCG
>DATAKR010000120.1:0-1612 GCA_036261495.1 Acidimicrobiales bacterium | reverse complement strand
CCCAGCTCGGGCGTGTTGGTCTTGCCGACGACGACGCACCCGGCCGCCCTCAGCCGGGCGACCAGCGGCGAGTCCTCGCTCGCCGACGGCGCGTCCTCGCGCGTCGGCGACCCCTTCGTCGTGCGGAACCCGACCGCGTCTTCGAGGTCCTTCACGCCGAGCGGGATCCCGGCGAGCGGGCCCACCTCCTCGCCGGCGGCGACCCGCTCGTCGACCTCCGCGGCGGCAGCGCGCGCCGCGTCCGCATCGACGGCGACGAACGCGTTCACCGACGGGTTGAGCGCGTCGATGCGGTCAAGTGCATGGTCGAGCAGCTCACGCGCCGACACCTGCCTGGCTCGTACCGCGTCCGCGAGCGCCGCGACCGACTGGCGGCGAAAGTCGATGTCCATCAGGCCTCCCCGTAGTGCCGGAGCTCGACCACGTTGCCGTCGGGGTCGTGCACGTAGAGCGACGTTCCCATCCCGCGCGCGCCCCACCGCGGCCCGGGCCCGGCGACCACATCGAACCGGCCCGAGTCGGCCAGTGCCTGCAGGTCGGTGGGAGCGACCACGAGGCACACGTGGTCGACGTTCCTCCCGTCCCGCTCGCCGGCGAAGATGTCGATGACGGTCCCGTCGTTCACCCGGACCGACGGGAACGGCGCGTGGCCCGCCTTCCACTCGTCGTAGCGATCCGGCGCCAACCCGAGCACGTCGCGGTACCAGGCGATCGAGCGCTCGACGTCGGGCGTGAGGATCACGTAGTGATCGACGGCTTGGATCTCGAGCACAGCCGCACTCTAGGTTCCGGCCCATGCCGAAGATCCTCGACATCCACCTCGACCACGTGGCGGTCGCCGTCGAGCGTCAGGCGCAGGTGTGGGATCGCTACGCCGGGCAGCTGCCCTCGCGGTGGCTCGGCGGCGGCACCGCGGGGTTCGCGTCGGCGCAGGTCGAGTACGCGAACGGGATGAAGCTCGAGGTGCTCGAGCCCTACCAGGTCGACCAGAACGACTTCCTGCGCCGGTTCCTCGACCGCAACGGTCCCGGCCCGCACCACCTCACCTTCAAGGTGCGCGACATCATCGCTGCGCTCCGTTCCGCGGAGCAGGCGGGCTACCGCCCGATCAACGTGAACCTCGAGCTGCCGTGGTGGAAGGAGGCCTTCCTCCACCCGAAGGACGCCCCGGGGGTGGTGGTCCAGCTCGCGGCGTCGCACGAGAGCGATTGGGGCGCGGAGATGCCGGACTGGTTCCCGCGGCCGCGGGTCGCCGACCACGCGGCCCTCGTGCACGTCGGTCATGCCGTCGCCGATCTCGACGTCGGCCGGCACCTCTTCGTCGATCTCCTCGCCGGCGAGGTGACGGGCGAGGGCGAGCACCACGAGGCGCGGTGGCTCGACCTGGCGTGGCCCGGCGCGGGCCGGGTGCGACTGATCGCGCCCGCCGGCGAACACGCTCCGCTCCGCCGTTGGCTCGGGAGCCGCGACGGTCGCGTCCACCACCTCGCGTTCTCCGTCGACGCGCCCGGCGGCGTCCTCGGCGCCGTCGACGCGGGGGACGTCTTTGAGGTGCCGCCGGATGCGAACTACGGCGTCCGCCTCCTCCTCGCGTCCTCGCCCGCGGCGTTTC
>DATAKR010000117.1:0-9790 GCA_036261495.1 Acidimicrobiales bacterium | reverse complement strand
GAGGCCGGCCGCGACTGGTGGCCGCTCACGATGATGTGGGCCCGCCGGGGCGAGGTGCCGGCCCGCGCCGCCGTGATCGCCCGGCCCAGCTCGGCCGGGGAGGTGGCGGCGGTCCTGAAGGCGTGCAACGAGGCGCGGGTGCCCGTCACCCCCGTCGCAGGGCGCAGCGGCGTGTGCGGCGCGTCCGTCCCGGTGTTCGGCGGCGTGGCGCTCGACACCACCGCGATGGAGGGCGTCGTCTCCGTCGACACCGAGTCGCTCCTGCTCGACGTGCGCCCGGGCACGTTCGGCGACGACCTCGAGGCCCGGCTCCGCGACGACTACGGCGTCACGCTCGGCCACTGGCCCCAGTCGATCGCCCTCTCGACCGTGGGCGGCTGGCTCGCGTGCCGCAGCGCCGGCCAGTACTCGACGCGCTACGGGAAGATCGAGGACATGGTCGTCGGCCTCGACGTCGTGCTCGCCGACGGCTCGGCGATCCACACCGGAGGGCGGGCGCCTCGCGCCGCCGTCGGGCCCGACCTGACCCAGCTGTTCGTGGGCAGCGAGGGGACGCTCGGCGTCATCACCGAGGCGTCGTTGCGGGTGCACCCGGTGCCGCCCGCGGAGGAGCGCAGCGCCTGGGCGTTCCCTTCCTTCGGCGCCGGTCTGGAGGCCTGCCGGCGCATCCTCCGGCGCGGGGCGACGCCGGCGGTGCTCCGGCTCTACGACCACCGCGAGTCGAAGCGCAGCTTCGACGTCGAGGACCGCCACGTGATCGTCGCGCTCGACGAGGGCGACGAGGTCCTCGTGCACGGCGTCATGCGCGTCGTCGCCGAGGAGTGCGCCGCCACCGGTGGCGAACGGCTCGACGACGCGCTCGTGGAGCGGTGGCTCTCGCACCGCAACGACGTGAGCGGCCTCGGCGAGGCCATCTCGCGCGACCTCGTCGTCGACACGTGCGAGGTCGCGGCCCGCTGGTCGGTGCTGCCGGCGCTCTACGAGGAGGCCATCACCGCGGTGAAGGCGGTCCCCGGCACGTGGGTGTGCTCGGCGCACCAGTCACACGCCTACACCGACGGCGCGTGCCTCTACTTCACGTTCGCGGGCCAGCGCGACGACGCCGACGCCTACTACGCCGACGCGTGGACGGCGATCACCGACACCACGATCCGGCTCGGCGGCGCCATCAGCCACCACCACGGGATCGGCCTCAACCGGGGCCGGTTCATGGCCGACGCCCTCGGCACCGCCTTCCCGACGCTCGTGGCCGTGAAGCAGGCGCTCGACCCGAACGGCATCCTCAACCCGGGCAAGCTCGGGCTCCCCTCCCCGTTCGGGCCGGCCCAGCCGTGGCCACCGGCGGCCCCGGCCACGTCACCGGGCGCGTGAGCCGGCTCGACCTCCGATCGGTCGTGATCGGCGCGGCGGTCGCCCTCGGCATCCTGCTCGCGGCCGTGCTGATCGCCCGGCTGATCGCCGCCGGCGACCGCGAGTCCGACGCCCTCCTCGTCCTGCCGCCGGCGTTCCTCATCGCCTTCTTCGTGGGCGGTCGCGTCGCCGCCACGCGCGCACCGGAGCGGGGCTACACCCACGCCATGGCCGCCGGGACGCTCGGCCTCGTCGTCGGCGTCGTCGCGGGGATGATCGAGGGTCTCGTCGCCGGCCGCCAGATCACGGCGGCCTCGCTGTTCTTCCTCGCGATCGGCATCCCGCTCGCCGCATCCATCGCCCTCCTCGGCGCCGCCAGCGCGTTGCGCTCCCCGCAGTCAACGAAGGAGTCTCCGTGAGCATCCTCGTCGTCGACGTCGGCACCAGCGGCCTGCGGGCCGCGATGGTCACGCCCGACGGCATCGTCGAGCACGTCCACCACAAGGTGCTCCTGCCCGACACGCCCATGCCCAGCTTCGTGCAGTTCGATGCCGAGGCCATGGCTGCGGCGATCCTCGAGGTGGCCTCGGCGGCGATCGAGGAGGGCGGCGAGCCGACCGCGGTCGGCATCGCCAACCAGCGGGCGTCGACCATCGTGTGGGAACGATCGACCGGCGCCCCGGTCGGTCCCGGCGTGGGGTGGCAGGACCTGCGGACGGTGGGGATGTGCCTCGGGCTGCAGCAGCAGGGCCTACGCGTCGCCCCCAACCAGTCGGCCACCAAGCTGGCGTTCCTTCTCGACATGGCCGATCCCGACCGCGTGCGCGACCTGTGCTTCGGCACCGTCGACACGTGGGTCGCGTGGGTGCTGTCGGGCGGCTCGGCCCACGTCACCGACGCGTCGAACGCGGCCATCACCGGTCTCATGACCCTCGACGGCGCCGGGTGGGACCGCACCATCCTCGAGCACCTGCGCATCCCCGAGGCGGTGCTGCCGGAGATCGTCGACTCGACCGGCGTGGTCGGCCACGCGTCCGCGCTACCCGGGTCGCCGCCGATCGCCGGCATCGCCGGCGACCAGCAGGCGTCGCTCGTGGGTCAGTGCTGCGTCCGCCCCGGTCACGCGAAGATCACCTTCGGCACCGGCGGCATGCTCGACCTGTGCCTGGGCGAGACCCGCCCCTCGTTCCCCACGCGCGGCGCGGGCGGCGCCATCCCGATCGTCGCCTGGCGCGAGGCCGGCCGCATCACCTGGGGCGTGGAGGCCGTGATGCTGTCGGCGGGCACCGCGGTCGAGTGGCTGCGCGACGACCTCGGCATCCTCTCCTCGTCGGCGGAGTCGGAAGCGGTGGCGGCGGCGGCCGCGTCGACCAGCGACGTGTTCTTCGTGCCCGCCCTGCTCGGCCTCGGCACGCCGGCGTGGGACTTCGGCGCCCGGGGCACGTTCGTCGGCATCACGCGCGGGACCGGGCGCGCCGAGATGGTGCGAGCGGTGCTCGAGGGGGTCGCCCACCGCGGCGCCGATCTCGTCGAGGCCGCCGAGACCGACGGCGGCCTGCGCATCGACAGCGTCCGCGTCGACGGCGGGATGTCGGCCAACGGCGTGTTCGTCCAGGCCCTCGCCGACGCCACCCAGCGGCGCGTCGAGGTGTCACCCGAGACCGAGGCGACGACGCTCGGCGCGGCCTACCTCGCCGGCGTGGCCACGGGCACGTGGGGAAGCCTCGACGAGCTCGATGCGCGGTGGCATCCGAAGGCGATCGTCGAGCCCCGTGGGCCATCGCAGCGCGACCGGTGGCGCGCCGCGGTCGACCGGGCCGGGAAGTGGATCCCCGAGCTCAGCGGCCTCGACTTCTGAGGGCGCGGACGACCACGTAGACGAGGGCGACGAGCAGCGCGATCTTCAAGCCGGTGAAGATCGCGGCGGCGACGAACCCGATGATGCGAAGCACCACGAAGATGACGACGACCGCCACCACCACGAGCAGCGCGTCGTCGAGGATGCTCAGGAACGAGCGGCCGCGCTGAGGGCTGTTGCCGGCGGCCGGCTCGGGCAGGTTCGACACGCGCGCGAGGGTACGCCGTCGCTCAGCGCACGGGATGGGCCGCTTCGGCATCGGCGAGGAGCCGTTCGGCCATGGCGTGGTCGTCCGGCGCCATGCCACCAGGAGGGCCGTACGTCGCGGCCTCGATCACGTCGGCCACCGCGCGCAGCCGTTCGTCGGGGAAGACCGACACCCGGAGCACGTCGGCGTAGCGCCGCGCGCTCTCCCAGTGGCGCCGGCTCCGCCCGCGCGCCGTGCCGGCCCGCTCGAGGCGCTCGAGCATCCGGTCGGGCCACGGCCGGCGGCGACGCTCACGCGCCCGGCGCAGCGCGAGGAGGACCAGCCAGCCGAGCGTGAGGAGCGGCACCAGGACGCCCACCGCCACCGCGCCGGCTCGCACCACGCCGGCGGGCACCGACGGCAGGTGCGCCCGCAGGTAGCGGGCGAGCCCGGTGCCCGCCGCGCTCGAGTAGGGGTCGCCGGCCAGCGGCACCTGCGCCGTCGGGTCGAACGGCTGCCACCCGATGCCCGGGAACCACACCTCGGCCCACGAGTGCGCGTCGCTCGCCCGGACCTCGAACATGCCGGTGAACGGGTTCCGCTGACCGGGCGCGTAGCCCACCGCGAGGCGCGCCGGGATGCCCTGGCTGCGGAGCATCACCACGAGGGCGGAGGCGATCTGCTCGCAGAAGCCCTGACGGTCGACGAAGAGGTAGCGGTCGACGGCGTCGTCCCCGGCGGGAAGCTTCGGGATGTCGAGGGTGTACGACGTGTTGTCGCGCATCCAGGCCTCGTAGGCGCGCACGACGTCGTACCGGCTGGTCGAGCCGGCGGCGAGGGTGGCGGCCAGCTCCCGCACGCGCGCCGGCGTGCTCGCGGGCAGCTGCGTGTAGCGCTGCGCGATCGACGCCGGCGTGCCCGACGCGTCGTGCTCGGCGGCCCGCAGCAGGTCCTCCGTCACCGCCGGCCGCCGGCTCACCACCGTGTACACCGCGCCCTGGTCGAGGTAGGCGCCCGTGCGGATCGTCCCGTCGGTCATCTCGAACACCGCGGAGTCGGCGATGTGGAGCTGGGCCGGCGCGTAGGCGGCGAACACCAGGTTCGGGCCGCCGGCCTCCACGTACACCGTCTGCACGAAGTCGGCGCCGTTGGCCGCGCCCACTCCCTGCTCGTCGGGCGGCGCGACGATCTGCAGCGGCGACTCACCCGTGATGGCCCGCACCCGCTGGTCGCTCTGCGTCCAGGTGCGCCCGTCCCACGTGTCGAAGGTCTGGCCCCGCCAGAAGTCGGGGCGGCTCGCCTTCACCTTCAGGACGAGGGTGTCGTCGGGACGGCCCCGGGCCGACGTGTCGAGCTGGTTGGAGAACCCGAAGTAGCCGAAGCTCGACGCGCCGGTGCCCCGTGACGACGTGCGGCCGTCGGGCGACTGGGGGTCGGCGCCGCCGAGCGACGGGTTCGCCAGCCCGCCGACACCCGGGACGCCGACCCGGTGTGGCAGCCGTGCGGGGAACGCCACGGCCTTCCCGGCTCCCGCCGCGGGCACGACCAGGAAGACCACGGTGGCCACCACGGCGACGAGCGCCGCCGCGGCCACGACCGGCCGGAGCGCGCCCGAACGCGGCCGCATGGTGACGGCGCCCGGTGTGCCGCTCCGGCCGAGCGCCGGCAGTGCTGACACCTCCGATCGGTACGCGAGGACGAGGCTCGCGACGGCGGCGAGGGCCCACACCGCGAGGTAGCCACCCAACGCCGTCGACGTCGACAACACGCCGGCGACCGCCATCAGCACCAGGCTCGACACGAGCGAGAAGAGGAGGTCGCGGCGCGCCGGCACGTCGATCGAGTGCAGGAACTGCACCCAGAGGAACAGCTCGGCGAGAGGGATCTGCACCTCGTTGATCGCCCCGGCGCTCAAGCCCGTCACCGCCGAGAGGAAGTTGGCGAACGCGAGCAGCACGCCCACGGCCAGCGCGGCTTTGAGGGCGTAGCCCTCGCGGAACCGGGCCCAGTGCGAGTACGCGAACCCCACCGCGATGCCGACGGTCGCGGCGACTCGCACGCCGACGCCCCCGACGCCCTGCGCGAGCGTGGCGAGCGTCGCGGCCTCGACAGCAACCAGCACCGCCACGCGCAGCGCGACCGAGCTCTCGGGCGGCGCCTTGGCGTTGGCGCGCTTCACCGCGGCGAGCACCGTCACCGGCCGTGCCCCTCGCGTCGTTCGCGGTCCTCGCGTCCCTCGCGCTCACCGCGAGCGCGCACGGAGATCACGACCGCGCTGCGCGGCGCCGCCGGCAACGGACCGGCAACGGCTCGCGCCAGCCGGCGGCCGACCTCTCGGGGTGAGCCCACCGGCCCCGATCGAGGCCCCCGGGCCTCGGCCGTGAGCATCACGAGCGGGAGGCCGAGCCGGAGCGCGGCGTTGGCGACGCCGGCCGCGCGCGACGCGGCGCGCTCCACCAGGTGGTCGGGACCGTCGAGCTCGACCGCCACCGCCACCGCCGGGCTGGCGACCGACTCGAGCTCCTTCACCATCACCTCGCCGAAGCGCGCCGTCGCCGCCCAGTGCACCAGCTTGATCGGATCGCCGGGCAGGTAGTCGCGCGTGCTGCGCACCGAGTCGGAGGCGGCGGCGACGAGACGCCGGCCGTCGCGCCCCTCGAGACCGTCGCCGGTCGGCAGCGGCACGTCGGCCTCCGTGGGGTGCGGGCCGACCTCGAGCGCGGCCGGGAGGGCCAGCGAGTAGCGCCGGGTCCACCACACGAGCCCGAGCGGGGCCGCCGACCGCACGTCGATCACGAGGACGTCGACCACGCCCCGGCGCGCCGGGGTGATCGCCAGGAGCCCCTCGGCGGGGACGATGGCACCGACCCACCCGCCGTCGAAGCCGACGGCACGCAGCTTCACGGCCCGACTCCCGCCGGCGAGGGCGACCCGCACCTCGAGCTCGCGCCCGACGGTTCCGTCGCGCGGGGCGGTCGCGCCGACGGTCGTGCGGGCGAGGCCGAACGCCGGCAGCACGAACGCCAGCGCGACCGTCGCCGCGACCATCGTGAGGAGGACGATGAGCCACCCCGATCCCGTCGTCCGGGCGATGCCGAAGAGGGCGAGGGCGACCGCCGCGAGCGCGACCGTCGGCCGGCTCACCGAGGCGGGACGGGGCCAGGCCGCGGTCGCCCTCGGCAGCGCCCCCGGCGACCTCGCGCCGCCGTCGGCGACGGTGATCATCCCCGCGGGACGGGGACGGTCTCCACCAGCCGGCGCACCAGCTGCGCGGCGACGCGGAGGTCGCCGCCGCCGGCGAGCACGAGCCGGTGCGCGAGGGCGGCCACGGCCACGGCCTGCACGTCGTCAGGGACGACGAAGTGACGGTTGGTGAGCGCGGCGTGGGCCTTGGCGGCGTGGAGCACGCTGAGGCTGGCGCGGGGACTCGCACCGAGGAGCACCTCGGGATGCGCCCGCGTCGCGGCGGCGAGGTCGATCACGTAGTCGGCGACCGTCGGCGCGCAGAAGATCGACCGCACGGTCTCGATCACCGACTCGAGCTGGGCCGGCGTGCAGACCGGCCGCAGGGCGTCGAGCGAGTCGGTGCCGCCGGTGCCGAGCAGCAGCTCGCGCTCGGCCACCTTGTGGGGCAACCCGATCTCGACGACGAGGCCGAATCGGTCGCGCTGGCCCTCGACGAGGGGGAAGGTGCCGGCGTGCTCGATCGGGTTCTGCGTGGCGACCACGAAGAACGGCGCCGGCAGGTCCCAGCTCCGGCCGTCGACGGTGATCTGGCGCTCCTCCATGGCCTCGAGCAGGGCGGCCTGGGTGCGGGGCGTCGCCCGGTTGATCTCGTCGACCAGCACGACGTTGGCGAACAGCGGCCCCGGGCGGAACTCCCACTCCTCGGTCTGCTTGTGGAACACCGACACGCCGGTGAGCTCCGACGGCAGCAGGTCGGGCGTGGCCTGGATCCGCCGGAACGACCCGCCGAGCGACCGGGCCAGCGCCTTCGCCAGCAGGGTCTTGCCGACGCCGGGAACGTCCTCGAGGAGGAGGTGGTGGCCCGACAGCAGCGCCACGACCGACAGGCGGATGGCCTCGGGCTTGCCACGGATCACCCGGCCGAGGTTGTCGGCGAGGGCGGCCGCCAGCTCGGCCACGGCGGGGAAGCCGGCGGGGCGCGCCGGGGCGTCGATCGACGGGGTTGCCACGACCACCAGTATCGGACCCGGCGACGGGGTACTTGACGCAGCGTCCCACTCGCGCCCTCTGCGAGGTTTGTCGCGCGCTCAGGCGAGGCGGGGCAGCTCCTGCTGGATGTCGAGGGCGGGCCGGAAGAGGTCGCCGAGCCGGTCGACGCGCTCGAGCGCGTCGCCCGCCTCGAAGCGGAGGAGGTCGCCGCCCTCGTCGACCTCGTCCCAGCTGACCGGCGTCGACACCGTGGGCCGCTCCTTGGCGCGGAGCGAGTAGACCGAGACCGTGGTCTTGTGCTCGTCGTTCTGGCTCCAGTCGACGAGCACCTTGCCGACCCGCAGGTCCTTGGCCATGTTCGACACCACGAGGTCGGGGAGCTGGCGCTCGAGCAGCTGGGCCACCGCCAGCGCGAACCCCTTGGTGCCGCCGGGGCCCTCGTAGGTGGCCGGCGTGTTCAGCGGCACGTAGACCTGCAGCCCCTTCGACCCCGACGTCTTCACGACGCTGCGCAGGTCGAGGTGGTCGAACACGTCGCGCAGGTGCAGGGCGACCTCACGGCACTCGGGCAGGCCGGCGGGAGCGCCGGGGTCGAGGTCGAACACGACCATGGTCGGGCGTTCGACGGCCGGCGCCAGCGAGAGCGACGGGTGCAGCTCGAGGGACGCGAGGTTCGCCACCCACACCAGCCCGGCGACGCTGTCGACCACGCAGTACTCGATGGTGCCGCGGTTGCGCGAGCTCGCCACCGGCGCCGTGGTGAACCACTCGGGCCGGTGCTTGGGGCAGTTCTTCTCGAAGAAGTGGCCGGCCATCGAGCCGTTCGGATAGCGCTTGAGCGTGAGCGGCCGACCCTCGAGGTGCGGCACGAGCACCGGCGCGATCCGCGCGTAGTAGTCGATCACCTCTCCCTTGGTGAACCCCGACGGGAACAGCACCTTGTCGAGGTTCGACAGCTTGAGCTGGTGGCCGCCGACGTCGACGATCGTCACCCGCCGGTGCTACCCCGCATCCGCCGTCGACTCGACGCGCGCCGAGCCGTCGCCGCCGCTCGCCGTCGCCCCGCCGGCCGCTTGCTTGGCCGCCTTGGCCGCCGCCACCGAGGCTTCGAGCGCCGCGAGCAGGTCGACGACCTTGGTGGGCTCCTGCTCCGGGGCGGCGGCGACCACGACCTCGCCCGCCGCCTTCTTCTCGATGAGGTCGAGCACGCGCTCGCGGTACTCGTCGGAGAACTTCTCGGGGTCGAAGTCGTCGACCGTCAGCGAGTCGACGAGCTGGCGGGCCATCTTCAGCTCGCGCTCGGTGACCTCGGCCTCGCTCGTGTCGGGGATCCCGAGGGAGTCGGCCGGCACGACCTCGTCGGCGTAGAGCATGGTCGACAGCACGAGCACGTCGTCGACGACGCGCAGCGCCGCGAGGTACTGCTTGGTGCGGAGCACGAATCGGGCGATGGCGACCTTGTCGCTGTCGGCGAGGGCCTCGGCGAGGAGGCGGTAGGGCTTCGCCGACCGCTCGTCGGGGACGAGGTAGTAGGAGCGCTCGAAGTAGATCGGATCGATCTGGTCGAGGTGCACGAACTCCTCGATGTCGATGGTGTGGGTGGCCTTCGGGTCGAACTCCTCGAGCTCGTTGCCCTCGATCACGACGTACTGGTCGGGCGCGATCTCATAGCCCTTCACGATCTCGTCGAAGGGGATCTCGACGTTCTCGGCCTCGCAGAACCGCTTCATGCGAACCCGCGAGTGGTCCTTGGCGTGGAGCTGGTTGAAGCGGACGTCCTTCGGCGACTGCGCGGTGAACATCTTCACCGGCACGTTCACCAGCCCGAAGCTGATCGCGCCGTTCCACATCGGTCGAGGCATGGGGAAGCTCCTTCGTTCCCGCCATCTTTCCCCGATCGCACCGGCAATGTCGCCGGCGGTCTCCCTGTCGCCGCCGCCCCGGTCCGGGGACCGCTCCCCGAAGCTGTCACCGGCCCCTGACACCATGGGCGGCATGGCGATCGCGATCCCCGACACCGAATCGACCGACGCCTCGCTCGACGCCGCCGCCGCCCGGCTCGCCGCCCTGCTCACCGCCGGCGGCACGGCGATCGCCGACGGAGGTGGCCGCGGCGATCTCGAGTTCGAGGCGGTCATCGGCCTGCGGCCGCTGCGGCGCGACCCCGCACCGGCCGACGCGTGGGCGGTCGACGGCGGTCAGGCGATCGTCGCCGATGC
>DATAKR010000090.1:0-9559 GCA_036261495.1 Acidimicrobiales bacterium | reverse complement strand
GGGCGTCTGGCGCCCGCCCCGACGGTGTGCGAAGATCAACACCTAATGGCGGGCGACCTGACCGCCGATTCAGGCGGTGTGACCAGGACGCGGCATCTGCGCGGCCTTGCAGCGATCGTCGTCACGGTGGCGGCGCTCGGTGTGCCTGCCAGCGGGGCGTACGGCGATCAGATCCCGTCGTCTACCGCGCCGGAGGCCACGTTGCCGGTGCCCACCACGACGACCCCGGGCGGGTCGTCCACCACGTCGACCACGACATCGGGTTCGGCCGGACCATCGGACTCGCTCCCCCCGGCGACGCCCGGGCCACCGCCGCCGGAGGACGAGGCGCCGGCGCCGACGAGCATCCCTCCGCTGGCGCCCGTGGGGTCCGACGAGGCCGGTCGGGTGCGCGCCCAGGCCGAGCTGGCCACGGCCCAGCGGGCCTTGAGGACCGCGCAAGCGACCCAGCGGCGCTCGGAGAAGGCCCTCGAACCGCTGCGCCAGCGACTCCAGGACGCCGACAACAAGGTGGCGCTCCTGTCGCTCGCCAACGGCCAGGCCGCCACCGACCTCGTGGCCGCACGCGACCGCATGAAGAAGCTGGCGGTGGCCGGCTACGTGACCGGCAGCGCCGCGCCGGTCGACTACCTGCTGCGGGCGCGGGACCCTCAGGACCTCCTCCGCCGCAACACGCTGGTGAAGTCGGCGACCGAGGCGCGCAAGCATGCCGTCGATGGGCTCGATGCCGCCAAGCGCGCCGTCGGCCAGGAGCTCGAGGATGCGATCGCGGCGCGCGACGACGCGGCCGCCGCGTTCCAGCAGGCCGACACGCAGGCGACGTCCGACGCCGCCGTCGTCGCCCTGCTCGAGCAGGACATCGAGAACAAGCGGCTCCTCCTCGACCTCGTGACCGCCGCCGCCCCGGTCGACCCGAGCGACATCCCCCGGCTCTTCCTCGACGCCTACCGCAACGCGGCCGGCACCATGTGGCGGCGAGCGCCCGCCTGCCGGGTGCCGTGGACCGCGGTGGCCGCGCTCGGCAAGATCGAATCCAACCACGGCCGCTACCGCGACTCCCAGCTCGCCCTCAACGGCGACGTCTGGCCGCGGATCCTCGGCATCCCCCTCGACGGCACGCGCTCGGCGGCGATCCCCGACACCGACATGGGCGTCCTCGACGGTGATCCGACATGGGACCGCGCCGTGGGGCCGATGCAGTTCATCCCGTCGACGTGGAAGAACATCGGCATCGACGGTAACGCCGACGGCATCGCCGATCCCAACAACGCCTACGACGCCGCGCTCTCGACGGCGCTCTACCTCTGCCGCGCCGCGCCCCAGGGCAACCTCGACACCGACGAGGCGGCGCTGCGCCAGGCGTTCTTCTCCTACAACCACTCCGATGCCTACGTCGACCTGGCGATCACGATCAAGGCGAGCTACGACGCCATGGCCGACGCGCTTCCGGCCAGCCCGGTGCCCCACTGACGCCGGAGGTAGTAGCACGGTGGCATGACCGACTCCGCCGGCGGTGAGGTGACCGAGCTGCTGCAGCAGCTCATCCGCAACCAGTGCGTGAACGACGGCCGCGCCGAGTCGGGCCACGAGCAGCGCAGCGCCGACCTCCTCCGCGGCTACTTCGAGGGCGCCGGCGTCGACCTCGAGGAGTACGAGCCGACACCGGGGCGGGCCTCGCTCGTGGCGCGCATCGATGGCAGCGATCGCCGCAACGCGCCGAGCGTCCTGCTCATGGGCCACACCGACGTCGTCCCGGTCACACCCGACGGGTGGTCGCGTGACCCGTTCGGCGGCGAGCTCGTCGACGGCGAGGTGTGGGGCCGCGGCGCGGTCGACATGCTCAACATCACCGCGTCGATGGCCGTCGCAGTGAAGGACCTGCTCACCTCGGGCTTCCGGCCGAGGGGCGACCTCATCTACCTCGCCGTCGCCGACGAGGAGGCCGGCGGCCACCACGGCGCCGGCTGGCTCGTCGACAACGCCTACGAGGCGGTGGCGGCCGACTACGTCCTCACCGAGTCGGGTGGGATCGTCATGCCGACCGAGGAGGGTCGCCACGTCACGGTCACGCTCGCCGAGAAGGGCATCGCCTGGCGACGGATCCGCGTGCGGGGGACGCCGGCGCACGGCTCGATGCCCTACGGCACCGACAACGCGCTCGTGAAGGCCGCCGACGTCGTCCGCCGCCTCGCCGACTATCGCCAGGAGGCGACCATCACCGACACGTGGCGCGCTTACGTCGCCGCGCTCGACGTGCCGCGCGACGTGCGCGAGATGCTCGTCGATCCCGGCCGAGTGATGGACGCGATCGCGTCCCTCGACCCGGGGCGGGCCAAGCTCGCCCACGCGTGCACGCACATGACGTTCTCGCCCAACGTCGTCGCCGGCGGCGTGAAGACCAACGTGGTGCCCGACGTCGTCGACCTCGACGTCGACATCCGCACGCTCCCCGGCGAGACACCCGACGACGTCACCCGCCACCTGCGCACCGCGCTCGGCGACCTCGCCGACCAGGTCGAGGTCTCGGTGCTCGGCGAGCAGTCGGCATCCACGGCATCGCCCCGCGACACGCCCCTCTGGGACGCGATCGGGCGGGCGGTCCGTCGTGCCTACCCCGATGCGATCCTCGCGCCGCGCCTCACCGCCGGCGGCACCGACGCCCGGTTCTTCCGCGACAAGGGCGCGGTCGCCTACGGGATGGCGCTGTTCTCCGAGAAGGTCGACTACCGCGACTTCGCCAGCCGGTTCCACGGCAACGACGAGCGCGTCGACGTCGAGTCGCTCACGCTTTCGACGCAGCTCTGGAAGGACCTCCTCGTCGACGTGCTCGGCTGACGCCGACGGTCGCCGGCGTTCGGCCGAAGCCGCGGACCCGACCGCCCTCGACCGCGACCCCTTCCGCTCGCAGCCGCGTGGCCTGGTCGCGCTCCTTGCCCGGTGCGAGGCGGCCCTGGGCGTTCACCACCCGCCACCACGGCAGCCCACCGCCCGACCGCGCGAGGATCGTGCCGACCGCACGCGCCGCGCCCGCGGCACCCGCCTCCGCCGCGATCTCGCCGTAGGTGACGACGTCGCCGGGCGCGGTCGCCTCGATGGCCGCCACCACGCGCTCGGCGAACGACCGCCCCGTCACTCCGCGTCGAGCGGCGGAACGCCCTCTTCCGGTTGGATGCCGACCGCGTTCGCGACCATCGCCACCAGGTGGTACTGGCCGACGGTGAACAGGAGCTCCAGCAGCTGCTGCGGTTCCCAGTCGCGCTCCAGCGCGGCCCAGGTGCCGTCGGTGACGCCGTAGCCGGTGTGCAGCTCGTCGACGAGCTGCACGAGCGTGAGGTCGCGGTCGTTCCACCCGGCCTCGCCCGCGGGGCCTCCGTGGCGGATGCGGTCGATCTCCTCGTCGGTGACACCGACGCGGCGGGCGATGAGCACGTGCTGGCCGAACTCGTAGGCGGCGCGGCACAGCCACCCGACCCGCAGGATCACCAGCTCGCGCTCGCGGGCCGGGACGGTGCCGTTGAGGAGGACGCCACCGAACGACGACCAGCGGCGCAGCAGACGGGGGTGGTGGACAAGGGTGGCGAACAGGTTGCCGGCCTGCCCGGTGCCGCCGGTGATGCGGTCGAGCAGCTCGCGCGCCTCGTCGTCGAGGGCGTCTCGTTGCGCCGGCGCGAGTCGCGGTTCGCGGGGCGTCGGGATGAACGGGTTGGGCGGCGCCGCGAACACCACGCGGCGCGATCCGGCCGCGGCTGCAGGCCCGGCCGCGGGGGGCTCGGCGCCGGCGCCGGCAGGAACCGCGGTGAGCGTGGTGGCGACCCGACCCTCCTTCTGCCCCGGCGCCCGCTCGAGGCGGACGACGAGCGGTGTCTCGCGCGCCGCGAGCCGGTCGAGGTCGTGGTCGACGGCGTCGAGCCCGTCGAACTCGGCCATGCGCTCGGTGCGGCCGCGCAGCTCGCCGATGGTCTGGGGTCCGCGGAGCAGCAGCACGGTCAGCAGCGCGAGCTCCCGCTGGTCGAGGCCGAGGGTCTCGTCGAGGGTCTGGCGATACTTCGGCACCCGGCTGCCGCCGCCGGCGTGGATGATCCGCGCGTACCCCTTTCGGCGCAGCCCGTCGAGCGCGGTCTCGACCGTCTCCGGCGCGTACGACACGACGGGGTTCCGGTTGTTCGACTGGTTGCAGGCGTTGACCAGCGCGTTGAACGTGAGCGGGTAGTACTGCGGGGTCGTCAGCTGCTTCTCGGCGAGGCTTCCGACGACCCGGGCCTCCTCGGCGGTGAGCTCGTCCATCGCGCCCGAAACTAGGCGGTGTTGACGCGCCGGAACGCCTCGGCCAGGCGGCCGTCCGGGAGGCCGCCGGCCTGGGCCGTCGCCCGCGCCCACGCCGGCATGCGCTCGTGGAGCCCGCCAGGGTCGGGATGCTGGCTGGCGTGGCACAGGAGCGCCTCGATCTTGCGCTCGATGACGTCGGTGATGTCGACGAACACGTCGGGATCCTTCGCGCTCATCACCCAGAGCTCGGGAACGACATGGGCCTCGAGACCTTCGTCGGCGAGCTCGCGAAAGGTGAAGGGATTGCGGGCGTCGGGATACACCGCGCACGCGGTCGCCTCTCCCGCCGCCATGTGGTCGGGATGGCTTGCGTAGATCCGGTCCCAGTTGCGCTCGGGCGACTGGCACACGACCCGCTGGGGCCGCACCCTTCGGATCACCCGGGCGATGTCGCGGCGCAGCTCCAACGTGACCGTGAGGCGTCCGTCGGGGTAGCCGAGGAAGACGACGTCGGTCACGCCGAGCGTCTTGGCCGCGGCCTCCTGCTCGGCGCGACGGATCGAAGGGATGTCGGTGCGCGGGATGGCCGGGTCGAACCCGCCGGCATCGCCGTCGGTCACGACGCAGTAGCTGACCTCGATGCCCTTGTCGGTCCACGTCGCGACCGTCCCGCCGGCGCCGAAGTCGACGTCGTCGGGGTGGGCGGTCACGATGAGGATGCGTTCCACGCCTCCGTCGATGTCCACGCGTCCGAGCGTAGGGTCGCCACGTGGACCCTGCGGACCATCCCCAGCCCCTGCTGCGCCGACCGGTCGAGATGCTCGATGGGCCGTGGTCGTTCGCCCTCGACCCGGAGGGCCGCGATCGCCCGAGCACGGTGACCTTCGACCGCGAGATCCTCGTGCCGTTCGCACCCGAGACGCCGGCGAGCGGCATCGGCGTCGGGCGGGTCGACCGCTGCTGGTACCGGCGGCGACTGCGGATCGAGCCGCCGGCCGGCGCCGGTCGCGTGCTCCTCCACTTCGGCGGGGTCGACCGCACGGCCACGGTCCACGTCGGCGGCGACGCCGTCGAGAGCCACACCGGCGGCTACGCCCCCTTTGCGGTCGACGTGACCGACCACGCGCGCGGCGGCGAGGTCGACGTCGTCGTGAGAGCCGACGACGACCCGACCGACCTCGAGGTGCCGCGCGGCAAGCAGGACTGGCTCGAAGAGCCCCACGCCATCTGGTACCCGCGTACGACGGGCATCTGGCGGTCGGTGTGGCTGGAGCAGGTGCCGGCGACGCGCCTCGCGTCGCTCGCGCTCTCGGGCTCGTCGAGCTCGATGGAGGTCCGTCTCGAGGCGCGCCTCCAGGGTCCGATCCCGGACGGGGCGACGCTGGCTGTGCGCGTCCGCGGACCGGGCCGGCGCGCCCTGGTCGACGACCGCGTCGCGATCGTCGAGCCGGCGGTCGAGCGCACCTATCCCATCGGTGACGGCGGGATCGACGACCGCAGCGCGCTGGTGTGGTGGCCGCGCCACCCGGTGTTGCTCGACGTCGAGGTCGCCGTTCTCGACGGGCGCGGCGACGTCGTCGACCGCGTCGAGTCGTACACGGCCCTCCGAGACGCCGGCGTCGCCGACGGCCGCGTGCTGCTGAACGGTCGCCCGTACCCCTTGCGCCTCGTCCTCGACCAGGGCTACTGGCGCGAGACGGGGCTCACCGCGCCGACCACCGACGCGCTGCGGCGTGACATCGAGCTCACCCGGGCCCTCGGGTTCAACGGCGCGCGCAAGCATCAGAAGGTCGAGGATCCGCGCTACCTCGCCTGGGCCGACCGGCTCGGCCTGCTCGTGTGGGTCGAGATGCCGAGCGCCTACCGGGCGAGCGCCCGGAGCGCGGCGGCACTCGTGCGGGAGTGGACCGAGATCGTGGCGGGGGCCGCCGGGCATCCGTCGGTCATCGGCTGGGTGCCGATCAACGAGTCGTGGGGCGTCCCCGACGTCGCGTCCTCCTCGCCCCAGCGGGCGCTCGTCACGGCGCTCGCTTCCATCGCCACCGCCCTCGGCGGCGGGCGCCCGGTCTCGGCGAACGACGGGTGGGAGACCGCCGGCGGCGACATCGTGGGGATCCACGACTACGACCAGGACGCCGTGGCGCTCGCGGCGCGCTACGCCGACGCCGGCGCGGTCGACCGGCTGCTCCGCGGCCGGCGGCCTGACGGCCGGCTCGCCGACCTCGACCGGCGTCCGGCCGGCGATCGAGCGGTGGTGCTGAGCGAGTTCGGCGGCGTGGCGCTGCGCACCGGCGCGTCCGGCCCGGATGGCGACGGCGCCTGGGGCTACCGCGAGGTCGGATCGCCGGCAGAGCTCCTCGCGACCTACGCCGACCTGTGGCGCGCGGTGCACCAGAGCGACGTGCTCGCCGGCGCGTGCTGGACCCAGCTCACCGACACCTACCAGGAGATCAACGGCCTGCTGACGATGGAGCGCGTGCCGAAGGCCGACATCGACGCGCTCGCGGCCGCGACCCGGGGCCGCGCCTGATCGTGGCGGCGACCGGTGGGCCGGTGGGGTTCGTGGCCGAGCGCCGCCGCCCCGTACGATCGGCCCATGGGCAGAGGAGCAACGCCGAGAGTTCGCTGGAAGAACGACCGCATCAAGAAGAAGAAGGAGCGCGAGAAGCGCCAGGCCGCGGCGGCGGGCGAGGCACGGAAGGGCGGCACCGCGGCCTCCTGACCGAACGACGTCGTGCCCGCGGCGCGCACCGATCGGCCCGTCCGTTCGAGGCGCCGGCGGTGACCTTCGGCTCTGCAGCCTCGCCCCCGTCGGCCCCACGCTGGGTCGCGATGACGCGGGACGACGACGGACTGGAAGCCATCGGGCGCGAGGAGTGCATCGAGCTGCTGCGCCACGCGCACATCGGCCGCGTGGCGACGAGCATCGGCGCGCTGCCGGTCGTGTTGCCGGTCGCGTACGTGATCGACGGCGATGCCATCGTCTTCGCTGCCGGCGAGCACACCCAGCTGGCCGCCGGCGCCCGCAACAACGTGGTCGCGTTCGAGGTCGACCACGTCTGTGACGACCACGGGTGGAGCGTCCTCGCAACCGGACACGCGCACGTCGTCGCCGACCCCGAGCGGGTCCACCGCCTCCGGCTGGCCGGACCGAAGCCCTGGGTCGCGAACACCCCCGCGTTCTTCCTCGAGATCGTGCCCGAGCTCCTCACCGGCCGGCGCATGAGCGTCGTCCGCGACGCCCTCAGCACTGCCGTCGGTCCCGCCTGAGACGGCGGGGGCGCCCGGAGGGCCGAAGGTCCCCCACTCCACGGCCGGTCCGCCCTACGGCGCATGGGCTCCGTCCCTCCATGGTGTCCACCAGCGGACGAAGGAGGAGCCATGCAACAGGAACCGTCGTCGCGATCCGACGCGGAGCGACGCGACAACCTGCTCGTGAGCGCGGTCGTCGTCGCGGTGCTCGCGCTGGTCGTCGCCCTGGTCGGCGTCGGCTACGGGATGCGCGCGGTCGACAAGAGCAGCAGCGTCTCGGCCGGCGGCGGCGCGGCGAGCTCGGTCGACGTGTCGCTCACCGAGTACAAGATCACGCCGGCCACGATCACCGTCGCGCACGGCGGGACCCTCCACGTGGTGAACAACGGCACCATGCCCCACAACCTCACGGTGAAGGACAAGAACCTCGCCACCAAGGACCTCAACCAGGGCGGGACGGAGGACCTCAGCCTGGCGTCGCTCGACGTCGGCACCTACGACGTCATCTGCGCCATCCCGGGCCACGAAGCGCTCGGCATGAAGGCGACGCTGAAGGTCGTCGCCGGCGGCGGTGGCGAAGCGGCCGCCACGGAGACGGCGCGTGCGACGACGGCGACGTCGCTGACCCCCGACCAGATGGACTCGTCGGCGACGTCTCGCTTCAACGCCTTCGTCGCCAACGCGAAGTCGGGCAAGAGCTTCGTGCCGCCGGTGCTCGCACCGACGGTTGCCGCCGACGGCGCCAAGGAGTGGAACCTGACCGTCGACGAGATCGACTGGGAGGTCGAGCCCGGCAAGGTCGTCAAGGCCATGGGCTACAACAAGCTGGTCCCGGGGCCGACCCTGGAGACCAACGTCGGTGACCACGTCCGGATCACGTTCACCAACAACCTCAAGGAGTCGACGACCGTCCACTTCCACGGCATGGATGTCCCGAACGACATGGACGGCGTTCCCGACCTCACCCAGCCCCAGATCAAGCCGGGCGCGAAGTTCACCTACGAGTTCGACATCACCGGCATCGCGGTCGGGATGTACCACGCCCACTCGAACTCCCAGCACCAGGTGCCCATGGGCCTGATGGCCGGCATGATCGCCAGCCACATCCCGCTCCCGGGCGGGATCAAGGCCTCCCAGGAGATCCCCTTCATCCTCAACGACGCGGGCAACATCGGCTTCAGCATCAACGGCAAGGCCTTCCCGGCGACGACGCCGGTCGTGGCCAAGGTCGGCGAACCGATCCTCGTGCACTACTTCAACGAGGGTCTGCAGATCCATCCGATGCACCTGCACGGACCCAAGCAGCTCGTCGTCGCCAAGGACGGCAACCCGCTGCCCAACCCGTACTACGCCGACACGGTGAACGTCGCGCCGGGCGAGCGCTACTCGGTGCTCGTCATCCCGAACCGGCCGGGCGTGTGGGCCTGGCACTGCCACATCCTCACCCACGCCGAGGCCCCGGACGGCTTCACGGGCATGACCACCGCGCTGATCGTTCAGTAGCCCCACTCGTCGACCCTTCGAGATCGCGCGGTTGTAGATGGAGGGACGGCCGGCGGCCGTCCCTCCTCTCGCGTCTCCGCGTCAACCGGTGAGGCCGGTGCGGGCGAGGAAGCTCTCCACGGCCGCGACGACCTCGTCCGGCTTCTCCTCGTGGGCGCAGTGGCCGCACTCGGGCACCACGACGAGCTCGGCCGCTGGAAGGGCGGCCGCCACTCGGCGGGAGTCGGCGACGGGGACGATGCGGTCGTCGTCGCCGGTGACGACCAGGACTGGCACGCCGATCTCGCCGAGGCGCGGCGCGAGGTCGAGCGGTGCCACGGCCCGGGTCATCTCGACGAGGGCGCCGGCGAACGAGCGGTCGGTGAGCATCGAGAGGTAGGACGCCCGGAGCGGTTCCGGCATGGCGGACGGGTCGTGCCAGGCGCGGCGCAGGCCGCGGTCCACGGTGCGGGGGCCGGCGGCCCGAAGCGCCGCGGCCATCAGCGCCCCGGCCCCCGGAACCGTCCGGAGGAGCGCGGCGACCACCGGCGGGGGGCCG
>DATAKR010000073.1:0-12124 GCA_036261495.1 Acidimicrobiales bacterium | reverse complement strand
GCCTTCTTGGTCGTGGCCTTCTTGGTCGTGGCCTTCTTGGTCGTGGCCTTCTTCGTGGGCCCCGCGTTCTTCGCGGCGGTCTTCTTCGCGGGCGCGGCCTTCTTCGCTCCGGCCGGGCGCTTCGTCGTGGCCCGCCGCGTGCGAGTCGCTCGCGCGGGCGCCGCGCCGTCGGGCTCGCCGGCGGGCGCCGGGGCGGCACCGGGCGCCGGGGTCAGGACGGGCCGGCGACGTCGCCCCGGTTCGACGTAACCGAGGTCGCTCGCCAGGCGGTTGCGGGCGAGGAGCACGCCGTCGGTGAGCTCGATCTCCCACTCCGCCCGGTGAACTCGCTTGCGCGAGACGAACTCGAACACAAGGCCCCACCGGGACGCCGTGACGTTGAATGCCGACCACCGGTCCGAGTACTCGTCGTCGGTCAGCCGGATGCCGCGATCGGCGAGGTTCCACCGCACCGCGAGGCGCAACGGCTCGGCGGAGGGTCCACGCCGGGGCTTGTCGTACACGCGGTCGAGGACGGCGTCGACGATGCGGCGCTGCTCGGCGAGCACGGGCGCGGCGAACCGCCCGATCCAGTCCTCCCCGACGGCGGCTTCGCGCGCGACCTGGGCGACGGTGCGGCCGGCGCGCAACCGAGCCTGGATCTCCCGAGGCGTGAGAAGGCTCTGTGGTCGTTCGGGGCGGGGAGCCGGCGGCTCCGAGGCGAGGATCTCCGGCACATCGACGTCGTCGCCGGCGTCCTTCCGACGCTCCAAGGCGTCGCCCAGCGTCTGCACCAGCTGCTCGTCGAGGGGCACCAGGAACCCACCCGACTTCGCGCCCTTACGAGTGCTGAAGATCAGGTGGCCGTTATCGGTGGTGACGCCGACGAGGTGGAGCTGCTGCACGGGGCCCCCGGCCCTTGGGCCCGCGAGTCGGGCCTACGCGGCCGGACGGTAGCACCGCGCACCTCTCCCACCCGCGGACCCCACGAGCGCGGCGCGCCTCATCCCGCGGTCTGGCGATGGCGCAGCTCGGGCACCAGGCCCGAGCGGATGAGCATGCGGACCGCCCGCGCTTCGTCGGCATCGATCACGACCGCGTCGTCGGGGTCGCGGCTGCAGATGAAGGTGACCACGCAGTCGTCGCACGCCGCGGTGTGCCGCATGGTGCACTCGGCGCAGCTGATCGTGAACGCTTCGGACATCGCTCCTCCTCGCCCGCCGGTCGGCGGGTCGTCGGTCTCCACCCCGGGGAAGTGTGCGCAGGGGCACTGACAGCAACGACCGGAAGAAGAAATCCCGGAGGGACGCGCAAGACGCCCGCGAGTCGACCGTTATCCGAGCACGCGGTCATCGCCGACCGCACGACGAAGGAGACAAACGACGGTCATGAAGCGCCTCATCGCCGCCCTCGCCCTGACGCTGTCGACCATCGGCGGGGTCGCCGTGCTGGGCATTCCCGCCGCGTCGGCCGACGGGCAGGTCTGTCACGACGTGCAGGTCACGGTCAACGGCCAGCAGCTGGTGAGCGACGCGCAGTGCAACGCGCTCCCGGCCGCTCCGGCGCTGCCCTAGCGACTCTCGCCCGGATCCCGGCGGGGAAGCCCCGGCCCCGCCTCCCGACGACCCCCGGGAGGTGGGGCCGGCGCGCGTCCCAACGGGCGGTGGGACTTCAGCGCTCGCGGTTGAGCAGCCAGAAGAGCTGCTCCTGGGTGAGTGCGTTGGCCCCGCGCCGGGTCGCTCCGAGGCGGACCCGTCGGTCGTCGCTGGCGACGATCACCGGCGTCGACTCCGGCGTGCCGTCGATCAGGTCGAGGATCAAGTCGTCGGCTTCCTCGTCGGTCGGCGTGAAGGTCACCCGCACCGAACGCCGGCCGCGCGCCACCGGCCGCACACCCTCCTCCGTTCCGTCGAACACGACGTGGGGCTGCACTCCGGTGCGGGCGGCCAGCTCCTCGAGGGCGTCGACGAGGCGGCGGCGCTGCTCCCCGATGGGGATGCCCGGCCAGGCACCGAGCGATGCGTTGTAGCCGTCGACCACCAGCACCGCCCCCGGCACGCGCGCGAGGAACGACGCCGCCTCGGGCGTGTCGTCGAACACCGCCGGCGGCAGCACCACGGGAAGTCGCCCGCTCGGGGCGCGCTCGCGCGTCGGTCGGGAGGCCGGCTGCGGCCGTGGCCCCGCCGGCGGCGGATGCGGTCGGGCGCGCGCCTGCTCCTCGGATGACGCCGGCCGTCCGTCGTCGTCCGGGTCGAGCGCGCCGGCCGCCTCCGCGAGGGCGCGACCGAGCTCGACGGCGGCGCGGGCCGCGGCGTCGATGGCTGCCGACACCCGCTCGCGGTCGATGCGATCGCGGCCGGGTGGGGCCTCGCCGGCAGGAGCCACCGGAGCGCCCTCGGCGCCGGCCGCGACATCGGACCCGGCCCCGCCATCGGCGCCGGTCGGGGCGGTTGCGCAGCGCAGCTCCGCGCTCAGCCGCTCCACCTCGGCGGCGAGCTCGGCCCGCTCGTTGTCGAGGCGCGAGGCCCGGCGGTGGGCGGCGTCGCGCTCCGACCCGATGCGTGACAACCGGTCGCGGAGGTCGGCCAGCTCGGCAGCGGCGTCGGAGCGGTCGTGCTCCGCGGCAACCTGGGCGAGACGGGCGTGGGCCACCTCCTCGTCGAGCGATGCGGCCCGCGCCTCGAGCACCGCGACCTGGCCCTCCAGCGCGGCCACCCGCGCCTCGGCGACGTCGGCCCTCCGCCGGGCGGCGTCGTCCTCGCGCGCGGCCCGATCGAGCGCCTCGGCCTCCTCGAGCGCGTCCGCGAGGCGCCGCAGCTCGTCGTCCCACCCGTCGGGGCGGGCGAGGAACAGGTAGCCGCCCCGACCGACGTCCGCCTCCTCGACGCTGGCGGCGACCATCTCGCGGAACGCCGGGTCGTCGTCGAGCACGCGCCGCACCGTGGCGTAGGCCGCCGCCGACATGCGCCGGAACCCGATCAGGGGGACGAGCGCCCGGGGGATGTCGAGCGGGGGCGTCGCGCCAGCAGCCTCCCGCGCCACCCGGACGGCGGCATCGAGCGCGAGGCGGAGGATCTCGTCCGCCGCCGTCACACCTCGCTCTCGCGCAGCTCCTCGACCGCGGCGCCGGTGCCGCACCAGCGGCACACCACGTCGTCGACGCGCTCTTCGAGGACCTCTTCGTCCTCGACCGAGAGCTCGCCGCCCAACGTGAAGTGGTGGAACGCCCGAGCCCGCGTCGTCGTGGTGACGGTGAAGCGGGTCAGGTTCCCGCAGGCGGTGCAGCGGTAGCGGCGGGGCGTCACGGCCACGTGAGCATACTGGGGAGTGCGGGCGCCCCCGAGTACGCTCGTTCGCCGCCGCCGACCGAGGAGTCCCTCCCCTGCGCCCCCGCCAGCTGCTCGACCGCACATCCGGCAATCCACTTCCCGAAGGAACCCTGGCCGTCGGTGGCGGCCTCGTCGTCCAGGGCATCGCCGCTTACATCTTCCTCGTCGTGGCGGCGCGCGCCCTGGGGGCCACGAAGTACTCGTCGCTCGTCGTGCTGTGGACGCTGGTGTTCTTCGCCGCCCCCGGCTTCCTCTTCCCGGTCGAGCAGGAGGTCAGCCGCGCCGTCGCCGCCCGGCGGGCCGTCGGCGCCGGCGGCGGACCGGTCATCCGCCGCGCCGCGGTGCTCGCGCTCGGCCTCGCCGCCGCGCTCGCCGTCATCAGCCTTGCCACCGGCCGGCTGATGCTCGACCACCTGTTCGACGGCCAGTCCCTCCTGCTGGTGGCGCTGATCGTCGCGCTCCCCTCCTACGCGGCCATCCACCTCGGGCGCGGCACGTTCTCGGGCTCGGCCCGGTTCGGCGCCTACGGGTGGCTGCTCGCCGGCGAGGGGATCCTCCGGGTCGGCGGCGTCGTCGCCCTCGCCATCGTGGGCGTGAAGACGGCCGGCGTGTACGGCCTGCTCATCGCCCTCGCGCCGCTCGCCGCGCTCCTCGTCATCGCGGCGCGCGAGCACGACGACCTCCTGCCGCCCGGGCCCGAGGCCAAGTGGACCGAGCTCTCGGCGAACCTCTGGTGGCTGCTCGCCGGCTCGGCGCTGGCGCAGGGCTTCGTGAACGTCCCCGTGCCGATCGTGAAGGTCCTGGCGTCCAACACCGAGGCGGCCATCGCCGGCCAGTTCCAGGCGGGCATGATCATCTCTCGGGTGCCGCTGTTCCTGTTCCAGGCGGTCCAGGCCGCGCTGCTGCCCAAGCTGGCCGGCCTCGCCGCCAGCGGACGCTTCACCGACTTCCGCACCGGGCTGAAGCGGCTGGTGTGGGTCGTCGTGGGCATCGGCGTGGCGGCCACCATCGGCGCGTGGCTGCTCGGGCCGTTCGCGCTGCGGATCCTGTTCGGCCCCGAGTTCGACAAGCTCGGCCACGCCGACCTCGGCTACCTGGCCCTCGCAAGCGCCGCGTTCATGCTGGCGATGGCGCTCTCACAGGCGCTCATCGCCCTCGAGGGTCACGCCAAGGCGGCGCTCGGGTGGTTCGTGGCCATCGTCGTGCTGGCCGGCGTGGTGGCCACGTTCCACGGGCTGCTGTTCCGCGTCGAGATGGGCCTGGTGATCGGGGCCGTCGTGTCGGTGGCGGCGATGGCGCTGCTCCTGCAGCTCCAGATGCGCACGCACGCGGTGCCCGACACGGCGGAGGCGCTGGTCGACGCGGTGTCGCCGGAGCACGAGATCATCGAGCCGTAGGCACTCCTTCGCGCCGGCCGGCGACCGCGGCGGCAAGGAGCGTCTCGTAGCGGTCGAGCACCTTGGGCCACGACAGCTCCGACTCGCCGTACCGGCGCCCGGCGTCGCCCAGCCGTCGACGCAGCCGCCCGTTGTCGATGAGGAGATCGATGGCGGCCTCGAGCTCGACGTAGGGCCCGTAGGGGATGCCACCGCCCGACCGCCGGCACTGACCCTCGAGCACCGCGGAGGCGCGCTGCACGAGCGCCGGGGTTCCGTGCGACCACGCCTCGGCCAGCACGATCGAGAAGCTCTCGTAGTGGCTCGGCTGCACGAGGGCGACCGCGCCGGCCAGCGCGGCGTGCTTCGTCGCCTCATCCGCGAACCCGGTCACGACGATGTCGGGATGCGCGTCGATCGGGTACACGGGGTCGCCCACGAGGACGAGACGGAGCGGCCCCGGCCGGCGCTGCTTGTAGGCCGCGAACTGCGTCGCGAGGGTGTCGGCGCCCTTGCTCGGGTCGAGGCGGCCGACGTACACGAGGTAGGGGTCGTCGCCGAGGCGCCACGTGCGGCGGAAGCGGTCGACGTCGACAGCAGGAGGCGGATCCACGCCGAGGCCCGTGACCGCCCCGGGCGTGTCGGTGAGCCCCAGGCGGGTGCGGACGAGCGCTTCCTCCTCAGGAGTGAAGAAGCCGAGCGCATCGGCTGATCGCGCCGCGAGCCGGAACATCGGAAGGAGGAGGTGGGGTTCGTCGTGGGCGGCCGGATGCATCACGGTGGCGGCTCGGGCGCCGGCGATCGGGAGGCCGGTCCACGTCGTCCAGTACAGGTAGGGCAGGAACACCACCACGTCGAATCGCGCGGCGTTCGCCGCCAGCCACTCCTGGTAGCCGTCGAGCACCGGCCCCTGGGCCTCCATCCACGCGTCCTCGAGCTCCGGCGCCACGTCGCCGTAGCCATCCGTCACGCGCCGGTTGAGCCGATCGAACCGTTCGGGATCGCGCGGCCGGATGACCGACAGTCGGTGCACCCGGACGCCGTGGTCGTCGCCGTCGCCGAGCGGCAGCTCGTCGTGCCAGCCGACGTAGCTGACGGCGCGGGAGGTCGCCACCTCCACCCCATGGCCGCGACCGACGAGCCGAGTCGCCAGCTCGCGGCACGCGCCCTCGGCCCCACCGGAGATGCCCTCGCCGTAGCGGTGGACGGCGAAGAGGACGTTCACGCGAGCACCTCCGCCATGGCGTCCGCGAGCCGGCGCCGGAGCACGTCCGGAGCGAACGCGACGGCCCGGCGCCGGCCGCGCTCGACCAGCTCGGCGCGGACGGCGTGGTCCCGTGCGACGGTGGCGACCGCCTCGGCGAACACGACGGGTCCCTCGCCCGCCGGGATGAGCACCGCAGCGTCGCCGGCGACCTCCCGGATCGCGCCGCAGGCGCGGGCCACGACGGGCACCCCGAACGCCATGGCCTCGAGCACGGGCGCGCAGAACCCCTCGTGGTCGCTCGCGGTGACGAACACGTCGGCCCGCCGGTAGAGACGGCCGATCTCGGCGTCGTCGACGGCCCCGGTGAAGGTGACCGGCGCGCGCAGGTCGTGGGCGAAGGCCTTCACCGTCGAAACGAAGGCCGGAAGCCGGTGCGCCCCCGCGAGCACCAGATGGGCGTCCGGCAACGAGTAGGTCGCGAGGATGTGGGCCATCTCGACGAGCAGCTCGGGGCGCTTGTGCGGCTGGAGCTGGCCGACGAAGAGCAGCAGCGGATCGCCGGCGGCGCTCGCCGGCGACCCCTCGGGCGGATCGCCACCAGCCGCGCCCAGACGGCGGGCGACGTCGATCACGAGCGGCACGACGCGCACGTCGCGGAAGTTCCACGAGCGGAGGTCGTGGGCGTTGAACTCCGACGGCGTGATGGCGACGGTGCAGCGTGACGCGAGCGCGGCGATCTGGGCACGACCCTCGGCGAGGAGCGGCGCGAAGGTCGGATCCCACCGTGCGAAGGCCGATGCCGGCGACACGTTGTGGTACACGACGACGAGCCGGTCGGTGCGGGCCGCAACGACGTCGTACACGACGGGATCGCCGATCGACGCGTGGAACACCAGCACGTCGTCGGCGAGCGGCGCCGTCGAGGTCAACGCCTCGAGAGGCAGCACGTCGTCAGCGAGGGCCGGATCGATGAACCTCGCGTAGACCTCGCCCCGCTCGCCTGTGACCGCGGCCGCGGCGTCTCTCGTCTCGAACGCGCTCGCCGTGGTGGCGTCACCAGGAGCCGCGGCGACGAGGAGGTGCCGGACCGTCACCGGATGGCCACGAGCGCGTACTCCCGCGGCGCCACGAGTGCGTCGAGCAGTGGTTCCGGGAGTGCACCGGCCGGAACGGCGGCGGCCGTGGCCGCGGACGTCACCGACCACATCAGCTCGACGCCGGCGAATCCCGCAGCGGCCGCGAGCGCCGAGAGGTACGCCGGATGCACCGCGCGGGTCGCGAGAGGGTCGAGTGGGACGTCGACGAGCAGCGCGTCGAGCGAGGCGGGATTGGGGGCCTCGAGCACGAGCACGCCGCCCGGCCGCAGGGCACGAGCGGCCCCGCGGAGGAGGTGCCCGAGCGAGCCCGCGTCGAGCGTCGCAACGTAGGCGAGCGCCGAGATCCCTCCAAGCGAGCCGGCCGCCGTCCCGCGGAGCCACACGACCGGATCGGCGACATGCACCTCGGCACCGGGCGCGGCCGCCCGGGTCGCCTCCGCGAGCGCACCCTCGGGCTCCACACCGAACGCGTCGACGCCGGACGCGCGCAGCACCGAGAGCAGCGCGCCGTCGTTGGACGCGAGGTCGGCCACGGGACCGCCGGTGAAGCGCGCCGCGAGCTGGCGGAGCCACTCGTCACGACCGGGCCGGCCGGCGCGCTGGCGCGCGGCGAATCGCGCTGCCTCCGACGACCGGTCCACCGTCTCGCCGGCAGCCAGCGATCGCTCCATGCCGGCCAGCCGGTCGAGCGCCTCGTCCACCGCGCCGAGGAGGTCGGGATGGCGATGGCCGAACGGGTGCTCGACCGCCTTCGCCAGCTCGTAGAGCGCCTCCCGGACGGCGCGTGCGAACTCGCTCACCTGTTCGAGCACGCCCGACGTCTGGCGGCTCACGGCCTTGGCCACGGCGCGATGGAGCGCGGCACCGCCCGGCACGCCGCTCTCGGCCGTGATCCGCGCCGCGTCGAAGGCAAGAGACTCGTCCACGGCGCCGAGCCGAGCACGCAGGCGCCCGGCGTCGTAGGGCTCCGGGCGGCGCGCGGCGACCCGCTCGAAGTGGGCGTCGAGGCGCGCCTCGAGCCCGTCGGGGTAGTCGCCGGCGGCGCGGCGCTCCTCGACCCGACGGCGAACGACGTCGACGAGGGCGTCGACGTCCGGAACCGCGTCGGATGCGTCGTCGGCCGGCACAGCGCCGGCATCCTACCGACGCCGGAGCCGGAACACATGTTCTTGTCGGGGAACGTGTGTTCCCTTACGCTGCGCGGCATGCAGCGCTCGTTCGACGACCTCGGCACGCCGCTCGTCGACACCACCTTCGTCGTCGTCGACCTCGAGACCACTGGCGGATCGCCCCAGAACGACGCCATCACCGAGATCGGCGCGGTGAAGCTGCGGGGCGGCGAGTGCCTCGGCACGTTCGCCACGCTCGTCAACCCCGGGCGGCCGATCCCGCCTTCGATCGTCTACCTGACGGGCATCACCGACGTGCTGGTGCTGCCCGCGCCGTCGATCGACGTGGCGCTGCCGTCATTTCTCGAGTTCCTCGGCAACGCCGTCGTGGTCGGCCACAACGTCCGCTTCGACATGGGGTTCCTCCAGGCGAACGCCCAGCGGCTCGGCTATCGCCGACTCGGCAACACGATCATCGACACCTGTTCCCTCGCTCGCCGTCTCGTCCGCGACGAGGTGCCGAACTGCAAGCTCGAGACGCTCGCGAGGCACTTCCGCACCTCGGTCAAGCCGTGCCACCGGGCCCTCGACGACGCCCTGGCGACCGCCGACGTGCTCCACTCGCTGATCGAGCGGGCCGGCCCGTTCGGGGCGACGACCATCGACGATCTGGTCGCCCTGCCGAAGGCCGCCGGGCACCGCGAGGCCCGGAAGCTGAAGCTCACCGTCTCGCTGCCTCGGGCGCCGGGCGTCTACCTGTTTCGCGACTCGGCCGGGCGCGTCCTCTACGTCGGCAAGGCCGCGAACCTCCGGCAGCGGGTCCGTTCCTACTTCTCCACCGACGAGCGTCGGAAGGTCGGCAACCTGCTCCGGGAGACGGCCGCCATCGACCACGAGGTGTGCGCCGGCGACCTCGAAGCGGGCGTCCGTGAGATCCGCCTCATCCACGAGCACGAGCCCCGCTACAACCGGCAGGTGAAGCAGTGGCGCCGCTACGTGTACGTGAAGCTGACCCGCGACCGGTTCCCGCGCCTGTCGATCGTGGCGAAGCCGAGTGCCGACGGTGCGCTCCACATCGGGCCGCTTCCGTCGCGATCGGTGGCGCAGCTCGTGATCGAGGCCATCGAGACCGTCGTGCCGCTGCGACGCTGCACCGGGCGGGTGGGCGCGTCTCGGCGCGAGTCGCCGTGCACGCCGGCGCAGCTGGGCGTCGCGAGCTGCCCGTGCGCCGGCACCATCGACGAGGCGGCCTATGCCCGCCTCGTGGCACGCGTCGTGCACGGCGTCACCCTCTCTCCGGCGGTGCTGCTCGATCCGCTGGTCGCTCGGATGCGCGCCCTGGCCTCGGCGGCCCGGTTCGAGGAGGCGGCCGCCGTCCGCGATCGCGCCGACGCCCTCGCCCGAGCCCTTCGGCGCCAGCAACGGCTCGATGCCATCCGGCGGAGCGGCAACGTCGAGATCGAGGCGTCCGGCCGGTCGCTCCGACTGCGTGACGGCCGCCTGGTCGCGGGCGGAAGCGGCCTCGACCTCGAGCTCGACAACACGCCGCCCGGCCCCGGACCCGTCGCCAAGAACCTCGTCGACGAGCTTCTGCTCGTGTCGGCATGGCTCGACGCCAACGGCGCCCGCGTCCACATCGTCCGCTGCGACGGCGAGCTGGCGTGGCCCGCGGGCCAGCCGCCCCGGTTCCAACCGGCCCGGCCACGGCAGCCGGCCGCCTGAGCGCCCCTACACTCGCCGGCCGTGGCCGCGTCGGTGATCGTCGTGTCGCACCGCCGGCACGAGTGGCTCGAGCGGTCGCTGCAGTCGGCGCTCGACGACGCCGATGAGGTCGTGCTGGTCGACAACGGATCCGGTGGAGACGTCGCCGCAATCGGTCACGGCGCCGGCGCGCGGGTCGTCACCCTCCCCGAGAACCTGGGGTTCCCGGGCGGTGTGAATGCCGGCCTAGAGGTGGCGAAGGGCGAGGTACTGGCGCTCCTCAACGACGACGCCTTCTGCGACCCCGGTTGGCTCGCCACCTCGGCCGAGGTCCTCCGCGATCCGACAGTGGGGGCGGTCGCCGCCAAGATGGTCTTCGCACTCCCCTTCGCCGAGGTGCGCTTCGCCGACGACCCGCACTTCGTCGGTGCGGACCCGCGGCCTCTGGGCCGCATGATCCGTTCGGTGCGGGTCCGCGGCGCCGATGGCGACCTGCTCGAGCGGCTGGTCGGACCGGGCGTCCACCGGGTCGAGCACGGGGTGATCGACGGCGCCGAGGCGGGGTGGCGGTGGACCACCGGGCGCGACGCGATCTACGTCCCGCTTCCCGCGGGTGCCGCCGCGACCGACGTCGAGATCAACGGTGCGCCCGCGCCCGTCACCGGCGAGGTCACCATCGTCAACAGCGCCGGCACCTACCTGTCGGCGCACGGCTTCGGTGGCGACTACGGCTTCGGCGCGCCCGACGACGGCTCGCTCGACGAGCCCGCGGAACGGTTCGGGGTGTGCGGCGGTGCGCTGGTCACACGCCGCGACGTGGTCGACCGCGTCGGCCCGTTCGCGGCCGACTTCTTCGCCTACTACGAGGATCTCGACTGGAGCTGGCGGATGCGTCTGGCCGGCTTCTCGGCCCGCTACGAGCCGTCGGCGGTCGTGCGCCACGTCGGCGGGGTGACGACCGGCGGGCCGGCGGCGGCGGCGGTGAAGGCGTTGGCCTCGCGCAACCGGCTCCGATGCCTCGCGCGCAACGCGCCGCTGCGTGTGCTCCCCGAGGAGATCCGCCTGACGCTTCGCGACTCCCCGCCGCCTGGCCTTGCACGCCACCTCGCGGCCGACCTGCCCCGCGCCCTCGCCCAGCGACGCTCGCTGCGCACGGCGTGGCGGCTGTCGGCCGACGAGGTGTGGCGGAGGTGGGCCGGCGCCGACGAGCGCTGGCCAGGATCACCTCCGGGCTGACCGCGCTCCGGGTGCGGGCTGTGCACGCATAGGCTCGGACCGTGCTTTCCGCCTTCGTGCTGATCGACGCCGAACCGGCCCGCGTCGCCGATCTCGCCTCCGAGCTCGCCGACGTCGAGGGCGTCGCCGAGGTCTATTCGGTGGCGGGCGAGTGCGACATCGTCGCGATCATCCGGGTGCGGCACCACGATGATCTGGCCGACGTGGTGACCCGCGGGATCGCGGCCCTGCCAGGCATCGTGGCGACTCGCACGATGGTGGCCTTCAAGGCTTACAGCGAGCGTGACATCGCCGCGCTCTGGGACCTCGGCTCTGATTAGCCCAGGGTCAGCCAGTCGCCGGCGAGCTCGTCAACGGCGTGTCGGCGGATCTGCTTCGGCCGCCGCCGCCACCTGCTCGGCATGCTCTTCCACGGTCGTGTCGGGGTCGCCGTCGGGATCCTCGAAGCTGACGGCGTCGGCCGTCGCCCCGAAGTCACCGACGGTCGCCCGCCCCTCGTAACCGGGCTCGCCGGGGCCGCTCGCCCCCGGCGCCACCGCCTCATCCGAGTGCGAAGGCGGCGCCTCGGCGAGGTCGTCTCGGTCGTCGCGGTCGAGCGTCACAACATGCCTCCTGACGAGCCGGCGCCGGCGCCGCTCTCGGGCCGAGTGCGCCGGTGTGCCATGTGACCCCCATACCCCGGCCGCCTCCGCCCACAACCTCGTTACGCTGGGCCCGTGAATGGCATCGCGGGTTTCTTCCTCGTCGTCGCCTTCATCGTCCTCGCGTGCGCTGCGACCTCGGTGTTGTCGATCGCTCTCGTGTTCCGCCGGCTGAACCACGCCAACCGCGTCAGCCCGTCGGTCCCGACGCCGGCCCCGCTCTCGTGGCTGTGGTCGTTCCGCACCGCCGCCCGGATGCATCGGCGCCTTCGCGCCGGGATCGCGACGGCCCGTGCCGCTGTGGCCGTGCAGGGTGCGGTCGGTCTCGGGCTCGACGACGTCGTCGCGGAGCTCGAGGCCCGCGCCTGCCAGCTCGACGCCCAGCTCGTGGTCGCCGACCGAGCGCCCCAGCGGCCGCGCCTTCGGATGCTGCGCGAGCTCGCCGCCGA
>DATAKR010000037.1:0-8766 GCA_036261495.1 Acidimicrobiales bacterium | reverse complement strand
ACGGGACCCGTGGCTCTGGCACTCCAGAACGCGTGGGGGTCAGAGGTCGGCGAGGGCGCGAGCGATGAGGTCGGACTGCTCGAGCTTGTGCAGCGCGTCCGATCCCGCCGCCGGCGAGCCCGACGCGACCCTCGCCACGTGGCGCAGCTCGAAGTCGTCGCGGAGCAGCGCGTGCAACCGGTCGTGGACGAAGTTCCACGCACCCATGTTCTCGGGCTCCTCCTGCAGCCAGACGACGCTGCGAGCGTTGGGGTAGCGGGCGAGGATCTCCGCGATCTCCGGATCGGGCCACGGGTAGAGCTGCTCGACCCGCACCACCGCGGCCGGGGCGGAGGCGTCGTCGCGGCCCTTCATGGCATCGAAGGCGACCTTCCCGCTGCAGAGGACCACCCGCTCGATCGAGGCGGCATCGGTCACCGAGGGATCGTCGAGCACGTCGGCGAACATCGTGCCGCCGAGGAACTCGTCGATCGACGACCGGCTCCACGGCGCCCGCAACCCCGACTTCGTGGTGAAGATCACGAGCGGCTTGCGCTCGCCCCGCTTGAGCTGGCGCCGCAGGACGTGGAACAGCTGCGCCGCGCTCGTCACGTTGGCGATCTGCATGTTGTTGTTGGCGCACAGCGCGAGGAAGCGCTCGATGCGCGCCGAGGAGTGCTCGGGGCCCTGGCCCTCGTAGCCGTGCGGGAGCAGCAGCACGAGACCGGAGGCCTGGCCCCACTTGTCCTCGGCCGACGACAGGAACTGGTCGATGATGATCTGCGCACCGTTGGCGAAGTCACCGAACTGGGCCTCCCAGGCCACGAGGGAGTCGAGCGCGGTGATCGAGTAGCCGTACTCGAAGCCGAGGACGGCGTATTCCGAGAGCGACGAGTCGTAGACGAAGAAGCGCCCCTGGTCGTCGCCGAGGCTGTTGAGCGGGACGACTTCATGCTCGGTGTCGACGTCGACGAGGACGGCGTTGCGGTGGCCGAACGTGCCGCGCCCGGAGTCCTGCCCCGACACCCGCACGTCGTGACCTTCGAGCAGCAGCGTGCCGTACGCGAACGCCTCGCCCAGCGCCCAGTCGACCTGGCCCTCGGCATAGAGCTTGCGGCGGGCGTCGAAGACGCGCGCCAGCTTCGGGTTCACGTCGAAGCCCTCCGGGCCCCGCGTGACGACCTCCTCGATCCGGTCGAGCAGCGCCCGATCGGCGACGCCGGTGACGACCTCGGGCAGCAGGCGCTCGGCCGGCTTGGGGGGCACCGACGTGAACTTCGGCGGGGCCGTGGCGCGCGTCTCGTCGAGCGACACGTTGAGGCGGTTGGCGAAGTCGTCCATCGCCTTCTCGGCGTCCTCGAGCGACAGGTCGCCCCGGGTGATGAGCGCCTCGGTGTAGAGCTTGCGCACCGACCGCCGGTTGTCGATGCGCTCGTACATCTTGGGCTGCGTGAGGCGAGGGTCGTCGCCCTCGTTGTGGCCCATCCGCCGGTAGCAGACCATGTCGATGACGACGTCCTTGTGGAACTGCTGGCGGAACGCGAACGCCAGCCGGGCCACGCGCACGCACGCCTCGGGGTCGTCGCCGTTCACGTGGAAGATCGGCGCCTGCACCGCCTTGGCGACATCGGTGGCGTACACCGACGAGCGGGCCTCGTCGGGGTTGGTGGTGAACCCGACCTGGTTGTTGATGACGAGGTGGACGGTGCCGCCGGTGCGGAAGCCGCGCAGCTGCGACAGGTTGAGCGTCTCGAACACGACGCCCTGCCCCGCGAACGCGGCGTCGCCGTGGATGAGGAACGCGAGCACCGGGTAGTCGGCGCCGCGGTCGAGCTCGTCCTGCTTGGCGCGGACGATGCCCTCGACGACCGGGTCGACGGCCTCGAGGTGGCTGGGGTTGGCGGCGAGGGCGACCGGAAGCGCCTGACCCGACAGGCCGACGAACTTGCCCGTGTAGCCCTTGTGGTACTTCACGTCGCCGGACCCCTGCACCGTCGACGGGTCGAGGTCGCCCTCGAAGTCGCGGAAGATCTCCTTGTGCGACTTGCCGACGATGTTGGCGAGCACGTTGAGCCGGCCGCGGTGGGCCATCCCCATGACGGCCTCGGCCATGCCAGCCTTGGCGGCTTCGTCGAGGATCGTGTCGCACACGACGATCGCCGACTCGCCTCCCTCGATGCCGAACCGCTTGGCGCCGATGTACTTGGTGTTGAGGAAGCGCTCGAAGGCCTCGGCGGCGTTGAGCCGGCCGAGGACGTGGAGCTGCTCCTCCTTGGTGAGCTGGGTCTCGACGCCCTCGACCTGCTCCTGGATCCAGCGCTTCTGGTCGGGTTCTTGGATGTGCATGTACTCGACGCCGATGGTGCGCGAGTACGCGTTGCGGAGGGTCGTGATGATCTGGCTCAGCGTCATGACCTCGCGGCCGGCGAGGCCCTCGGTGAGCCACTCGCGGTCGAGATCCCAGATCGACAGCCCGTAGGTGACGGGGTCGAGCTCGGAGTGCTGGCGCTGGGGATGGACCCGCAGCGGGTCGAGGTCGGCGATGAGGTGGCCGCGCACCCGGTACATGTTGATGAGCGAGCTCACCGCGACCTGCTTCTGCAGGCGCACGCGGTCCTTGTCGATCGGGTTGACGTCGCGGTTCCACTGGATCGCCTCATAGGGCACGCCGATCGACCGGAAGATGTCGTCGTAGAACCCGTCGGCCCCGGTGAGCAGCTGCTCCATGCGCTGCAGGAAGAGCCCGGACTCGGCTCCCTGGATGATGCGGTGGTCGTAGGTGCTCGTGATCGTGAGCGTCTTGGAGAGGCCGAGGTCGGCCAGCATGACCGGGTCGGCACCCTTGTACTGGGCCGGGAAGTCGAGGGCGCCGACGCCGATGATCGCTCCCTGACCGGGCATGAGCCGGGGGACGCTGCTGACGGTTCCGATCGTGCCGGGGTTGGTGAGCGTGACCGTGGCGCCGGCGAAGTCGTCGGGGGTGATCTTGTTGGTCTTGACCTTGCGGATCAGATCCTCGTAGGCCTCCCAGAACCCCTTGAAGTCCATGGTGTCGGCCTGCTTGATGACCGGCACGAGGAGCGTCCGGCTGCCGTCGCTCTTCTCGAGGTCGACCGCCAGCCCGAGGTTGACGTGCTCGTTGCGCACGATGTGGGGCTTGCCGTCGACCTCGACGTAGACGTTGTTGAGGGCCGGCACGTTCTTCAACGCCTGCACGAGGGCGAAGCCGATGAAGTGGGTGAAGGAGACCTTGCCGCCCCGCGTGCGCTGGAGATGGTTGTTGGCGATGCGGCGGTTGACCTCGAGCAGCTTCGCGGGGACGGGCCGCACACTCGTGGCCGTCGGCACCGCGAGCGAGCTCTCCATGTTGGCGACGACCCGTGCCGCCGCGCCCCGCAGCGGCTGCGGCACCGCCTTCTCCCCACCTCGAGTCGGCGGCGCGGGAGTCGTCGCCGGCGCCGGCGCCGGGGTTGGCGACGGAGGGACCGAGGCCGCGTCCGGAGCGACCGTCGGCGCGCTGCGTGAGGGAGCGGAGGGAGCGGCCTCGACCACCGCGGCCCCCGCGTCAGACGGCGCCGGCGACGTCCGGTAGTCGGCGAAGAACTCCCTCCACGACTCGCTCACCGACTGCGGATCCGAGCGGTAGCGGTCGTACATCTCGTCGACCAGCCACGCGTTCGGACCGAGGTTCGGAGAAGAGTCGTCTGGCACGGACGAAGCCTACCTAGGCGGCCGGCGCTTCCTTTCGGCGGATCGACGTCGCTCCGGCGACGGAGATCCTCAGAAAGGGTAGGCAGCGACGGCAGGTAGCGTCGTTCCGATGGCCCCGCAGTTCATCTTCACCATGCGCGACCTCCGTCGCTACTACCCGCCCGACCGCGAGGTCCTGAAGGGCATCAACATCTCGATGTATCCGGGCGCCAAGATCGGGGTCATCGGGGCCAACGGGTCGGGCAAGTCGTCACTCCTGAAGATCCTGGCGGGAGACGACGACGGCTACACCGGCGAGGCGCGCCTCAGTCCCGGCTTCACGCGCGGGTTCCTCGCGCAGGAGCCGCACCTCGACGACTCGAAGACCGTGCTGGAGGTCGTCGAGGAGGGCGTGGCCGAGGTGAAGGGCTACGTCGATCGGTTCAACGAGGTGTGCGCGGCCATGGCCGACCCCGACGCCGACTTCGACGCGCTGCTCGAGGAGCAGGCCGACCTGCAGGACAAGATCGACCACGCCGGCGCGTGGGAGCTCGATCGCACCCTCGAGATCGCCATGGACGCGCTCCGCCTGCCGCCGCCCGACGCGCCCGTCGCCACGCTGTCCGGCGGCGAGCGCCGGCGGGTCGCGTTGTGCCGCCTGCTGCTGCAGCACCCCGACCTCTTGCTCCTCGACGAGCCGACGAACCACCTCGACGCCGAGTCGGTGGCGTGGCTCGAGCGGTTCCTGCAGGACTACTCGGGCACCGTCGTCGCCGTCACCCACGACCGCTACTTCCTCGACAACGTGGCGCAGTGGATCCTCGAGCTCGAGCGCGGCGCCGGCATCCCCTACGAGGGCAACTACTCGGGCTGGCTCGAGCAGAAGCAGCGCCGGCTGGCCCAGCAGGAGAAGGCCGACGCCAAGGTGCAGCGCACCCTCGAGCACGAGCTGGAGTGGATCCGGATGTCGCCGCGGGCGCGACAGTCGAAGGGCAAGGCCCGCCTCAACAGCTACGAGCAGCTCCTCGCCGAGGCGCAGGCCGGGCCCGACCGGGCCGAGAAGCTCGAGATCACGATCCCCCCCGGGCCCCGCCTCGGCGACGTGGTGATCGAGGCCGACGGTGTGTCGAAGGCGTTCGGCGACGAGCTGTTGGTCGACGACCTCACCTTCGCGGTGCCCCCGGCGGCGATCGTGGGCATCATCGGCCCGAACGGCGCCGGCAAGACCACGCTGTTCCGGATGATCACGGGTGGCGAGAAGCCCGACAGCGGCACCCTGCGGGTCGGCTCGACGGTGCAGATCGCGTACGTCGACCAGAGCCGCGAGACGCTCGACGCGTCGAAGACCGTCTACGAGGAGATCACCGGCACGACCCAGAACGAGCTCCTCGTCGTCGGGGGCCGCGAGATCCACGCCCGCGCCTACGTGTCGAGCTTCGGGTTCAAGGGCTCCGATCAGCAGGCGCTCGTGGGCAACCTGTCCGGCGGCCAGCGCAACCGGTTGCACCTGGCCAAGACGCTGATCGCGGGCGGCAACGTCCTGCTCCTCGACGAGCCGACGAACGATCTCGACGTCGACACGCTGCGCTCGCTCGAGGAGGCCCTCCTCACGTGGGCCGGCTGCGTCCTCGTGATCAGCCACGACCGGTGGTTCCTCGACCGCATCGCGACCCATGTGCTGGCGTTCGAGGGCGACTCGCAGGTGCGCTGGTTCGAGGGCGGGTTCACCGACTACGAGGTCGACCGCCACAAGCGACTCGGGGCCGAGGCCGACCAGCCGCACCGGGTGAAGTACAAGCCCCTCGTCCGGCGCTGATGCCACGCCCGCGATGACCCTCCGCAGCATCCGTCGCGTGGTGATCGTCGTGTGCGTCGCGGGCATCGCGGGGATGATCGTCAGCTCGATCGTGGGTAGCACCGGAGGCGCGATCACCTTCGGGCTCCTCACCGCCGTGGCCATCCTGTGTTCGATCGTCGCCACCGCGGTCGCGTACGGCCACGCCCCCGGGGGCGCCGAGCCCACCGCGGCCGGCGACGCCGCGACCGAGCGCGCCCCGTCCGAGCTCGGCGACGAGATCGAGTCACACGTGACGACGCTCGTCGCCGGCGGCGCCGACGAGGCCGAGGTGCGACGCCTGGTGCGCGACGCGGTGCGGTTCGGCCGGTCGCAGCGGTGAGCACGAGAGCGCCGGGGGGCGGGTGCACGGCGGACACACCCGGCACGCCCCGGCGCGTGCTCAACTTGACAGCATTCAGGCGCCGGCGTCAACACGCCCGCCGAGAATCCGTGAAAGCCTTCATCGAGACCGGTTTCTGCCGATGAACAATCCGTGGCAAAGGCGACGATGATGAAGAGCCGTGCGGTCGTCCGCACCGTCGAAGCAGGGAACTCCGCGATGTGTGCGCACTGCGGGGCGCAGGTCAAGTTCGTTGCCCGCGCCCAGCTGAAGCAGGTCATCGCGAACGTGTACGTCGACGGCCAGTGGAACCGCGTCGAGCACTTCCACGCCGACTGCTACGAGGCCGCCGGTGAGCCCTACGGCCCGGCGTCGGTGCCCGAGGGGCGCTAGCCCCCTGGGCCACGAGAGCTCCGGGAGGGAGACGGCGATGACCGATGAGGGCCCCAGCTATCCGAAGTTCGTGCGCGATCTCTTCGGCTGGTACTCGATCACCATGCTGGCGCTCGGCGCTCGAACCGGTCTGCTCGACGCGGTGCTCTCCGGCGGAGGCTCCGTCGAGGAGATCAGCCGGCGAGCAGGCACCGACTCGCGCAACACCCTCGAGTGGCTGCGTGCGCTCACGGCCGCCGGTCACGTGGTGGCCGACGACGGCCGCTTCTCCCTCGCCGAGGAGACCCGGGCCGTCCTGGGTCCGCGGTTCCCGACCGACGCCCGCGGCGTGCTGAGCTTCGTGGACGGCATCTCGAAGATGACGACCGACGTCGCCGCCGCCATGGTGTCCGGGCGCGGCATCGAGCCCGCCCTGTACGACAACGCCTTCGAGCCGGCCGTCGGCCGCCTCAACACCCCCATGTTCTCGGCGGCGCTCGTGGACGACTGGATCGGCGGCTTGGACGGCACCGCCGACACCCTCCGAGAAGGCGGCGGCGTCGCCGACATCGCCTGCGGCAACGGGGACGCCGTCCGCCTGATCGCTCGCGCCTTCCCGCGGGCGCACGTGGTCGGCTTCGACATCGTCGTGCCCCGTGAGCAGGACCTGCCCGACAACGCCGAGCTACGCATCGCGGACGCCACGCAGCTGCCCGGCGATGCCGCCTACGACCTCGTCACGTGCCTCGACGCCTTCCACCACCTGGGCGACCCCGTCAAGGTGGCGTCGAGGGCACGCGAGGCGCTGCGGCCCGGCGGCGCGTTGATGGTGGTCGAACCATCCATGACCGGCGACCTGGCCGTCGACGCGCAGGAGCCGTTCTCCGTCATCGTCTACGCGTCGACGCTCCTCTGGTGCCTCCAGGAGAACCTGGCCGCGGGCGGCACCGGCGACACCGGCGGGGACGGTTCGGCGTGGGCGGTCGACGCGCTGTCGCGTGGTGGCTTCGAGAACGTGACCGTCAGATCGTCCGAGACGGGGTACGACGTCATCACCGGGGTGGCCTGATGCCCGCCGACGACGAGACCGAGCGGGCCATCCGCGCCTTGGTCGACACGACGTATGAGGCCATGTCGACGCCGGGATCGGATGTCGCCGGGCTGTTCGGTGCCGACGACATCGCCATCGCCGGCTCGGGCCAGGGCGAGCTGTGGACCGGGCCGGACGACGCCGTAGCCGCCGCGACGGCGGTCTCGTCGTGGGGGCTGAGGTGGACACCCGACACGGTCACCGTCTGGCGGCGGGGAGAGGTCGCCTGGGCGCAGATCCTCGGATCCGTGCGCGTCGTTCGGGACGGCGTCGACGAGGTCGTCCCGTACTGGACCACCGGCGTCTTCCACCACGACGGCGACCGCTGGGGGTGGCTCTACTGGGGCGGATCGGAGCCCCAGGAGTCGCCGAAGGTCTGACCGGCGCACCGACCGCACCAGGCGACTCGGCCGTCTCACTCGAGGATCGGATCGCCGGGCCACCCCGGCGTCAGGCGCAGCGCCCGTCCGCCACCCGCAGCGATCTCGCCGGCGCGCCGCTCGAGATCGTCCCAGTCGTCGAGCGCGTGCAGGAACCGCCCCGTCATGGCGTCGAACCGGCCCCTTGCGATCTCGGTCATGAACGAGGCGACGCGATCGACCGGTGTCCAGTCTTCGTCGGGGACGTCGGCCCAGTAGCCCATGGCGTCGGTCATCGAGGTGCGCACGAGGCCGGGGCTGACGTCGAACACCATGACGCCGGTGCCGGCGAGGGACGCGGCGAGGACGCCACCGAGCCGCAGGAGCGCGGCCTTCGACACGGCATAGGCGCCGTAGGGTGCGACGTCGCGAGCGGCCTGCAGGCTGTTGAGGTGGACGAGCCGCCCGCGTCCGCGAGCGACCATCCCGGGGAGCACGATGGCCGCGGCGGCGAGCGCCCCGCCCAGGTTGACCTCGATCGTCCGCCACCACGCGTCGAACCCCGACTCCCACAGGGCGGCCTCGGGGCCTTCCATGCCGGCGTTGCTGACGAGGAGATCCGGCGGCGCGCCGAGCTCGTTCTCGAGCGTCTCGAGGGCGCGCCCCAGCGCGGCGCGGTCCGCGACGTCGGCGACCGCCGCGGCCGCCTTCGCCCCGAACGACTCGCAGGCCGATCGGGCGTCGTCGAGCTCCGCGCCGGAGCGGGCGATGAGCCCGACGGCCGCGCCGCTCGCCGCGAGCTTCTCGGCCACGGCGCGCCCGATCCCTCGGCCCGCACCCGTGACGATCGCCACCTGTCCCTCGAGGCTGCGCACCCCGGGATCATGCCCCGCCGTCGCCACCGGAGGCCCGCCGGGCGGGGTCAGCGCCGGCTACGGAACCAGCCGCGGCGCGGCTCGGGGTGCGAGGCGCGCTCGTCGCATCGGCACCGCTCCGACGGGGGGACGTCGCCGAGCACCTGCTCGATGTGGTTGCCGCATCCGCGGTAGGTGGGTCGGTGGCACGTTCTGCATGTCGTCCGGCTGCACATACCCCCGAG
>DATAKR010000035.1:0-3783 GCA_036261495.1 Acidimicrobiales bacterium | reverse complement strand
CGTTCTCGGTGAGCCCGCGCCACGTGCCCGACACGCCTTCCACCTCGGCCTGGCCGCCGAGGATGCCCTCCGTGCCGACCTCGCGGGCGACGCGGGTGACCTCGTCGGCGAACGACGAGAGCTGGTCGACCATGGTGTTGATGGTGCTCTTCAGCTCGAGGATCTCGCCGCGCGCGTCGACGGTGATCTTCTTGCTCAGGTCGCCCTGCGCGACCGCCGTCGTCACCTCGGCGATGTTCCGCACCTGGTTCGACAGGTTGTCGGCGAGCGTGTTCACGTTCTCGGTCAGGTCCTTCCAGGTGCCCGAGACGCCCTCGACGCGGGCCTGGCCGCCGAGGCGGCCCTCGGTGCCGACCTCGCGGGCGACGCGCGTCACCTCGGCGGCGAACGCGTTCAGCTGGTCGACCATCGTGTTGATCGTGTTCTTGAGCTCGAGCACCTCGCCCTCGACGTCGACCGTGATCTTCTTCGTCAGGTCGCCGTTCGCGACGGCGGTCGTGACCTCGGCGATGTTCCGCACCTGTGCGGTCAGGTTCGAGGCCATGCCGTTCACGTTGTCGGTGAGGTCCTTCCAGGTGCCGGAGACGCCCTCCACCTGCGCCTGGCCGCCGAGCTGGCCCTCGGTGCCGACCTCGCGGGCGACGCGGGTGACCTCGTCGGCGAACGTCGCGAGCTGCGCGACCATCGTGTTGATCGTGTTCTTCAGCTCCAGGAACTCGCCGACGGCGGCGACGTCGATCGTCTGCGACAGGTCGCCCTTCGCGACCGCGGTCGTGACGTCGGCGGTCGACCGCACCTGCTCGGTGAGGTTCCGCACCATCAGGTTCACGTTGTCGGTGAGGCCGCGCCAGACGCCGGAGACGCCGGCCACCTCGGCCTGACCGCCGAGCCGCCCGTCGACGCCGACCTCGCGCGCCACCCGGGTGACCTCGTCGGCGAACGACGACAGCTGGTCGACCATGCGGTTGATCGTGTCGGCGAGCTCGGCGACCTCGCCCTTCGCCTGCACGGTGATCTTGCGGCTCAGGTCGCCGTTCGCGACCGCGGTCGTCACCTCGGCGATGTTCCGCACCTGGGTCGTCAGGTTGTTCGCCATCGAGTTGACGTTGTCCGTCAGGGCCCGCCACGTGCCGGCGGCGTTCGGCACGTCGGCCTGGCCGCCGAGCTGGCCGTCGGTGCCGACCTCGCGGGCGACGCGTGTCACCTCGGCCGCGAACAGGCGCAGCCGGTCGATCATCCCGTTGATCGTGTCGGAGAGCTCGGCGACCTCGCCCTTCGCCTCGATCGTCAGCTTGCGGTTCAGGTCACCGTCGGCCACGGCGGTGACGACCTGGGCGACGCCGCGCACCTGCGTCGTCAGGTTGGAGACCATCAGGTTGACGTTGTCGGTGAGGTCCTTCCAGGTGCCGCCGACGCCCTTCACCACGGCCTGGCCGCCGAGCCGTCCCTCGGTGCCTGCCTCGCGCGCGACGCGCGTGACCTCGTCGGCGAACGTCGACAGCTGGTCGACCATCGTGTTGATCGTGCTCTTCAGCTCGAGCACCTCGCCCCTCGCGTCGACCGTGATCTTCTTCGTCAGGTCGCCGTTTGCGACCGCGGTCGTCACCTCCGCGATGTTGCGCACCTGGGAGGTGAGGTTGTCCGCCATCCCGTTGACGTTGTCCGTGAGGTCCTTCCAGGTTCCCGAGACGCCCTTCACCTTCGCCTGGCCGCCGAGCTTCCCCTCGGTGCCCACTTCACGGGCGACGCGGGTCACCTCGTCGGCGAACGAGGCGAGCTGCTCGACCATCGAGTTGACGGTGCGGCCGATGCGAAGGAACTCGCCCTTTACCGGCCGGCCCTCGATTCGCAGCGCCATCCGCTGGCCGAGGTCGCCCTTGGCGACGGCGTCGATCACGCGGCTGACCTCGAGCGTGGGGCGGGAGAGGTCGTCGATCATCGCGTTCATCGCGTCGAGGCTCCGGCGCCAGGTGCCGTTCGTGCCCTTCGTCTCCGCGCGCTCGGTCAGGCGGCCCTCGCGGCCGATCGCGGTCGCGACGCGCCCGATCTCCTCCGTCGTCTTCTCGCGGACGGTCGCGAGCTCGTTGAACGCCTTGTTGAGCTGGCCGGCGAAGCCGCGCTTCCGCGCGTCGAGCCGGATCCCCGTGTCGCCGCGCGTCGCCGCGCGCAGCGCCTCGAGCAGGGGCTCGAGGTCGGCGACGGCGATGACGGCGCCGTCGTCGGTGCTTCCGGGGGCGGTGCGCGCTCCCCGGGCCCTGGTCTGTGTGGCCACAGGCTGTCCTTTCTGCTGGTGAAGGCCCTCGAATGGCAACGGTTCCCGGCTGCGGTGCTCCCGGAACCTGCCGAATCCTATTCTGAACGGTGGGCCTTAGGTGTTCAAGAGGTAGGCCGAACGGCCTATGCGGCGAGGGCCGCCTCGAGGTCGGCCCAGAGCTCCTCGACCGGCTCGAGCCCGACCGACAGCCGCAGCAGCCCGCGCGGCACCCGGTCGCCCTCCCAGCGGTGCCGCGATTCCATCGACGAGCGGACGCCGCCGAGGGACGTCATGTTCGCGATCATCCGGGTCGCGGTCTCCACACGCCGCGCGCGGTCCGGCTCCACGTCGAAGGAGAGGAGCCCGCCGAAGCCCGGGTAGCGCACGGTCTCGACCCCGGGATGCGCGGCGAGCCGACGTGCGAGCTCCCGCGCCGTCTCCGTCTGCCGCCGCACGCGCACCTCGAGCGTCTCGATCCCGCGCACGAGGGCCGCCGCGGCGTCCGGCGCGGCGGTGAGGCCGAGCTTCGTGCGCACCTCGTAGAGGCGGGCCCGTCGCTCGGGGTCGCGCGTGACGGTCGCGCCGATCAGCGCGTCGTGGTGCCCGGTCAGGTACTTCGTCGCCGAGTGCAGCACGACGTCGGCGCCCTCGTCGAGGGCGCGGAGGTAGACGGGCGTCGAGGCGGTCGCGTCGCACACGACGGGGGCGGGGTGCGCCCGCAGCGCCTCCCAGTCCGGCAGCGTGAGGAACGGGTTCGACGGCGCCTCGACCCAGACGAGGTCGGCGTCCGGCGGCGCGCCGGTCTGGTCGAACTCGACCACGTCGAGGCCCCAGGGGGCGAACTGGGCGAGCGTGGCGCCCGTCCCGTAGTAGGCCCCCTGCGCAAGCGCGACCCTCGTGCCCGGCCGGCACAGCGCGAGCACGCAGGCTGTCACGGCCGAGGTGCCGGACCCGTAGACGAGGGCCTCGCCGCCCTCGAGCGCGCCGAGCGCCTCCTCCGCCTCCGTCCCGGCGGGATGCCCCTGCCGCTGGTAGACGAACCGGCCCGGCTCGCCGTGCTCGTAGGGCCAGGCGGTCGAGCGGTCGATCGCGCTCACGGCGCGGACGAGCCGTCGAAGCGGCGGAAGAGCTCTCTGCCGTCCGCGCCCGCAGTGCGCGCGCCGACGACGACCGTGCCGTCGTCCGGGTACTCGATCACCTCGGGCGTCCCGTGGTAGGCGGCCATGACGTAGCGCACGACGTCCTCACTGCGGTTCGAGATCTGGTGCGCGCCGGTGAGACCGCGGGGGAACTGCACCGCCTCGCCTTCGGCGAGCTCGCGCTCACCGTCGGGAGTGCGCAGGGTCGGCCGTCCCCGGAGGACGATCAGGTACTCGTCCGTCCCGTGGTGGAGGTGGTACGGGCCCTCCGCGCCCGGGTCGAGCTCCCACACCGCGGCCACGAGGGGGCAGTCGGGCGCGCGCACGAGCCGGATCCCGCGGACGGCGTCCCCCAGCGACGGCAGGTCCTCCTGCCACACGTTGTCGCCG
>DATAKR010000028.1:0-30239 GCA_036261495.1 Acidimicrobiales bacterium | reverse complement strand
CGACCCGGGCGACGACGTGGCGTTCCTCCTCGCGGCAAACGCAGGCGAACCGCCGCTGCCGCTCACCAAGGTGGCCTCGGGGGGCGAGCTGGCCCGCGCCATGCTCGCGGCGCGCCTCGTCCTGACCGACGCACCACCGACGCTCGTGTTCGACGAGGTCGACGCCGGCATCGGCGGCGGGGCCGCGGTGGCGGTCGGGCGAGCGCTCGCCCAGATCGCCGCCGGGCACCAGGTGCTCGTCGTCACCCACCTCCCGCAGGTGGCGGCCTTCGCCGACCACCAGGTGGCCGTGGCCAAGCACGAGCAGAACGGTCGGACGATCACGGCGGTGTCGGCGCTCGACGCCGCCGGCCGCGTGGTCGAGCTCTCGCGGATGCTGTCGGGGCAGCCCGACAGCGCCACCGCCCGCGACCACGCCGAGGAGCTGCTCGCGACCGCGGCCCGTGAGCGGGGGCGGTGATGGCGATGCGACGCGTCGAGGATCTTGCCCCGACCTCCGGCATCGCTCGCGTCGACCGCCGGACCAAGAACCTCATCAAGCGGCTGCAGCCAGGCGACGTCGCGGTCATCGACCACGAGGACCTCGACCGCGTCGCGGCCGAGGGCCTCGTCGAGGCGCGCGTCGCCGCGGTGATCAACGCCGCGCATTCCATGTCGGGGCGGTATCCCAACGTGGGGCCGCTGCTGGTGGTCGCGGCCGGCATCCCCCTCGTCGATGCGGTGGGCACCGAGCTGCTCGACCAGCTGACGGAGGGCCAGGTCGTGCGCGTCGAGGGCGGCGAGGTGTGGGCCGGCCCCGCCCTCGTCGCGGCCGGCACGCGCCAGACGCTGCAGTCGCTCGAGGAGGCGTACGAAGAGGCGAAGGCGACGATGGGCGACGAGCTCACCCGGTTTGCGGAGAACACCCTCGAGTACATGCGCCACGAGAGCGGCGTGATCCTCGACGCTCTCGTCGTACCCGACCTCGAGGTCGACCTCGCGGGCCGGCACGTGCTGATCGTCGTCCGCGGGCACGACTACCGGGAAGATCTCAACGCCCTCCGGGGCGCCTACGTGCGCGAGATCCGGCCGGTTCTGGTGGGTGTCGACGGCGGCGCCGACGCGTTGCTCGAGATCGGCCTTCGCCCGGATCTGATCATCGGCGACTTCGACTCCGTCTCGGAGCGGGCGCTGCACAGCGGCGCCCAGCTCATCGTCCACGCCTACGCCGACGGCCGCGCGCCGGGGGCGGCCCGGCTCGAGGAGCTCGGGCTCCGGTACGACGTGATGCGGGCCGCGGGCACGAGTGAGGACGTCGCCATGCTCCTCGCCTACGAGAAGGGCGCCGAGCTCATCGTGGCGGTCGGCACGCACGCCTCGATGGTCGAGTTCCTCGACAAGGGCCGCGCTGGCATGGCGTCGACGTTCCTGACCCGTTTGAAGGTCGGACCCCTGCTCGTCGACGCGAAGGGCGTCAGCCGGCTCTACCAGACGAGGATCCGGAAGCGCGACATGACGGTGTTCCTGTTCGCCGCGATGCTGTTCTTCATCGCCATCGTCGTGATGGTGGTGCCGCGCGTCTTCGTCGACAGCGTGTGGCTCTACGTCCAGGACGTCTGGGACTCGATCTTCCGCTGAGCTCGTGATCAACTTCCGCTTCCACCTCGTCTCGTTGACCGCGGTGTTCCTGGCCCTCGCGGCGGGAATCACCATCGGTGCCGGCGTCGTCGACCGCGCCACCGTCGACTTCCTGGAGCGACGCGTCGCCGACGTCGAGCGCAACCGCGACGCCACCAACAAGAAGAACGACGAGCTCGAGGCGGATCTGCACCGCTGGGAGAAGTACGGCGAGGAGATGGGCGACCGATCGGTCGAGGGCGACCTGGCGGGCGCGCGGGTGATGTTCGTGGCGGTCGACGGCGTCGACCGCGGAACCCTCGACGCCTTCCGAAGCTCCTTGCAGAACGCCGGCGCGACCTACGACGGCGCGGTGTGGTTCTCCCAGAAGTGGCTGCTCGCCGATCCGGCCGACGTGCGCGCGCTGTCGGAGATCACCCCGGTGGCGTCCACCGCCAAGCCCGACGACCTCCGTCGCACGGCGATGACGCGACTCGGCTCCGATTGGGCCGCGGGGCGCGGCACGACGTTGATGCTGGCGCTTCGCGACGCCGGGTTCCTCACCTACGACCCCGGCCCGAACCCGGCCGGCACGCTCGCCGATGTGCCCCACGAGGGCGCACTGATGGTCGTGGTGTCGAGCCCTGACGCCTCGGTGCCGTCCGACCAGCTCGCGGTCCCACTGGTCTCGGCGCTCGTGAGCGCCAACGTGTCGGTGCTCGCCGCGCAGCCCGTTCCACCGGCTGACCTGAAGCAGGGCACGCCGGTCTTCACCACCCTCGTCCGCCAGGACGCCTCCCTGTCGTCGCGCACGTCCTCCGTCGACGACATCGACGACTACCGGGGGCGGATGGCGGCGATCCTGGCACTCGAGCAGATGCGCCGTGGCCGCCTCGGCCATTACGGATTCGGGCCGAGGGCACAGGCGATCGTCCCCGAGGCCGGTCCGTGACGACCGTCGCCATCGTCGCCGCCCTCGACCGGGCGGACTCGGTGGCGGCGACCGTGGCGGCGTTGCGATCGACCGAGGGGGTCGACGAGGTCGTGGTCGTCGACGATGGCTCGACGGACGCCACCGCGCCGGTCGCGTCGGCAGCGGGCGCGACCGTCGTGCACCTCCCCGTCAACGTCGGCAAGGGGTGCGCGGTCCGGGCGGGCATCGACGAGCGACCCGATGCCGAGGTGTACCTCCTGGTCGACGCCGACGTGGCGGAGACCGCCTCCGTGGTGGCCGCGCTGCTCGCGCCCGTGACCGCCGGCGACGCGGACATGACCGTGGGCGTGCTCCCCTCCGCCGGTGGGCGGGGCGGCTTCGGCGCGGTGAAGCGGCTAGCGGCGGCCGGGATCCGGCGGGCCACCGGGGTCACGGTGCGCGCTCCGCTCTCGGGGCAGCGGGCGGTCCGGGGAGAGCTGCTCCGCTCGGTCGTGCTCGCCGATCGGTTCGGCCTCGAGACGGCACTCACGATCGACGCCCTTCGGGCCGGTGCACGGGTCGTCGAGGTCGACGTCGCCATGGAGCACCGCCACACCGGCCGGCGACTCGCCGGCTTCCGCCACCGCGCCGGCCAGGGTGTCGACATCGCGCGCGCCCTGTGGCCGCGGCTCACGTCGAGGCGGACGCGCCTCGCGATCATCGCCGGCGCGCTGGTCGTGGCCGCCGTCGCCTCGCTGTGGTCGGCGCCCCGGGCGGTGCCGTCGAGCGTGCCGGCGTCGGGGCGCGCGGCAAAGGTCGTCGTCTTCGGCATCCCTCGCCTCGGGTGGGACGACATCGGCACCGGCCGCCTGCCGAACCTCGACGCCGCGGTGCGCGCCGGCGCGGTGGCGGTCACGAGCGTGCGGACGGCGTCGGGAACCCCCACGACCACCGAGGGCTACGCCTCGCTCGGCGCGGGCGTGCGCGTGAAGGCCGAGCGACCGTCGGCGGCCCGCGCCCTTCCGGCGAACGCCCCGCTCGACGGCACCACGGCCGCGGCCGTCGTCGCCAAGGCGACGGGGGCGCCGCCGCCGGGTGACGTCGTCGTCGTTGGTGGGCCGGCGACGATCTCCGACAACGAGGGACGGCACCTGTCGAGCGCACCCGGTGCGCTCGGGGATGCGCTCCATGCCGCCGGGCTCCGCACCGCCTTCGTGGGCAACAGCGATGGCGCGCGCGGCGAGGCCGGGCGCCTCGACGAGCACCGGCCCGGGGCGATCGCCCTCATGGCGTCCGACGGTTCGGTCGACGCCGGGTCGGTCGGACGCGACCTCCTGGTCGCCGACCCCGCGGCCCCTGCCGGCGTGCGGGCCGACCGGGCGGCGTACGCCGGTGCGTTCACGCGAGCACTCGCCGCCGCCGACGTGGTGCTCGTCGATCCCGGCGACCTCGACCGCGCCGCGCCGGCGCCGACCGGCTCGCCGGGCGCCGGCCCGTGGGACTCGGCCGCCCGCGATCGCGCCCTCGCCGACACCGACGCCATCCTCGGCGACGTCCGTCGGAGCCTCGGCAACGACGCGCTCCTCCTCGTCGTGTCGGTCGCGCCCCGCGACGACACCGAGTGGCACACGACGCCCCTCGTCGCCGCGGGCGCCGGCGTGCGCCACGGCTACCTCCACTCGCCGTCGACCCGGCGCCTCGCCATCGTGACGCTCACCGACGTGGCGCCGACGGTCCTCGACGCGCTCGGCGTGAAGGCTCCCGACGGGATGATCGGGCACGCGCTGCGCTACCACCCGGGCGAGCCCGATCTCGCACGGTTGCGACGCATCGACCGCGACGCCACCTACCGGGAGCGCATCTACCTGCCCCTCACGATCGGCTACATCTCGCTGCAGGCGATCGTGTACCTGCTGGCGATGCTGCTCCTCGGGCGGGGTGCGGTCGCGAACCGGCTCCCCGCGGTCGTGGAGCGCGCCCTGCGGGTCGTGGTGCTCGCGGTCAGCGCCTACCCGCTGGCGACGTTCCTCCTCCGTGCCGTGCCGAACGTGGCCGCGCTCGGCTCCTGGGGGATCGCGGTGCTCGTGGCGATCGACGCTGCAGTCGTCGCCGTGGCCCTGCGCTTCCGCCGCCACCCGCTCAGCCCGCTGGCGTGGATCCTCGGCGCGACCGTCGCGGTGCTCGTCGTCGACGTGGCCACTGGCGCGCGGCTGCAGACGTCGAGCCTCCTCGGCTACTCCGTTCACACGGCGGCGCGGTTCACCGGCCTCGGCAACACGGCCTTCGCCACGCTCGCGGCCACCACCGTGCTCCTGGGGGCCATCCACGTCCAGTACTCGCCGCGCCGAACGGAAGCCGTCGTGGCCGTTGCCTGCCTCTTCGCCTTCGTCGTGCTGATCGACGGGGCGCCGACGCTCGGCTCGGACGTCGGCGGCATCCTGACCCTCGTGCCGGTGCTCGGGCTCACCGCCTACGTGCTCGCGGGCGGCCGGGTCACGGCGCGAGCAGTGCTCGGGGTCGCCGCGGTGACCGTGCTCGCCGTCGCCGTCGCCACCGGCGTCGACCTGCTCCGGCCCCCGGACGCTCGGACGCACCTGGGGAGGCTCGTCGCCGACATCGGTGCCCACGGGTTCGGGGTGCTCGGCACCACCATCGGCCGGAAGATCGCGACCAACTTCCGCACCTATCGGTCGCCGTGGACGTGGGTCGTCGTCGTGCTCGCCGTCTACATGGTGTACGTCCTCGGGTGGGCCCGCGGCTGGCGCGAGCTGCTGCCGTCGCGATCCGCGCTGCGCGTAGGGGCTCTCGGTACGCTCGGTGCGGGTTTGCTCGGCTATGCCGTGAACGATTCGGGTGTGGTGGTGACCGCGCTGGTGTTCGTGTACGTCGGACCGTTCCTGACGCTCCTCGCCCTCGGCCGGGCACGGGGTGCACCGACGCGCGTCGAGCCCGTGGCACCGCTCGCGGCGATCGAGGCCTGACGTGGGCGCCATCCTCGTCGCCGTCGTCGTCGGGTTCCTCGCGGCGCGCCTCGTGTGGGTGATGATCCGGCCCGTCTTCGCCGCTCCGCTGTTCGCCCGCGAGAACTTCCGAGGGCTCGACGTGCCGACGGGAGCGGGCGCGGTGATCGCGCTCGCGGCGATCGTCGTCGAAGCGGGCCGCACCCTCGTCGCCGCGGTGGTCGACGGCCACCACGCCGTCGCCGGGGCATCCGTCGCCGTGTTGCTGCTGGCGGTCGGGTTCGGGCTGCTCGGGATCATCGACGACGTGGCCGGGAGCGGCGACCGCCGCGGGTTTCGCGGTCACGTCGCCTCGCTCGCGCACGGGCGGATGACCACCGGAGGGCTGAAGCTGGTGGGCGGGGCAGCGGTATCGATCCTCGCGGTCGACACCGCTCGCGGGGGGTCGCCCCTCGGCGAGCTCCTCGTCGATGCCGTGCTGGTGGCTCTGGCGGCCAACCTCGGCAACCTCTTCGACCGCGCGCCCGGGCGCACGATCAAGGTCGGCGCGTTGGCATTCGTGGTGCTCGTCGCCGCGACCGTCGCCAGCCCCGCGCTCGTGCCGGTCGCCATCGTGATCGGTGCCGCGCTCGGGCTGCTCCTCGACGACCTCCACGAGCACCTGATGCTCGGCGACGCCGGCGCCAACGTCGTCGGGGGCATGATCGGGCTCGGCGTCGTGGTGACGGGCACGTTCACGGTCCGGCTCGCGGTGCTGGCCGTCGTGCTGATCCTGAACGGCGCCTCCGAGTGGGTGTCGTTCAGCGCGGTCATCGACCGCGTGCCGCCGCTGCGCCTCCTCGACCGGGCCGGCCGGCGGCGCTGAACCGAGGCTCCCGCGCGTAGGGGCGGCGCCGGGGTACGGTGGGACCCCGTGACGAAGCACGTGTTCGTGACGGGTGGTGTGGCCAGCTCGCTGGGCAAGGGGCTCACCGCATCGGCGCTGGGGCGGCTGCTCAAGTCGCGCGGGTTGCGGGTCACGATGCAGAAGCTCGACCCCTACATCAACGTCGACCCCGGCACGATGAACCCCTTCGAGCACGGTGAGGTCTTCGTCACCGAGGACGGCGGTGAGACCGACCTCGACCTCGGCCACTACGAGCGGTTCATCGACGAGAACCTGCTCCGCGACTCCAACGCGACGACGGGTGCCATCTACTCGACGGTGATCGCCAAGGAGCGCAAGGGCGAGTTCCTCGGCAAGACCGTGCAGGTCGTGCCCCACATCACCAACGAGATCAAGGACCGGATCCTGCGGCTCGCCGACGACGACGTCGACGTCGTGATCACCGAGATCGGCGGCACGGTCGGCGACATCGAGATCCTCCCGTTCCTCGAGGCGATCCGGCAGTTCCGCAACGACGTCGGCCGCAGCAACGTCTGCTACATCCACCTCACCCTCGTTCCGCTCATCGGCCCCACCGGCGAGCACAAGACCAAGCCGACGCAGCACTCGGTGAGCGACCTGCGCAGCATGGGCATCCAGCCCGACGTCATCGTGTGCCGCAGCCAGACCCCGATCTCCGAGGGCCACAAGCGCAAGATCTCGAACCTCTCCGACGTCCCGGTGGAGGCCGTGATCAACTGCCCGGACGCCCGCAACATCTACGAGATCCCTCTCTTGCTCCAGACCGAGGGGCTCGACGAGTACGTCTGCCAGGTGCTCGGGCTCGGCGGCGAGGCCGAGATGTCGTCGTGGCGGGCGCTCGTCGACAAGGTGGAGGCGGCGACCGAGCCCGTCCGGATCGGCATCGTCGGCAAGTACGTGATGCTGCCCGACGCCTATCTCTCGGTGGCTGAGGCGCTCCGCCACGCCGGCTTCCACGTCGGCGCCAAGGTCGAGATCGAGTGGATCGACTCGGAGGAGATCACCGACCTGCTCGCCGAGGCGCGGCTCTCACACCTCGACGGGATCGTCCTCCCGGGAGGCTTCGGGTCGCGGGGGATCGAAGGCAAGATCTCGGCGGCGGGCTACGCCCGGCAGGCGGAGCTACCGTGCCTCGGGCTGTGCCTAGGCCTGCAGGTGATGGTCATCGAGGCGGCGCGCAACCTCGCCGGCCTCGCCGACGCCAACTCGCGCGAGTTCGACCCGGCGTCGTCGGCGCTCGTGATCGACCTCATGGACGAGCAGCGCCAGGTCGTCGACATGGGCGGCACCATGCGGCTCGGGTCCTACGTCGCGCGCCTGGCCCCCGGCTCGCGGGTCGAGAAGGCGTACGGCGAGCCCGTCGTGTTCGAGCGCCACCGCCACCGCTACGAGGTCAACCCGCGGTTCCGGCACAAGCTCGAGTCGGCCGGGCTCATGTGCTCGGGCACGTCACCCGACGGCCGCCTCGTCGAGTTCGTCGAGATCCCCGACCACCCGTTCTACGTGGGTACGCAGGCGCATCCCGAGTTCAAGAGTCGCCCCGACCGCCCGCATCCCCTGTTCTTCGACTTCGTGGGCGCGGCCCTCGACCGCGCCAACGGCCGCGTGCCGCGGCTCCTCGACGTCTGAGGTGGCCGGCGAGTTCCGCAGCCTCGGCGAGCACGAGGCCTACCGAGGGTCGCTCATCACCGTGGCCCAGGCCCGCTTCGCCGCCCCCGACGGCAGCGAGTTCGAGCGCGACGTCGTGCACCATCCCGGCGCGGTGTCGGTCGTCCCGGTCGTCGCCGGCGGGTCGGTGCTCCTCGTGCGGCAGTTCCGCGCCGCCATCGGGCGCGAGCTGCTCGAGATCCCCGCAGGAAAGCGCGACGTCGACGGCGAGCCGCCGGCCGAGACGGCGCGCCGTGAGCTGATCGAGGAGGTCGGCAAGCGCGCCGGGCGCCTCGAGAAGCTGGCCGAGTTCTACAACTCTCCCGGCTTCTGCGACGAGCACTCCTATGTGTTCGTGGCCCTCGACCTCGACGACGCACCAGCCGACGCGCAGGGGATCGAGGAGCAGCACATGACCGTCGAGGAGGTCGCGCTCGACGACGTGCCCCGCCTGGTCGCCACGGCCGAGATCACCGATGCCAAGACGATCATCGGGCTCACCCTCGCCATCGAGTGGCTCCGCCGGGCCACCTGACGACGGTCCGCCTCCCGACGCGGGCAGCGGCAGTACGTTGAGCCGATGATCGTCGGCGTGCCGGCTGAGACGAAGACCGGTGAGAACCGCGTGGCCATGACGCCCGATGGCGTGCGCGAGCTCCACGCGTCCGGCCACCGGGTTCTGATCGAGCGGGGCGCGGGCGACGGGTCGTCGATACCGGACGACGAGTACGCCGCCGCGGGGGCCGACATCGTCTCGGTCGACGAGGCGTGGGCTGCCGAGATGGTCGTGAAGGTGAAGGAGCCCCAGGACCACGAGCACAGCCGGCTCCGCCCGGACCTGGTGCTGTTCACCTACCTGCACCTCGCCGCCTACCCCGAGGTCGCCGACGCCCTGCTCGCGGCCGGGACGACCGGGCTCGCCTACGAGACGGTGCAGCTCGCCAACGGCACCCTGCCGCTGCTCGCGCCGATGAGCGAGGTCGCCGGCCGGATGGCCACCCAGGTCGGCGCGCACTTCCTGGAGCGGGAGGCCGGCGGTCGGGGGGTGCTGCTCGGCGGGGCCCCGGGCGTGAAGCCGGCGCGCGTCGTCGTCCTCGGTGCCGGCAACGTCGGCTGGAACGCGGCCTGGATCGCCCAGGGCATGGAGGCCGAGGTCCTGCTCCTCGACAAGAACCTCGACCGGCTCCGCTTCGTCGACCAGATCCATCAGGGGCGGATCGTCACACTCGCCTCGAACCGGGGGGCGGTGGAGCGCGCCGTGGCCGAGGCCGACCTGGTCATCGGCGCCGTCCTCGTACCGGGCGGCCGCGCGCCGACGGTGGTCACCGAGGACATGGTGCGCGGCATGAAGCGCGGCGCCGTCATCGTCGACGTCGCCGTCGACCAAGGCGGCTGCGTCGAGACGACGAGGGAGACCACCCACTTCGACCCCGTGTACGAGGTCCACGGCGTGTTGCACTACGCGGTGGGCAACATCCCGGGCGCCGTTCCTCACACGTCGACCTACGCCCTCACGAACGCCACCCTGCCGTACGTGCTGGCCGTCGCCGACCGGGGCGTGAACGCCGCGATCACCACAGATCCGGCGATCCGCTCGGGCCTGAACACCCTCAATGGGCAGCTCACGAACGCCGTCGTGGCCCAGGCGCTGGGCCGCCAAGCGGTCGAGCCGGCGGATGTGGTGAACGGCTGATGAATCTGCCGGTAGCCTGAGCGGATGGCCGACGCCACCATCGCCGACCTCAAAGGCGCGCTCGAAGACGAACGCGCCGAGCTGCGGCATCGGCTCGAGGAGCTCGGATACGCCGACGGAAACGTCGGCCTCGAGTACGACTCCAACTTCGCCGACTCGAGTCAGGTCACCGCGGAGCGGGGCGAGGCCGAGGCCCTCGCCACGACCCTCCGCGAGACGTTGAACGAGGTGGAGCACGCCCTCGCCAAGATCGAGGAGGGCACCTACGGCACCTGCGAGGGCTGCGAGAAGCCGATCGCGAGGCCGCGGCTCGAGGCCATGCCGGCGGCGCGCTTCTGCATCGACTGCGCGGCCAAGCGGCGCTGACGTCCGCCCCGCAGTGCCCATAGCGCCCGCCACCGGGCATCATCGGAACCGATGACCCGCGCGCAACAGACGGCGATCCTTGTGATCGGCGGCCTGGCCCTGGCGGTGCTCGCGCACCGCAACGGGATGCTCTCGTCGCAGGCGATCTGGTTCTTCGCCGCACTCATCCCGGCGGTGATCCTCCACGAGGTGTCGCACGGCGTCGCCGCGCTCGCGTTCGGCGACGACACGGCCAAGCAGGCCGGCCGCCTGACCCTCAACCCCATCGCCCACATCGACCCCGTGTGGACCATCCTCATCCCGGCGATGCTGGCGCTCAGTGGCGCCCCGGTGCTCGGCATGGCCAAGCCGGTGCCCGTCAACCCGCGCCGGATGCGCCACCCGCGCAACCAGGGCCTTCTCACCAGCCTGGCCGGCCCCGCGACGAACGTGCTGCTCGCGGCGCTCGCGGCCGTGGTCATGCGGAACGGGCTCGTGCCGGCGGGCAACGCTCTCCGGTTCGTGAACGCGTTCGGTGTCGTCAACGTGGTGCTGGCGGTGTTCAACATGCTCCCGATCCCGCCGCTCGACGGCTCGGCCGTCCTCGAGCGGTTCCTGCCGGCCCACCTCCTGCCCGGGTACCTCCGCATCCGCCAGTACTCGTTCGTGATCTTCTTCGTCCTGTTCTTCCTCGCCGGCGGCCTCTTCACGCGGATCCTCGATCCGGCGGTGACGTTCTGGTATCGCTTCGTCTGAGCGAGGTCGCCCACCTCGTCCGTCGCTTCTTCGGTGCGCTCCGCCCCGGCGGCCCGTCGACGACCGACGAGGAGTGGGCCCAGGCGCTCCTCTCGCCGGGCGAGCGTGATCTGTGGCGGCGGATGTCGGGTGCCGACCGGCGCCATGCGGTGGCCGTCGCTCGGGATGTCCGCGGCCGCCTCGGCTCCGGGGCCGCGACGCCGCCCGTCCTCGCCGCCGCGCTCCTGCACGACGTCGGCAAGATCGAAGCCGGCCTCGGCACCCTCGCGCGGGTGCCGGCCACGCTCGCCGGCCTCCTCGCGCGGGATCGCCTGGTGCGTGGCAACGGTCGCGTCAGCCGCTACCTGCGCCACGATGCCGCCGGGGCCGCACTGCTCGAGGGCGCCGGCGCCGACCGCCTCGTCGTCGCGTGGGCACGCGAGCACCACCTGCCGCCCGATCGGTGGAGCGTGCCCCGCGAGGTCGGCGACGTCCTGAAGGCTGCCGACGACGACTGACGGCCGAGCGACGGGCGGCCGCAGCTACGGGCGGGGGAGCAGGCCCATGGCGTCACGGGCGCGGGAGTAGGTGGCGCTCGCGACCTCGCGCGCCTTGTCGGCACCCTTGGCGAGGACATCCTCGACATAGCCGGGGTCGGCCGCGATCTCCTGGAACCGGGTCTGCAGCGGGCGCAGGAACTCGACGACCGCCGCCGCCGTGTCGCTCTTCAGCGGGCCGTACTGCTCGTACCGGCCGGCCAGCTCGCCGGGTGGCGTGCCGGTGGCGACCGAGAGCAGCTCGAGCAGGTTGGAGACGCCCGGCTTCTTCGCGGGATCGAACCGCACCTCGGTCTCGGTGTCGGTGACGGCGCGGCGGATCTTCTTGGCGATCGCCTCGGGCGGCTCCAGCACGAGGATCTTGCCCTGGGGCGAGCTCCGCGACTTGCTCATCTTGATCGTCGGGTCCTGCAGGTCCATCACCTTGGCGCCGACCTTCGGGATGGCGGCGTCAGGGATCACGAAGGTGCGGCCGTAGCGCTCGTTGAAGCGCGCCGCGACGTCGCGGGCGAGCTCGAGGTGCTGGCGCTGGTCGTGGCCCACCGGCACCCGATCGGTGTCGTACAGGAGGATGTCGGCGGCCATCAGCACCGGGTAGGTGAACAGCCCGACCCGGGCGGCCCCCTCACCGCCGGACGCCGTCTTGTCCTTGAACTGCGTCATGCGCCGGAGCTCACCGAACGACGCCACGCACTCGAGGAGCCACGACAGCTCGGTGTGCTCGGGAACGTGCGACTGTGCGAAGAGCGTGCAGACGTCGGGGTCGAGGCCGGCGGCGAGAAGGATGGCTGCCGTCTCGAGCGACTTGGCCCGCAGGTGCTCCGGGTCGATCTCGAGGGTGAGCGCGTGGAGGTCGACGACGCAGAAGAAGGCATCGTGATCGTGCTGGTCGGCCACCCAGTGCCGGATCGCCCCGACGAAGTTGCCGAGGTGGATCTCTCCGGAGGGCTGGATGCCCGACAGCACGCGAGTCATGCGCCGATCGTACCGAGCGGTCGAGCATGCCCCGAGGGGAAATCCCACGCGTGTTACTCTCGACCGATGGCGTACGAGGTGGCCACGCCCGTGTTCGAGGGCCCCTTCGACCTCCTGCTCCACCTGATCCTTCGCGAGCAGGTGGAGATCTGGGACATCACGCTCTCGACGATCGTCGACGCCTACCTCGGGGAGCTGACGCGGATGGGCGCGCTCGACCTCGACGTCGCCACCGAGTTCCTCCTCATCGCGGCCACGCTCGTCGAGCTCAAGACGCGGCGGATGCTCCCCGGCTCCGACGACGTCGACCTCGACGAGGAGCTCGCCCTGTGGGAGGAGCGGGATCTCCTGCTCGCCCGGCTGCTCGAGTGCAAGACCTTCAAGGACGCGTCGGCGGCGCTGCAGCGGCTCTCCGAGGCCGCCGAGCGCTCGTTCCCGAGGCGGGCCGGCCTCGAGGACCGCTTCCTCGACCTCACGCCCGACCTCATGGCCGGCGTCACCGCCGAGAAGCTCCGCGCCGCGTTCCTCAAGGCCGTCGCCCCGAAGCCGGTGCCGCGCGTCGATCTCGACCACGTCGCACCCATCCGGGCGTCGGTCCGCGACGCCATCGACGAGCTCGCCGACGAGCTGCCGAGAGCCGGGCGCATCACCTTCCGCCGGCTCACCGCGGATCTTGTCGAGCGCCTCGCGGTGATCGTCCGGTTCCTCGCCGTCCTCGAGCTGTTCAAGCAGGGCCTGGTCGACCTCGACCAGGGCGAGCGGTTCGGCGACATCGAGATCGTGTGGCTCGGCGGCGAGCACGCGCGCCTCGACGCCGACCTCGTCGACGCCTACGAGGGCTGAGAGGCCGGCGGTGGCATCCGACGTCGAACGCGCCATCGAGGCGATCCTGATGGTCGCCGACGAGCCGATCCCTCCCGACCTGCTCGCCCAGGTGCTCGAGGTGTCGACGGTCCGGGTCGAAGAGCTGTGCCGCGAGCTGGCGACGCGCTATGCCGTCGACGACCGGGGGTTCCAGCTCGTCCGGGTGGCCGGCGGCTACCGGTACCAGAGCCACCCTGACATGGCCGCCTACGTCGAGCGGTTCGTGCTCGAGGGTCAAACGGCGCGGCTGTCGGCCGCGGCGCTCGAGACGCTCGCGATCGTCGCCTACAAGCAGCCGGTGAGCCGGGCCCAGGTGTCGGCCATCCGCGGTGTCAACGTCGACGGCGTGATGCGCACGCTGCAGCAGCGCGGCTACGTCGCCGAGGTCGGCCGCGATCCGGGGCCCGGGCAGGCCGTCCTCTACGGCACCACCCCGCTCTTCCTCGAGAAGCTCGGGCTCGACTCCACCGACCAGCTGCCGCCCCTCGGTGAGTTCGTCCCGGGTCCCGAGGTGGTCGAGGCGCTCGAGTACGGGCTGCGGGTCGACGCCGATGGCGAGCGGGAGGAGCACCGCGACGCCGGCGACACGTCGGGCGAGGCACCGTCGGCGGAGGGATGACCGGCACCGCTCCCGGCGCCGGCGCCGGCGCGGCGGGCGAGGGTGAGCGACTGCAGAAGGTCCTGGCGCGGGCCGGGTACGCGAGCCGCCGGCGCGTCGAGGAGCTGATCGAGGAGGGTCGTGTCCGCGTCAACGGCGTGGTCGCGATCCTCGGCCGGCGCGTCGACGCCGAGAACGACGTGATCGAGGTCGACGGCGCCCTCGTGCCGACCCGCGTCGATCTCGTCCACTACCTGCTCAACAAGCCGGCCGGCGTCGTCAGCACCGCGGCCGACACCCACGGCCGCCGCACCGTGGTCGAGCTGGTGCCGAGCGAGCCTCGCGTCTTCCCGGTCGGCCGCCTCGACCTCGACACCGAAGGCCTTCTCATCCTCACCAACGACGGCGAGCTGGCGAACCGGTTGACGCACCCGCGGCATGGCGTCGAGAAGGAGTACCTGGTGCACGTCGATGGCGACCCGCCACCGGCGGCGCTCCGGGCGTTGCGCGAGGGCATCGAGCTCGACGACGGCACCACGGCCCCCGCCGAGGTCGGCCGGCTCGGACCTGGTCTGCTCCGGATCACGATCCACGAGGGCCGCAACCGGCAGGTGCGCCGGATGTGCGAGGCGATCGGGCATCCCGTCGTGCGCCTCGTGCGCACGAGGATCGGCCCCCTTGCCGACCGGTCGCTCAAGCCCGGTGAGTGGCGCGTGCTCGACCGGGACGAGGTGGTGGCGCTCGCCAAGGCGGCGTCGGATGCGCCGGCGAACCCTCGAGGCTGACCCCGCCGCCGATGCGCCACCGGGACGCCTGTAGCCTGCCGGCGATGCCTGCCGTCCGAGCCCTGCGCGGCGCCACCACCATCGACGACGACACGCCGGAGCAGATCGGCGAGCGGGTGAAGACGCTCTTGCAGGCGATGCTCGACCGCAACGACGTCGACAAGGACGACCTCATCAGCGTCCTCTTCACCGCCACCGACGACATCCACTCCGCCTTCCCCGCGACACCGGCTCGCGACATCGGCTTCGGCGACGTGCCGCTCATCTGCGCCCGCGAGCTCGACATCGTCGGTGGGAAGCCGCGATGCATCCGCGTGATGATGCACCTCACCACCGACCGCGCCCGCAGCGAGCTCCACCACGTGTACCTGGAGGGCGCGCGCGACCTTCGCGACGACCTGCCGGAATGAGCGCCCCGCGCGCTGCCATCGTCGGCACCGGTCTCATCGGCGGGTCGATCGGCATGGCGTTGCGGGCCCAGGGCTGGTTCGTGACGGGCCGCGACCGCGATCACGAGCGTGCGGTCCGGGCGCGTGAGCTGGGCGCGCTCGACGAGGTCGGCAGCGATCCCGACGCCGAGATCGCGTTCGTCGCCACGCCGGTCGGGGCGGTGGCCGGCGAGGCTCGTACCCTCGTGTCGCCCAGCACGATCGTCACCGACGTCGGCAGTGTGAAGGGCCCGATCGTCGCCGCCGTGGGCCATCCCCGGTTCGTCGGCGGCCATCCCATGGCCGGCTCCGAGCAGGAGGGGGTCGAAGGCGCGGACGCCGCGCTGTTCCAGGGCGCCACCTGGGTGCTCACCCCGACCCAGACAACGGATCCCGACGCCTTCGCGCGCCTTCGCTCGGTGATCTCGTCGCTCGGCGCCGACGTCGTGGCCATCCCGGCCGAGCGTCACGACGAGCTCGTCGCCGTGGTGTCGCACGTCCCGCACCTCACCGCGGCGGCGTTGATGGGCATCGCGGCGGATCGCGCCGAGGAGCACGCCACCCTGCTGCGCCTCGCGGCGGGCGGCTTCCGCGACATGACGAGGATCGCCGCCGGGCATCCCGGCATCTGGCCCGACATCTGCGCCGAGAACCGCACGGCGATCGTCGACGTGCTCGACCGCCTCATCGACCGCCTGTCGGGCCTCCGCGGCATCGTGGCGTCGGCCGACCGGGAGGGACTCCTCGGCTCGCTCGAGCGGGCCCGGCACGCTCGCATCAACCTGCCCACTCGCGCGGCGCGGGCCGAGCAGCTGGTCGAGGTCCGGGTCCCGGTGCCCGACCGGCCGGGTGTGCTCGCGGAGCTCACGACCCTCGCGGGTGAGCTCGGCGTCAACATCGAGGACCTCGAGATCGCGCACTCCGCCGAGGGCGACCGGGGCGTGCTGCTGCTCGTCGTCGACGCTCGGGCGGCCGACCTCGTCCGCGGCGCGTTCCTCGCGCGGGGCTACCGCCCATCGGTGCAGCGACTCGCATGAACGCGACGCTGGTGGTCGAGCCGCTCCGACGACCGCCCGACGTCCGCGTCGTGCTGCCCGGCTCCAAGAGCCTCACCAACCGCGCCCTCGTGTGCGCGGCGACGGCAGACGGCGATTCGACCCTCGAGAACGCGCTGCTGGCCGACGACACCGAGGCCATGATCGGGTGCCTGCGGGCCCTCGGCATCCACGTGGCGGTCGACGACGAGCACGGCCCACCGCGCGTCGCGGTCAGGGGCACCCGCGGCCTCGTGCCCGCCGGCCCCGCGTCGCTCCACGCGCGCCTGTCGGGCACCACGTCGCGCTTCGTCGCGCCACTCCTCGCGTGTGGCACGGGCCGATACGTGCTCGATGGCGACCCCCCGCTGCGGGCCCGCCCCATGGGGCCGCTGGTCGATGCGCTGCGGGGCCTCGGCGCGTCGGTCGACGAGCTCGGCGAGGCGGGCCACCTGCCGATCGCCGTCGTGCCGGGCGACCCGGCCGACGGAGCCGAGGTCGAGCTGCCGGGGGACGTGTCGAGCCAGTTCCTGTCCGGACTGCTGCTCGTCGCACCGCTGCGGCCGGGCGGCCTCGCCATCACCCTCACCACCGATCTCGTGTCGCGGCCCTACGTCGAGATGACGCTCGGGGTGATGTCCGACTTCGGCGTGACGGCCGACGCCGACATGGGCCGCCGGCGGTTCTCGGTTCCACGCGCCCGCTACCGCGGTCGGGTGTTCGCCATCGAGCCCGATGCCAGCGCGGCGTCGTACTTCTTCGCGGCCGCCGCCGTGTCGGGTGGCCGCGTACGCATCGACGGCCTATCGGGCACGTCGCGCCAGGGCGACGTCGCCTTCGTCGACGTCCTCGAGCGCATGGGGGCGCGGGTCGAGCGGGGGCCCGACTTCGTCGAGGTCCGGGGCACCGGCGCCCTCCACGGCGTCGACGTCGACCTTCGCGACATCTCCGACACGGCCCAGACGCTCGCGGCCGCGGCCGTGTTCGCCGACTCGCCCACACGGATCACGGGCATCGGGTTCATCCGCGGCAAGGAGACCGATCGCATCGGCAATCTCGTGCGCGAGCTGCAACGTTGCGGGATCGAGGCCCTCGAGGAGGCCGACGGGCTGGTCGTGCATCCGGGAGCACCCCAGCCGGCGCGGATCGAGACCTACGACGACCATCGGATGGCGATGAGCTTCGCGGTGATCGGCCTGCGGGCACCGGGCATCGAGATCGCCGACCCGGGCTGCGTGGCCAAGACGTTCCCCGAGTTCTGGTCGGTCCTCGACCGCCTCCGCTTGTAGCGTGCCGGCGATGCGTGTGATCGCCATCGACGGCCCCGCAGGCTCGGGGAAGTCGACCGTGGCCCGGGCCGTCGCCGCCCGGCTCGGGCTCGATTACCTCGACACCGGGGCGATGTACCGCTCGGTCGCGTACGCCGCCCTCCGCGACGGCGTCGATCCCGCGGACGCCGCCGGCGTCGCGGCGCTCGCCAAAGGCCTGGCCATCGACGTCGCCGGCACGGTGACCGTCGACGGGCAGGACGCGACCGCCGCCATTCGGGGGCCCGAGGTGAGCGCGGTCGTGAGCGTGGTCGCCGCCAACCCCGAGGTGCGTTCCGAGCTGGTACGGCGCCAGCGCGACTGGGTGGAGGCGCACGGCGGCGGCGTGGTCGAGGGTCGCGACATCGGCACCGTGGTGTTCCCGAACGCGGATCTCAAGGTGTTCCTCACCGCGTCGGAGGAGGAGCGCGAGGCCCGGCGCCGGCAGGAGTCCGGTGACGAGGTCGCAGCCCACGTCGCCACCCGCGACCGGCTCGACTCGACCCGCCGGCACTCGCCGCTCCGCGCCGCCGACGACGCCATCGAGATCGACACCACCGGGCGGCCCGTGCCCGAGATCGTGGAGGAGGTGCTGGCGAAGCTGTGACCCGTACCGCGCAGATCGCGCCACCGAAGGGTCGATGGCTCTACGCCCTGGCCCGCTCGATCGTCGTCGCCTTCGACAAGCTGTTCTGGCGAGTGACGGTCGACGGCAAGGAGCACGTGCCGGCGAAGGAGCCGTTCATCCTCGCGCCGGTCCATCGCTCCAACATCGACACGCCGCTGGTCGCCACCGTCACCTCCCGCCGGCTGCGCTACATGGGCAAGCAGGAGATGTGGAAGGTGAAGCCGATCGGGTGGCTGTTCTCGGCGCTCGGCTCGTTCCCGGTCGATCGCGGCCACGCCGATCGCGAGGCGTTGCGCCGGTGCATCGAGGTGCTCGAGGCCGGCGAGCCGCTCGTCGTGTTCCCGGAGGGAACGCGCCGGTTCGGCCCGGTGGTGGAGGACCTCTTCGAGGGGGCGGCCTACATCGCGTCGCGCGCCGACGTGGCCATCATCCCGGTCGGCATCGGCGGATCGGAGGCGGCCATGCCGAAGGGGGCCAGGTTCCTCAAGCCCGTGAAGGTGCACCTCGTGGTAGGGCCGCCGCTGCGGGCCGAGCGGTCGGAGACGGGTCGGGTGCCGAGGAGCGCCGTGCACGACCTCACGGTCCGGTTGCAGGCCGAGCTCCAGCGGCTGTTCGACGAGGCCCAGAAGCAGGTCGGCCGGCCGAACGCGCTGCCGCCGGCCGGCACCCCGACCTAGACCACCTGCACCTTCGGCTCGTCGAACCGGAACCGCATCAGGGCGAGCACGGCGGCGCCGGCGGCGAGCATCAGGAGGACGGCGACCGGCAGCGCGACCGAGCTGATGCCGCCGTGGTCGAGGATCACCGAGCGGAACCCTCTCAGGGCCCAGTACTGCGGAGTGAACGGCGCCACCGTGCGAGCCCAGCCGGGCAACACCGACAGCGGGACGAGGGCGCCGCTCACGCCGGCGAGCACCATCGAGCCGATGTTGCCGATGACGTTCATCTGCTGCTCGTTCTTCACCACGGCCGCGAGCAGGACGCCGATGGCGGTGAGTGCAAACGCCAGGGCGACGATCACGGCGAACAGCCCAGCCAGCGAGCCGTTGATCCGGAGGCCGAACACCAAGAACCCGCTCCCGAAGAGCACCCCCTGCTGCACGAGGCAGAGCAGCACGGCGGGGACGACCTTGCCGACCATGATCTCCGCGTTGGTGGCCGGGCTCGCCCGCAGCCGCTCCCACGTGTTCCAGCGGTGCTCCATGAAGAACGAGAACCCGATGAAGGCGACGAGGAAGAAGGCGAACATCGTCGACATGGCGGGCACGCTGTACTCGGCCCCGTTCGCGCCCGGGTGCTGCGCGGTGAGCGCCAGCCGGGCCAGCGGCTTGAAGAACGCGATCATCACGAGCGGCATGAGGATCATCGTGCTCAGGTTGGGCCACTCGCTCAGCTGCAGCTTCATCTCGTGACGGATCAGCGCGCGGCTACGCGACAGCGACATCGGACACCTCCCCCGCGGCGCTCGCCTGCCCGCCGGCGTCGTAGCGGCGCCCGGTGACGGCGAGGTACACCGACTCGAGCGTCGGGCGCACGATCTCGACCCCGACGAGGTGCTCGGCGGCGCCGTTCAACATGGCGAGGGCGCGGGCGGCGGTGGACGCCGGGTCGTCGGACGGGAGGCGCAGGCGGTCGCCGTCGGCGACGGCGCCCTCGATGGCCAGCGTGGGCGCCGGACCGTCGAACACCAGCGCCACGACGGCGCGGGCATGGGCGCCGAGCAGCGTGTCGAGCGGGCCCCGGGCGACCACCTGTCCCTGATCGAGGATCACGATCGAGGCCCGGAGCTGCTCGACCTCGGGGAGGTAGTGGGACGAGTAGCAGACGGCGGCGCCGGCGTCGGCCAGCGACCGCACGAGGGCGAGGAGCTGGTTGCGGCTCTCGACATCGGCCCCGGTGGTCGGCTCGTCGAGCAGGAGCAGGGGAGGCCGGTGGATGAGCGCCATGGCGGTGTGCAGCCGGCGCTTCTGGCCGCCGGACAGGGCCGCGGCTCGGCGGTCGAGGAGGTCGCCGAGCCCCAGCGCGTCGGCGGTCTCCGCGAGGCGTTCTCGCAGCGCGCGGCCCCGCAGCCCGGCCAGCTCGCCGAAGGCGACGAGGTTGTCGCGCACCCGCAGGGTCGGGTAGATCGCGAGGTCCTGCGGCGCCAGGCCGAGGTGCGCGCCCACGCGGTCGCGGTGGTGGGCGACGTCGAGTCCGTCGACGGTCACCGTGCCCTTGTCGGGTCGCCGCAGGCCGGCGACGATCGAGACCAGGCTGGTCTTCCCGGCGCCGTTGGGCCCGACGAGACCGACGATCTCGCCCCGGCCGACCTCGAGGTCGACACCTCGCAGCGCCGCGACCCGGCCGTAGGACTTCTCGACCCCCACCACGCTCAACACCGCATCCCCCTTGTCGAACCGGAGCGTACGACGCGACATATCGCGTGTCACCATGACGTGCGTCACCCGCTCCGGGGGAGGGGTGACGTCACGGGCGGTTTGTCCGGCTCGGGACTGTCGGCCCTGGGACGCCGTCGCGGCCGCCCGCACCATCCACGCTCGAGCGCCGCGATGGCGCATCCGGGCGATCTCGCGACGGCGGAGGATCCTCTCGCTGCGGGCGCCCGTCATCGACGGGAGGAGAGATGATGCGTTCGAGGACCCGTACGCCTGCTCGTCGCCGCGGCCGCGTCGCGGCGGTCGCGCTGGTGTCGACGATGCTCGCCTCCGGCGGGGTGACGTGGATGAGTGCCGGTGTCGCGGCGGCCTCGACGTCGACCAGCGTGACCATCACCGATCCGACCGGCGATCCCACGCCGGTCGCCGATGCCCGAGGCGACATCGTCGAGGTCGCCGCGTCGTACTCCCCGGCGGCCGTGAACCCGACCACGCCGACGGGCGGCCTGCAGCTGTCGTTGACGCCGGCCCAGTACACCGACCCCGCGTCGGATCCCGGATGGAACGGGATCACGGGCATCGGCTGGTCGATCGACACCGATCGCAATGGCCGGACCGACTGGCTCGCACTGGAGGAGAAGAGCGGTGCCGTGCTCGTCGACCGGTCGTTCCACCGCGTGTGCAGCGTGGCGAGCTACCCGGGATCCGGCGTGTATCGGCTCGGGATCCCCGCCGAGTGCATCGGGGGAGCGGTGGAGGTGCGGGTCGGCGCGGTGATGATCTACGACCCGGACGGCGACCCGTCCACGCCCAACGAGGTGACCGACGCCGCTCCCGACGGGCTGGCCAGCACGCCGATCTCCGCCGAGGGCTACCCCGACTCGCCGGCTCCCGGGCTCCAGGGCTATTGGACCGCGGCCGCGGACGGCGGGCTGAACAACTTCGGCATCGCCGAGTCGGCACGCCAGGGTGGACCGCTGAACCAGCCGGTGGTCGGCATGGCCACGCTCGGCGACGGTGCCAGCGGGTGGATGGTCGCGACGGACGGCGGGATCTTCGCCTTCGGCGGCGCCGGCTTCTTCGGGTCGACCGGTGACATCAAGCTGAACAAGCCCATCGTGGGGATGGCGGCGACGCCCGACGGCCGGGGCTACTGGCTGGTCGCGAGCGACGGCGGGATCTTCGCCTTCGGCGACGCGCGGTTCCGCGGGTCGACGGGCGCCATGACGCTCAACAAGCCGATCGTCGGCATGGCCCGCACCCTCAGCGGCGACGGCTACTGGCTGGCCGCATCCGACGGCGGGATCTTCGCCTACGGCGACGCGGCCTTCTACGGCTCGACCGGCAACATCGCGCTGAACAAGCCGATCGTCGGGATCAGCCGCACGCGCAGCGGCGCCGGCTACCGGTTCGTCGCCTCCGACGGCGGCGTGTTCTCCTACGGCGACGCCGCGTACGAGGGCGCCGCGGTCGGCGGCGGTTCACCGACGGTCGCGATCGCGTCCGTCTGATCGGGGAGCCGGCTCGGCCGCGACGGCGGCCGGCCGGGCCCGCTCCCTCAGAACCGCCGGCGAGCGCCGGGGTCAGCTCCCGATCGGCAGGCGCGCCCGGGCGAACACCTGGCGCACGAGCGGCTCGAAGTGCTCCAGCGGCAGCGTGTCGTAGTCGGGGTCGAACGACGTCTGATCCCACTCGTCGGCGAAGCGCTCGGCCAGCGCGAACGTGGCGTCGTCGAGCGCGGCGCGGTGCTTCTCCCGGGCGTTCGCGTCGCCGCCGAAGTGGTGGTAGTAGTGCTTGCCCTGGAAGTCCTGGTGGACGCGGATCATGTCGTAGACCTCGGGGCGCACGTAGGGCTTGAGGATCTCCGCGGCGATGGCCGGGTGGTTGGGCACCGAGACGATCTTGCCGATGTCGTGGCAGAGGCTCGCCACGACGACCTCGTCGTCGGCACCGTCACGCTCTGCCCGCGTGGCCGTCTGGAGGCAGTGGACGAGCTGGTCGGTGGCGAACCCGTCGGTGACGGCGGCAAGGCCCCGGAGCATGGCAAGCACCTGCTCGGCCGTGCGGCCCTGGTTCTTCGCGGTCTCCTGCCCGATGACCGCCCACTGCTCGGCGGTCGACTCGTCCATGCGCGTGAACGTGGTGGTCATGGGCACAGTTTGGCGGAAGACGGGCCGGCGGCGCGGCCCGCGGTCACCGGGGAGTGAGCGATCGGAGGACGTCGCTCGCCGCGACCGACCGGTCGTCGGCGAGGAGCCCCGCGCCGACGGACGAGCCCCACGACCACGCGAGGAGCCACAGGACGGCGTCGAGGACCCGCCGGAGCTCGGGCGGCGGCGGGAAGTACTCCTCCTCGTCGGTGACGGTGACGACCTCGACGCCGGCGCGGGGGTCGAGCCGGGCGACGACGGCGTCGACGAGCTCCTCGGGGGCGGACGCGCCCGCGGTCACTCCGACGACGCCGTCGAGGTCGTCGGGAACCTCCTCGGCGCTGTTGACGCGGACGACGCGCGGGCACCCGTTGGCGGCCGCGACCTTGGCGAGGGCGACCGTGTTGGAGGAGTTGGCCGAGCCGATGACGACCACGGCGTCGGCTTGGCGGGCGATCACCGAGAGCGCGTCCTGGCGGTTGGTGGTGGCGAAGCACAGGTCGCTTCGACCGGGCATCCAGAGGTCGGGGAAGCGGCCGAGCGCCTCCGACTTGACGCCGGCCCAGTCGTGCTGGCTCAGGGTCGTCTGGGCGAGGAGGGCGACCGGCGCGTCGGGAGGGAGGTCGAGGTCGGCCACGTCCTCCTCGTGCTCGACCAGGCGCACCGACGACGGCGCGACGGCCATCGTGCCGACGGCCTCATCGTGACCCTCGTGGCCGATGTAGATCACCGTGTAGCCCTTGCTGGCGCGCACCTTGAGCTCGTGGTGCACCTTCGTGACGAGGGGGCACACGGCGTTGACGACGGCGCCGCCCCTCGCCCGTGCGGCGGCCACGACCTCCGGGGCCGTCCCGTGGGCGCTCAGCATCAGCGGCGCGCCCTCGGGAACCTCGGACACGTCGTCGACGAAGACCACGCCGAGACGCCGGAACCGATCGACGATCAGCTGGTTGTGGACGATCTCGTGGTAGCAGTACACCGGCGGCTCGAAGACGCGAACCATCCAGGCGAGCGCCTTTATGGCCATCTCCACGCCGGCACAGAAGCCCCGGGGCGCGGCGAGCAGCACGCGTTCGACGGGCACGGGGCCAGGCTACCGGCGGTCGACGGCTACTCCGGCCCCTACACTGGCCGACATGTCACTGCCTCGGGTGGTGGCCGTCGACGACATGTCGCCGGCCGCCCGGGCCGGTGTCCTGCCCGGCGACGAGATCGTCGCCATGAACGGGCAGGTCCCCCGCGATGTCATCGAGTACCGCATGCTCGCGGACGAGGCCGATCTCGACCTCGTCCTCGCACGCGCGGGCCTCGAGATGTCGACGACGGTGGAGAAGGACGCAGGGGAGCCGCTCGGAATCGAGGTCAGCTCGGCGCTCTTCGACCGGGTCCGCACCTGCGACAACCACTGCGAGTTCTGCTTCATCTACCAGCTCCCCAAGGGGCTCCGGAAGAGCCTCTACATCAAGGACGACGACTACCGGCTGTCGTTCCTCTACGGCAACTTCACCACGCTGACGCGCTTCACGGAGGCCGACCTCGAGCGGGTGGTCACCGAGCGGCTGTCGCCGCTGTTCGTGAGCATCCACGCCACCGACGCCGAGGTGCGCTCGACGATGCTCCGCAACCGCCGGGGGGCGACGAGCCTGCGATGGCTCCGCGCCCTCCTCGAGAACGACATCGAGGTCCACGGTCAGCTGGTCGTGTGCCCGGGGGTGAACGACGGGCCGGTGCTCGAGGACACGCTCGCTGCCGTTCTCGACGAGTACGAGCGGCTCGCCACGTTGTGCGCCGTGCCGCTCGGGGTGAGCCGCTGGTCGGGCCAGTCGACGATGCGCGCCCACAGCCCGGCCGAAGCGGCCGCGGTGGTCGACACCGTGCACGAGTGGCAGGAGCGCTACCTCGACCTGCTCGGCCGGCGCCTCGTGTTCGCGGCGGACGAGTACTACCTCCTCGCCGGTCGCCCGTTCCCGCCGGCGGAGCACTACGAGGGCTTCCCGCAGCACGAGAACGGGATCGGGATGGCCCGCACGTTCGAGGCCGAGCTGTTGGGCCGGGCGGAGGTCGCGACCGGCGTGCGCGCCGGGTTCTTCTCGTGGGTCGACGGCGCGCCCCCGGAGGGGTACCGCGCGCCGCGGGCGCCGGGCCGCGTCAGCCTGCGACCCCGCGCCGGCGCGCCGATCGCGGTGCTCACCGGCGAGTACGGCGCCCGCGTCCTGCGACCGCTGCTCGATCGCGCCGGCTTCGACGGCGTTCGCATCGTCGCCGTCGAGAACCGCTTCTTCGGGGGCAACGTCGCGGTGGCGGGGCTGCTCGTCGGAGCCGACCTCCAGCGCGTCCTCTCGTCGGAGCCCGAGGGCCACCGCTACCTGCTTCCCGACGTCTGCCTGTCGAACGGGGTGTTCCTCGACGGGCTGTCGCCGGCCGACCTGCCCCGACCGGTCGAGATCGTTCCCACCGATGGCCACGCCCTCCGCGCCGCTCTCGCCGCGGCGGCACCGGCGCCGGCACCGGCGGCGCTCACGTGACCGCTCGTGACATCGTCGCGGTGGTGGGGCGGCCGAACGTCGGCAAGTCGACGCTCGTCAACCGGATCGTCGGCCGGCGCGCCGCCATCGTCGAGGAGAAGCCCGGCGTCACTCGCGACCGCAAGGTGCTCGACGCGGAGTGGGCCGGTCGCGAGTTCACCGTGATCGACACCGGCGGGTGGCTGCCGAGCGACGAGGCGTCGCTCGAGGGCAAGGTCAGCCGCCAGTCGGAGCGCGCCATGGACGAAGCCGACGTGATCCTCTTCGTCGTCGACGCGACCGTCGGCATCACCGACGAGGACGCTCGGGTCGCCGACATCCTGCGCCGCGCCACCCGACCGGTTCTCGTGATCGCCAACAAGGTCGACTCCGACAACCGCGAGGCCGATGCGTGGGAGCTCACCCGGCTCGGCCTCGGCGAACCGTGGCTGATCAGCGCCCTCCACGGCCGGGGCACGGGCGACCTCCTCGACGAGATCGTCGCCCGTCTCCCCGAGCGCGAGCCGGAGCCCGAAGGGCACGGCGACGTCGACCGCGAGGACGCCGGCACACCCTCCGATCCGGAGGACGCGCACGACGCGTCGGTGGCGATCGCCGGCCGGCCCAACGTCGGCAAGTCGACGCTCTTCAACCGGCTGATCGGCGAGGAGCGCGCCGTCGTCCACGACATGCCTGGCACGACTCGCGACACCATCGACACGATCGTCGAGACCGAGGCCGGTCGCATCCGCTTCGTCGACACGGCGGGGATGCGACGCAAGTCGCGGATCGACGAGGGCACGGAGTACTACTCGTTGGTGCGCGCCCTGCAGGCGATCGACCAGTCAGACGCGGCGCTGCTCGTGATCGACGCCACCGAGGGGGTGACCCACCAAGACCAGCGGCTGGCAGAGCGCATCGACGCCGCCGGCAGCCCCGTCGTCGTGGTGCTCAACAAGTGGGACCTGCTCGCTGACGCCGAGGCGCGAGCCGACGTCACCGCCGACGTGGGCGACAAGCTGTCGTTCCTCGCCTACGCGCCGGTGCTGAAGGTGTCGGCCAAGACCGGCCTCGGCGTGCACAAGCTGCTTCCCGCCCTGCAGGAGGCCATCGAGGCCTATCACCGACGGGTGCCGACCCGCGAGCTCAACTCGCTCATCCAGGCGGCGCAGGCCGCCCATCCGGCACCCAACGCCCGCGTGCTCTACGCCACCCAGGGCGCCACCGACCCGCCGACCTTCACGCTCTTCACGAACCGTTCGCTGCCACCCACCTACCTGCGGTACCTCGAACGCCGGATCCGCGAGCACTTCGAATTCGGGCCCACCCCCCTCAAGATCCGGGTCCGTCGCCGGTCGGGATAGCGTCGTCGTGTCGATGGTCGACAGTCCCGTCCTCGCTGTCGTCGCGCTGGGTTGCGCGATCGCTGCGCTCGTGTGGCTCCGTTCGAGCACCCGCCTCGAGCGGAGCTGGCGGCGCATCGAGCGGATGGTCGACGCCGCCGGCGGTGACCGCGGCGCCGCCGACCTGGCCCACTTCCAGTTCCGCAAGGAGCTCCACACCGGGCTGCTCTACCTGCTGCTCGCCGTGGCCACCGGGGTGATGGCGTTGACGCACTACAACCTGTGGGACCTGCCGATGGCGGTCGTGCTGTTCCCCGTGGGCGGGACGATCCTCTACGGCCGCCGGTTCCTCCGGCAGGCCCAGGAGGTCGAAGCGCGATCACTCCTCGAACGGCGGGCCGAGGAAGCGCTCGAGCAAGAGGCGACCGCGCCTCGCGCCTGGGCGGCCCGCCTCGCGCCCCAGGACCTCCCGTCGATGGAGGGCTTCGAGGTCGGCCAGGTCTACGAGGCCGGCACCGGCCTCATGGCCGGCGACTTCTACGACGTGTTCCACACCGCGCCGACCCGCCTGGCGGCCGTCATCGGTGACGTGAGCGGTCACGGCATCGAGCCGTCGATCACCGCGTTCCAGGTGAAGTACCTCCTGCGCGTCTTCCTCCGCGAGTACCGCGACCCGGCCCAGGCGCTGGAGGAGCTCAACACGATCATCTCGGCGCAGGGGGGCGTGGAGGAGTTCGTGTCGCTCTGCCTCGTCGTGTTCGACACCGAGGCGGCCACGATGCGCTTCGCGTCGGCGGGCCACCCGCCGGCCCTCCTCTGGCACGACGGCGAGGTGCGCAGCCTGCGGGCGACGGGTCCGCTTCTGACGCTCGATCCTCACGGCAGCTACATCAGCCGGGAGATCGAGCTCGACCCGGGCGACCTCCTCCTCATGTACACCGACGGGCTCATCGAGGCGCGCTCCGGCGAGCAGCTGTTCGGTGACGAGCGAGTCGCCCAGATCCTGCGCCGCGACCCGGGCCAGGAGGCCGAGGTCCTCTGCAAGTCGCTCCTCGAGGCGGCGCGCGACTTCTCCGCCACCGCCCTGTCGGACGACGTCGCCATCCTCGCCATCCGGAGGACGTGATGGGCGGCGACGACATCGTTCGCGCCGAGGAGCGCGCCCGGCGCGGCAACCTCCACAAGGAAGCCGACAAGCTGGCGCGCCAGCACAAGCTGTTCGTCCGCGACCGGCTCGACCTGCTCCTCGACCCGGGCTCCTTCGTCGAGGACGGCCTGCTCGCCAACGCCGTCGCCGCCGACCTGCCCGCCGACGGGGTCGTGACGGGTGTCGGCCGCGTCGATGGGCGCCCGGTGTGCGTGATGGCCAACGACCCGACGGTGAAGGCGGGCTCGTGGGGCGCCCGCACCGTCGAGAAGATCGTCCGCGTCACCGAGTACGCGCTGCGCCACGAGATCCCCATCGTCTGGCTGGTCGACAGCGCGGGCGCCCGGATCACCGATCAGGTCGACCTGTTCCCCGGCCGGCGGGGCGCAGGCCGGATCTTCTACAACCAGGTGCGGTTGTCGGGCCGGGTGCCCCAGGTGTGCTGCCTCTTCGGGCCCTCGGCCGCCGGCGGCGCCTACATCCCGTCGTTCTGCGACATCGTGATCATGGTCGAGGGGAACGCGTCGATGTACCTCGGCTCACCGCGGATGGCCGAGATGGTGATCGGCGAGCAGACCACGCTCGAGGAGATGGGCGGGGCGCGCATGCACGCGACCGTGTCGGGTTGCGGCGACAACCTCGCCGGTGACGACGCCGAGGCCATCGAGCTGGCCCGCCAGTACCTCTCGTACTTCCCGACGAGCTGGCGTGAGCTGCCGCCCCTCGACGACCCCGCCCCGCCGGCGCTCGACCTCGACGACGGCGTGGTGCCCGACGAGGAGCGGCTCGGCTACGACATGCACCGGGTGATCGACGGCCTGATCGACGAGGGCTCGTTCTTCGAGATCAAGCCGTTGTTCGCGCCCGAGCTGATCGTGGGGATCGGGCGGCTCGAGGGCCAGCCGATCGGCGTCGTCGCCAACAACCCGATGCAGAAGGGCGGCGTGCTCTTCGTCGACTCGGCCGACAAGGCCACGCGCTTCATCAACCTCTGCGACGCCTTCAACATCCCGCTGCTGTTCCTCGCCGACGTGCCCGGCTTCATGGTCGGCACCCAGGTCGAGCGCGAGGGCATCATCCGCCACGGCGCCAAGATGATCACCGCGGTGTCGGAGGCGGTGGTGCCGAAGATCTCGGTCATCGTGCGGAAGGCCTATGGCGCCGGCCTCTACGCCATGGCAGGTCCGGCGTTCGAGCCCGAAGCCTGCCTCGCCCTGCCGTCGGCGAAGATCGCCGTCATGGGGCCGGAGGCCGCGGTCAACGCCGTGTTCGCCAACCGCATCGCGGCCATCGACGACCCGGGCGAGCGCGAGCGGTTCGTCGCCGAGCAGCGGGCCGAGTACGAGGCCGACGTCGACCTGCTCCGGCTGGCGTCTGAGCTGGTGATCGACGCGGTGGTGCCGCCGGCGCAGCTCCGAGACGAGCTCGTCGCCCGCTTCTCCGCCGCGCAGGGAAAGCGGCGCGACCTCACCGAGCGCCATCACGGCGTCGCCCCGGTATGACGCCGCTTCCCCCCGAGGTGCGGATCCGCGAGGTCGGCCCGCGCGACGGCCTGCAGGCCGAGCAGCCGGTTCCCGTCGCCGATCGTGTCCGGCTCGTCGAGGCGCTCGCCGACGCGGGCCTCCGCGAGATCGAGGCGATCTCGTTCGTGTCGCCGGCGGCGGTGCCGTCGATGGCCGGCGCGGCCGACGTGCTGCACGGGCTGCGGCGCCGCGACGACGTGAGCTACGTGGCGCTGGTGCCCAACCTGAAGGGAGCGGAGCTCGCGCTCGAGGCTGGCGTCGACGGCTTGAACGTCACGATCTCCGCCTCGCCGGTCTACAACGAGAAGAACGTCAACCGCACGATCGCCGAGTCCCTGGAGGGCATCGGCGCCATCTGCCGGCGGGTCGGCGGGCTGTGGGTCGACGTCACCGTGTCGTGCGCGTTCGGCTCGCCCTACGAGGGCGACATCGACCCCGCAGAGGTCGCCGCGCTCGGCCGGGCCGCTCGCGAGGCGGGCGCGACCTCGCTCACGTTCGCCGACACCACCGGCATGGCGACGCCGCGCCGCGTGGCCGACCTGATCGACGAGGTGGGCTCGTCGGTGCGCCTCCACTTCCACGAGACGAGAGGCACCGGCCTCCTGAACGCCTTCGCCGCCCTCCAGCTCGGCGTAGCCGACTTCGACACGTCCGTCGGGGGGCTCGGAGGTTCGCCGTTCGCCGCGGGCGCGGCCGGCAACCTCGCAACCGAGGGCCTCGTGCACCTCCTCGACGACCTCGGCGTGGCCAGCGGCGTCGACCTCGAGCGCCTGCTCGACGCCGTCGCCGTGGCTCGCGACGTCGTCGGCCACGAGCTTCCGAGCCCGATCGCGGTCGCCGGCCCGCGCCGCCGGCGGGCGGCCGGCGGCGACGCGAGCTGACGTGCCCTACTGCGACGACTGCGGTCGGTTCTGGAACCCGACGTCGATGGGCAAGGGCGGCGAGTGCCCGACCTGCGGGCGCGTGATCGCTGAGGCGCCCCGCACGCCGTGGCACTTCAAGCTGCTCCTCGCCGGGCTCACGCTCTACCTCGGCTGGCGGGCCGTGCAGGGCGTCGAGTGGCTGCTCCACCACCTCTGACCCCGTGCTGCCGCGGCGCCCGGCCGCTCCTTCGCGCTGACCGCCGTCGAGATCGTGACCGCAGGGAAGTGGGATCGGGGAGGGCGATGGGCGCCGTCCCGACGACTACACTCGCCCGTACCACGGGCTGTGGCGCAGCTTGGTT